>JABSSL010000184.1 GCA_013214355.1 Saprospiraceae bacterium | reverse complement strand
AAAAATCATCTGATAATAGGTCTTCTTTTTTCATCTTCTGCATGGTGGGTTGTTTAAAGTTACCAAATTAAAATGGGGGGCCATGGCCCCCCATTTTAAAACTTCCACGCTTTTCTGGATACTACCGAAAACGAGAAAAACGGGTCAACTGTCAGCAGTTGACCTTTTCTCTGCCAAAAAACAGACTAACTCTATTTGTTTTATCGTTCGGAGTATCATATTTTTGGAGCACAATCCAATAAGTTACTAGCCCCAACTACTCAGTTGTCCCTTATATTACCTTTACCGCTAGTACGTTCATAGATACCCCAATCAGCAATTCCAAGTCAAGAAATAGTCCTATTGTGTATCGATCCGTGCACAATAGAAAAGATTCAAGTCCCTCTTTGTATAAATAGGTGCTAGACAACCTTTGGTTGCTGGCACCTTACTTTTTGATGAAATGATTGATACATTTAGTGATTATACTCCTGAAAGCTAGCGAGATAAGGGCTCTAATAGGCCTAGATTTTGGGAACGGTTGCTGTAGGTTCCAGGTGGTCATAATCATAATTGTTGAAACATTATGTAAGCATCCACGTATCCTTTATTATAGTGCTTAAAACCTCCTGGCACTGTCGCAATGATTTCAAAACCAATACTTTGCCAAAGTTTTACGGCGGCGGTGTTGGTGCTAACTACCAGGTTATACTGCATACCTTTATATCCGGCTTTTCGAGCCGAGTCCAATGAATGGACAGCGAGCTTTCTACCAATACCAAGCTTTCTATATTTCGGGTCAACCATATAGGCACCATTAGCTATGTGGTCACCGTATCCATCTTGATTGGGTCTTAAGATGTAGGCTCCCGCGGCTTCACCTTCGTATTCAGCGATATAAGCCAGGTTGTCGGCCTTGATCCAGACCTTTTCTAGCTTCGAACGTGGAGTACCGGGCAAATAAGGATAATAGATCTTCTCCTCTATGATTCCATTAAAGAGGTGCCATAAGAGATCAAGGTCAGATGCGGTAGCTTTACGAATATTGATCATGGATTTTCAAAATTGTACAACAGCAGGAAACTGCTTGAAAATATATATAAAAAAATTAAATGTTTTCTTTGATTTTATCTTCATTATCTCTACATTTGCTCTGAACACGCTACAAATCTTATTCTACCAAGCACACACCGATCTTACAAAATTCTTTTGCTAGTCACTAAGCTTTCACTACGATTACTTGTTGATTCCTGTTCTACAGATTGGGATATCTAGTAAACCAAAACCGTTTACCAGGGCCCAGACGAAGTCGTTTACTGGGATTAAGTCAGTCTAAGTTGCCATGAAGTAAAGAATTTTTTCAGACCGATCTTGATCTTCCATACCCATCCTTTGCTACAGGACCAATAGGTGTTTTTACGATTATTAATACAAAGTAAATCGATTGACACTGGATTGAGAAATGAAGGCTATGGCTCAATTTAAATTGAGCACTTCTTTAGCCTTGAATTGCTATCTATTACTGATGAAATGGTATCAGGCCGTACGGACAAGGTAAGAAGCAAGTCTTACCAGCTTAATCCTCTCTGGAAAGGTAAGTTGGGCACCTTGCTGCAAGCGCTTTATCGTACATCCTTATACCTAAGAATATGATTGTCATTGGCATTTGCGTTGGTGAATGCCATGGCATGGTCGACTTGTACTCCTCGGGAAACGTTGTCTTGGAGCACCAGGTGGTCTCTGTCTATGAAACAAATTTACACGCTTAGGTATGCAAAACTATCTTATTGTAGCTTTATTTTTAATAAGCATTCAGTTTGCATTTGGGCAAGAAAATTACACCAAAAAAGAAGATTTAACAGATCTTCAAAGGTCCCAATTACTTATACAAAATGCATTAGAGGTAACAGATAGCACTCCTGTTGAGGAGTATCGTTACCTACAACTAAAATTTGAAACTATACAAACGTCAGAGCAGCGAAAGTTGCTGCTCGAACAAGGAATTGATCTGATTGGATATCTTGATAATAGCAACTATTTGGCTGCTTTCCCTCGCTCAGTAGGTCTAGATAGTATTGCGGGTTTGATACAATGGGATACCATCCCTGCGGCGAGTAAGTTATCCAATGCTTTGTCTAACAATACGTATCCGAGCCATGCCTTGGATCAAGAAGGCAGAGTTCTACTAAATTTGTATCCTTTCCGTCATGCATCGAAAGTATCATTGAGTTTAGAATTGTTAGCGGAGGGAATAGAGATACTAGAAGCGCGCGACAATTACTTCAAGGTAGCTGCCATACCAACATCTATTCTTGAATTGGCAGCTATTCCATCTGTATTCTACATTGAGTGTATTCCTGCTGTGCCGAGATACGAGGGGGTAACGGGCAGGCAACAGCAAAGAGGTAATTGGCTTAATCTAGGGCCAGGTACGGGCCTGGATGGTAGTGGAGTGGCATTGGCTATTGGGGATGATGGCGGAGTAGATCATATTGACTTTGCAGGAAGGGTTTTTGATCATACACAATTTGATCGAGGATCACACGGAGATATGACAGCAGGTCTAGCTATTGGTGGCGGGAATTTAGATCCTCGTGCCATGGGAATAGCGCCAGCTGCGGTTTTGCACTTATATAATATTGAACAGTATGAACACATCGACCAGGCGGTCAATAATTACCAGGAGTTGGGTACCGTAATAACCTCAACTTCCTTCTGGGAGGGGTGTGGAGGTGGTTACTCGCAATCAGCCCGCGAGCTTGATTTGCAAGTTAATCATTCCATTTCCCTACTCCATTGCTTTTCCGCTGGTAATCAAGGTGATGTGGAGTGTGAGAGTCCCTATGGCGCCATAAGCTTGGCAAATGGGGCGAGGTTTGGGAACATCACCGGGGGACGTAAAGCCTCGAAGCATAGTATAGCAGTGGCTAATATCTCCAATCATGATAGTTTAATATTGAATAGTAGTAGAGGGCCAGCCAGTGATGGAAGAATCAAGCCAGATCTAGCAGCGCCAGGTAATGGCCAGTGGACGACGGATCAAGCGAACTCGTATCAAATAGCTACTGGAACGTCAGCAGCAGCCCCTGCGGTGGCTGGGGGGGCTGCCTTGTTGTACCAGGCTTACCGCGAGGCCCATGGAGGAGTGGATCCACCCGCAGCTTTGATTAAGGCTTTGTTACTGAATACGGCTGATGATCTTGGACGACCTGGCCCTGACTTTGAATTCGGTTGGGGACGCCCTCACCTTGGGCGAGCGCTTGCCTGCATGGAAGAGGATCCACTTTTTGGAGGAGCAGTAGCGCATGACGCACAGGAAAGCCACACCATCAATGTGCCAGCAGGAATTCACCGTCTTCGAGTGATGTTGTATTGGAATGATCCAGCAGGCCTACCGATGAATAGTAAAGCCTTGGTTAATGATCTCGACTTGAGCTTGCAAGATGCTGAAGGGAACAGCCATCTACCGTGGGTATTAAGCGCTTATCCGCATCTTGATAGCTTGACGGCCCCAGCTCGCCAAGGCATAGATCGGTTAAATAATATGGAGCAAGTTGAGCTTCTCCATCCCGCTGCGGGCAGGTATACGATCAAGGTGAAAGGAGCATTGGTGCCAGAAGGTCCACAAGCCTACTTCGTAACGGTATTGCTGGATGAAGGGGCCTTGGAATGGGCTTATCCAGTGGAAGGTGAAAGTTTAGTGCCGGGAGAAGTAGTGACGCTGCGATGGGATGAGGGGGCTGAGCAATCGGCTTTGGACTTAGCATACCGAGTAAGTGGCTCAGATCAATGGATCTCCATAGAAAGTTCGATTCCAGCAGGCCGAGGATGGTATGACTGGGTTGTACCTGAGAACTTGCATGGAAAGATGCAACTTAGGTTGAGACAAGGCTTACATGTCGTACCAAGTGCTACCATAAATATTTTGGCACAACCTAGCTTTGCCTACTTACCAACTGCAGATGATACGGCCATCATGTACTGGGACCCCGTAGCAGGAGCAGATCATTATCAGATCTATCATATGGGGTACCAGCACATGGAAAAGTGGGCTACCACGCAAGATACCTTTGTGCATATACCCACCTTCCCTGGAAAACGGGAGTGGTATTCCATTGCAGCAAAGAGTGCAGGAGGGGAAGAGGGAAGGCGAAACATAGCGCAATTATATGAACACTATGAATGTGATATAGCACTGAATTTAAGCTTTTTATTTGACCAATTCCCAGCTGAGAATCGCTGGCAAATCCAATCGCCGGATGGACAGCTCTGGGCAAGCGGAGGACCATATCCCAATAGTTTAGGCCATAGCATGAAGCAGATTCCACTTTGTTTACCCTTAGGCTGTTACGAGCTGAAAGTGTTTGATGCTTTTGACGATGGCATGTGTTGCAACCAAGGTCAAGGGAAATTCACTTTGACTTTGCAGGATGGGCGGATATTGGTAGAAGGAGGTGTGTTTGGTGCCCAGGTGTCTCTTCCTTTTTGTTTAGACGAAATGTTGCTACCGACCTTGCAGGCTGCCGTAGAGATAGTGCAGGCTCCAAGTTGTCATGATGAAGATGATGGTATTTTACAAGTGAATTTAGCAGATCCCACGAACGAGCATATCCGATATGCCTGGAGCACAGGAGATTCTACCGCTAGGGTAAATGGCCTCCGTGAAGGGCAATACAACGTTACGGTAAGTCACGAAAATGAAAGAGTAGAGCTATCGATATCACTTAAGGGGCCTGATCCACTGGTAGTAGAGTTGCATGGCAGTCCACCCCTTTGTCATGGGGAGGCGTCGGGGTGGCTCGATGTCATGGTGATGGGTGGAACGGCCCCTTATTCTTTTACACTAAATGGCCAAGCTGAATGGACCCAACTAGACTGGGATGCTTTAGAGGCTGGGGTATATACACTAGAGGTAGCTGATGCAGAAGGTTGCACTACCGCTTCATCAGTGGATCTTTACCCACCCGACAGTTTATCCATCTCTAGTGAGTTGAAACAGGATGATGGACGTGGATTTCGCCGATTGGTGGTGGAAGCTGGGGGAGGTTTGAAGCCTTATCAATACCATTGGTCTGATGGTTCCCTAGGCCCTTCCTTAGAGGATCCTTCTTCGACGGAATACAGTGTTACTGTTGTCGATGCTAATGCTTGCTCCTCTACTAAACGATTCAATATTCCTGACCCCTCGGATGTTTGTAAGTCAGCAGCACGGAGCTCGGAATACGAATGGATAGAACAAGTGAAGATCGACACCGTATTGTTTGAAACCGGCAATAATGATGGGTATGTGAATAGGCGAGATCAGGCCGTAGTGATGCAGGCTGGACAGGGCTACACCATCAATATATATCCTGGGTTTGATGGCTTTCCATTTAACGAATACTTCGCGATCTGGGTAGACTTTAACCGGGATTTGGATTTTACGGATCCAGGAGAACAGATATTGAACTTGGAAACCTGGTCAGGATCCATTGAAGCCCATTTGTATATCGGGACAGTTATTTCACCGGGCCCCTTACATATGCGGGTTGCTATGCAGTATGGAGATGCTCCAAATTCTTGTGGCGATGTGGGGTATGGAGAGGTGGAGGATTATTTGATCATGGTAGAGAATCCTTATTACACTCCAATTTATTCAGTTAGTACTTTCCAAACAGCGGAAAATTCCCGCCTGACCGTCTATCCTAATCCCGTATTAACGGGGCAAGTCAAAGCAGAATTACAGTTGCAGCAGGACGAACCAGTTAGGATACTGTTGTTTGATCGAATTGGCCGAATTCTGATTCGTAAGCGGAAGCGGGGAGGAGCTGGAAGTACGCAACTGCGCTTAGATGTAGGCCATCTTGAGTCCGGCATCTACTGGATGCTGATGGTAGATCAGCATGGAACCCTGCTAGAAAGTAGATCCATCTACATTCAGAATGATCAATTCCGGTTGGTACAAACTGATGATTAAATAGGACCATGCCTCTAGCAAGCCAATCAAAGAGATACTGATAAACAATTTTTATTCTATACCTGAATTTTCAATAGTCTTTTGTGAGCTAAAGCCGATTAGATAGGAAATATCTTCTCGGCTTAGCTTTTTTATAGGAAAAAGAAAGATTAGATGTTGTCTTTAAAGTAGGTTGGTGAGGACGGGGGAGGAGGAGGAATGGCATTCACATGTAAAGGGAAGATCTTGAGCTGCTTGCTATCTTTTTAAATGGCTTCAATAGGAAAATTCGATTTTCGAATAGCGAAAGACTATTACAAAGGAAAAATAGCAACTCATCTAGCTTCAGCAAAGTAGTGAACTAGCTCAGTGAATAAATCACCACTGAAGAAAGATGAGTTGCTAGTCAGGGGACTAAATAACTCTTTGTTATTGCTATTATTACCTGCGATATTTCTTTTTCAGCTCTCCTGCAGGATTTAGCCATTTTGGTAAGGCATAAGCAAACCCCCTTCCTTCGAAACTGATTTTCACAATGTTTCCTTTCTTATTAGCTAGTTTGTGAAAAACAGCGTTCAATTTAGATTTGATTTTAGCTTCAGTCCATCCCTTGGCTCCATCGAATTCGCTTTGCACGATATCTAGGAATTCACTCATGATCAGCACCTTGTCCTTCGTTTGAAGCGTGGTGATAATAAATTCATCCCACGGGCTCAATTTTCTTACTCTTCTCACTTGTACCGGATCTGGCATATTGACCTTCTTAGGGGCTCTAGGACCAGAAGTGGAGGAGGAAGGTTTGGAAGGTGCAGCGGGAGCTACCGGGGGTGCGGCTACGGCCGGAGCTACGGGTTTGCTTGCTACTACCGCCGGAGCTGATACAACACTTTGTCTCTTGTTGGTGCTCTGCTTGGAAAGGGCGGTTTCTAACTGTTCAATGTTTTTTCTAACGGACAAAACCCTGTAGTTGAGCTGCCTCAACTCAGAGTGGTAGACACTGATCAACTGTTCGATCTCAACAGGGTCGAGTGCCGTTTTAGTTTGTTTTGACATGCGCTTTTCTGTAGTTATTTAAATGTTTATGATTGTACAAAGAACATCAGAAGCTATATTCCAGCTAAAAGATTCTCTCAGTACCATAAATCAATAAAAGATGCATTTTATTTTTTTACAGTTTACTTGTTCGGGTTTTAGCTAGCTTCTGTATTTGCTCGGGTTTTTATTTGTTTAAATTCTTTCTTTGCCTTTTTTCCTTTTCTTCAGTCCTTCGCATTCAGATTCAGGCCGAAAGGTTCCTTGGTTTTTCAGTCAAAAGCAAATAAAAAATCTATGGATTCAGGGTAAAATCAATAACGGACGCGAAAAATATGAAATATTTCATTAAACGCAAAATACCGATTGAAATATGCCTGTTATGTTGTTCAGGTAGAGGTACGAGTGCGGTGTGTAGTACTTCGAGACTTGCCTGTTTTGGGGTATATCTTAAAGGCAGATGTCTTCTAATAGTTGTGATTGGCAATTCTTTACATAAGGATAAAACTAAATATGTTTAACTTAATTGCCTTCACTATGTTTCAAAACCTACTATGTTTTTCTCAAGAAATAGATGGTTGTAAAGAACTTAAGTTTGAATAGGAATTCTAATACTAAATTATAATAATTAAACTAATAATGCAATAGCTTGTATTATTAAATTGAAGAAAGGCCTAAAATGTATAGTAGGGAGAGTGGCGTTGTTGCATAAAGATGCGAGAGGAGAAGTAGGCCAAGGTTTGTATTTTTGAATTACGACAAACAAACCTACAATCCTCGACCTATGGCAAAAGTAATATCAAAAGGGG
>JABSSL010000183.1 GCA_013214355.1 Saprospiraceae bacterium | reverse complement strand
CCAGAAGCAGGGGGGCTGATCGGGGCGCTCAGAGAAAATAGCTTGGTCAAGAATTGCTATGCCACTGGAGAAGTCATTGTGTTGCGGGAAGGTGGTGGCCTGATCGGTCATTTAGCAGGAACGGCCAATTCTAGTTATGCTACTGGTGCTATCACGATTGAAGACGAAAATGAAAATGGTGATTTTGTTGGACATGCCATCGGGCAAACCGCTATCTCAGGCAGTACCAACGCCATCTACTATCCAGCTGATCAGGTAATCAACTACAATGGCGCTAGCATGATCAATACCACAGGTACTGCGATTGACATCAATAGTTTATCCTGCTCTAACCCTAATATGATTTTCCCCTTCCTCGATTTCACTTCAGTTTGGAGCTGCAATAGTAGCCGCAATTGGATTAGCTTGAGTTGGGAATAAAGCAATGCCCCGCTTCGCCAAATCCCATATTATGATGGTATATGGGATTTGGCAAAGAAGTAAAACTATTGGCCTGTCCAGTCGGGCAGAGCTGGACTTGTTGGCCAGGTAATGCCAATCCCCTTCAGATCGCCCTCTAGGTTTTCCAACGCCTTATCGATGTTTTTCAGCTTTTGGTGAACACCACCAAAGACTTCCTGGACTATTTGGTAGTTCTCAAGATGGGTCTTGGTGGGTCCTGAAGAATTGTATTGGCTGCGCATGGCCCTTCTCAGGCGGCCCAATAAGCCCGCTTGTACAAATTCGGCTCGGCTGGCACGAGTTTGGTCTCCATCGAATGCTAACACTAGATCTAGCAATTGCACCTCGAGTTGTCTAAGCGTCTTTAGGTAATCCGCTGCATCCTTGGTAGACAAAACTTGCCGTTTGATGGTTTCAATGCTTTCTATTTGCGCGTCGACATAGCTAGAGCTAGCTTGTAGAATCGATTGCAATTGTCCTGCCTCCTTGAAATAAGCCTGGACCGCGGCTGGATCTGAGGCGGCCAAGGTCGCCAGTCCCATTGGTTTTACTTGAAAGCGCTGCGGTTTACCAATGGTTTCGAAATTACCGTCTTGATAAATAGATAGCTCCACGGCATATTCTCCCTCTATTACCATGGGGCCACCCCGGCGACTATTAGCAACTAAGGGGTACCGCAGGTCCCAGGCTACTCGATGGAAACCGGCTGAGCCAGGGGCTTTCAGTGTACGGATGATTTCTCCCGAGCTATTTCGTATCGTCAGCAGTACAAAAGGACTTTCAGCGATATCCTCGGTGCGTAAGGTCTCCCAACTGGGGTATTCCATGGTACCTGTCTCCTTAAGGCTTTTGCTTTCTGCCGCCCTTCTTTCCTGTTTAGCCGTTTTTAGGCCATCCTTTAGGTGATAGGTAAAGACTGCCCCACTAGGAGGGTTTGGAGCTGTGAACAACGCATCTCCCAAACTTCCTTTAGTACTACCAATGGGATTGGCTGGCGCGTAGGATCGTACATCTTTTACCCTAAACAAATGTGCTTGCGCCGTAAGTTGCCCTGCGCCCAATTGCCGCAAAGCGCTGTAATCATCAAATATAAAAATGCCTCGTCCAAAAGAAGCAGCAACGAGATCTTGCTCTCTTTCTTGTATTTCCAAATCCCTAATCGCAACGCTTGGGAGTCCCCCCTTCAACTGAATCCACTGCTGGCCTTCATTTATACTAAAGAACAAGCCAAATTCAGTGCCTAAAAATAGTAAGCCCGCTTGTTCATGGTCTTCAACAATCGTCCAGGTAATATGCCGATCCGGTAAGGACTGAGCAATATTCGTCCAGCTTCGCCCCAAATCCTTCGACTTTAGTGCATAAGGATTAAAGTCCCCCGCTTTATGATTATTGAATACGGCAAATAGCGTATTTCGATCGTGAGGAGAAAAGAACACATCAGCAACATAAGTCCCCTCGGGCACACCCGGAAAACGATCTATCTTCCGCCAATTCCCTCCGCCATCTTCGCTAACTTGGATCAAGCCGTCATCTGTCCCTACGACCAGTAGCCCCTCTTCTAATCTTGATTCTGCCAGGGAAACGATGGTACTCAATGGGGAAGTAAAGACATTTTTCCAGACGGCCTCAGGCCCCCAGATTCGTCCCATCACCTCCATCTGGTTCCGGTCCAAGTTCCGGCTGAGATCACCACTAATCGGCGTCCAGCTTTCTGCCCGATCATCGGAACGGAACAGACGCTGTGCCGCATAGTACAAGCGGCTGGGTGAATGCGGGCTGATGATCAGGGGAGAGTCCCAGTGCCAACGTAGCGCATCCTCTCCTGGCTTCGCTTGGGGTTGTATATCTTGTCGTTCTCCACTTCGTTTATCATATCTTACTATTCCAGCGTATTGAGATTGGCTGTACAAGATATTCGGATCAGTGGGATCAACTCGCGTTTGAAAGCCATCGCCACCGGTCGTGATAAACCAATCGCTATTGCGGATACCATGAATATTGTTGGTACGGCTAGGGGCACCCAGCGTAGAGTTATCCTGCGTACCACCATAGACATGATAGAAAGGTTCCGCATTGTCGATGCCTACCCGATAGAACTGGGTAAGCGGCAAATTAGCGACATGTTTCCAGCTATCGCCTTTGTCCCAACTTTCGTACAAACCTCCATCACTCCCCACCATCAGATAGTCCGGGTCAATAGGATCAAACAACAAAGCGTGATTATCTACGTGTTTATTTCGGGTGTTTAAACGCTCAAAGCTGGCTCCCCCGTCTTCTGTCACGTGAATCATCATATCCATCACGTATACCTTATCAAATTGGTGCGGATCAGGATATATCTCACCATAATATTGAGGATCTACAATAATATAGTCGCTCTTCTTTGTCCAGCTTTCGCCTTGGTCGCTGGATCTAAAAAAACCACTTTTCCCTTCTTCCGCTGCAATGTGTGCATAGATCACATCTGGCTGCTGGGGCGATATCCCCAAAGCTATTCTCCCCTTATCCCCACCTGGCAGCCCGCGACTCAACTTCTTCCAGTTTTCTCCACCATCGACAGATTTAAAAATGGCTGACTCCGGGCCTCCGGCCACTAAGATTCCAACGTGTCTTCGGCGCTGGTAAGAAGCGGCATACAAAACATCCGGATTTCTAGGATCCAAAATCATATCCGTCACTCCCGTATTCTCGCTAATGGCTAAGACCTGTTCCCAGCTTTTCCCTCCATCTGTGGTTTTGTACAAACCACGATCTCCGCCAGGCGCCCACAAGGGTCCTTGGGCCGCCACGTACACCACGTTAGGGTCCCTTGGATCGAGTAGG
Organism: Saprospiraceae bacterium; assembly: GCA_013214355.1. Classification (GTDB taxonomy): domain Bacteria; phylum Bacteroidota; class Bacteroidia; order Chitinophagales; family Saprospiraceae; genus DT-111. The sequence continues at coordinate 4,709 of JABSSL010000183.1, read as the reverse complement.
ATTTTGCCAATGTGTTCTGATTGCTTCAATCCAACATTCTTCCAGGAGCGACCTGCATCTAAGCTTTTGTACACCCCATCTCCGTAGCCCGCACTTCGCTGGCTCGCATTCTCTCCCGTACCTAACCAGAGGACACTTGGATTACTAGGATCAATGGCAATAGCTCCGGTCGTGTAAGACTCGTACCGATCAAAAATAGGCTTCCATGTCGTTGCATTATTAGTAGTTTTCCAAACCCCACCGGAGGCGGTTGCCACGTACCAAGTGCTTGGATTCTTGGGGTTCTTGACCACATCTGCTATTCGACCAGACATAAATGCCGGACCAATACTTCGCATCTTTAGCCCCGAGAAAGTAGAAGTATTAAATATTTCTTGGGCCGATAAATCAGGGATCAATAAGGTTAGCAAAAAGGTCGTAAAAAAAAGTCTTGAAGTAAGGTTGGTTCTTTGCTTCATAATAGCTCAAATTTAGTAGCAAGAGGTAAAGGTTGGCACCAAAGGAAACGATGCCTTGAGTTTCATCGGATGAGTCCTTCCAAAATAGACAGTATTTTAATTCTGGCCCCATTTCCCTCCTACTTTTCTTCCCAAGAATTATTACATCGCCTTTTATCCCTTCTAAAATCCCACTTACCCCATATCACTTGTGTTGCCTTCGATTTTCTCTTTACTTATCCTCGAATTCAAAGATCACCCACACTAACATTAGTTCATTTCCCGATCACAACGACTAAAAATTATGAGAACCTTACTATGCTTATTGCTCTTGTGGATACTCCCGAACGTTATATTTTCTCAGCAAGATGTAGAATGGCCGAACTATGGCAATGACAAAGGCGGACAACGCTGCGCTCAGATATCCCAAATCACCCCACAGAATGTACAACAGTTAGAAGTAGCCTGGACTTTCAGAACGCAAGAGGATGCTCAATACGAAAAGACACCTTGGCTTCGCAACAAGTCCGCTTTTGAGGCTACGCCAATTATGATCAATCAAACACTTTATTTCAGCTCACCCTCTAATCGCGTTTTTGCAGTGGAGGCCAAAAGCGGCAAACAGAGATGGGAATTCAATCCTCGCGTAGACTTAAAAAACACCTCCTTCTCAGAATTAACCAATCGAGGCGTAAGTTATTGGAAAGGTGAGCGGAATGGCCAAACCCTAGAACGCATCGTTTTAGCCACCGTTGACGGCCGGCTCTTCTCACTAGATATCGACACTGGGCAACCTGACCCCGCCTTTGGCGACCAAGGCTTCGTAGACTTGAAGGAAGGCGTGGGAAGAGTACAAGTAACTTCTGCTCCGGCGATCTATGACAACCTAATCATCACCGGATCTTCCATCGGAGACAATGGTAGAACCAATATGCCCAAAGGCGTAGTACGAGCCTATGACATCCATTCTGGTAAGCTAACTTGGGACTTCGACCCCATCCCCCGCAAAACACCAAAGGATTCCTCCTGGCTCCACGACTCTCACCTTCAAACCGGCGCAGCCAACGCCTGGTCGACACTCTCCATCGATCAAGAAAACGGCATGGCATTCATCCCTACCTCCTCCCCTAGTCCGGATTTCTACGGAGGTGAGCGCCTCGGGCGAAACGATATGGCCAACTCCCTGGTAGCCGTCGATGCGAAGACCGGAGAATACAAATGGCATTTCCAAGTGGTTCATCATGATCTATGGGATTATGACATTGCGGCTCAACCGGTCTTGTTTGATTTTAAAGGCGAGACTCCAGCCGTTGCTATCGGCACGAAAATGGGCTTTATTTACGTGTTGAATCGACTTACTGGCGAGCCCCTCCTCCCTATAGAGGAACGGCCCGTTCCCAAAACCTGGGTAAAAGGAGAAGTAAACCACCCCACTCAACCTTTTCCAATCAAACCAGAACCCCTTGGCTTACATGATCTGACACTTGAGGATATCTGGGCACCTACCCCCGAAGCCAAGGCCGAAGCCCAAGCCAGATTCAAACAATTGAGATACGAAGGCATCTTCACGCCTCCCCATCTGGGAGAAGGCACCTTGGTGGCTCCAGGGAACGTTGGTGGCATCAATTGGAGTGGTATGAGCTATGATCCTACTCGACGGCTACTAGTCACAAATACCAATAACATGGCGCATGTCATCAGCCTTTTTCCCCGGCATGATTACGACTTACAGGGTGAAGTGATGGGAGGTTGGGAAAATGATGACAATCGCATTCCACCAGAGGTTACGGGTATGCATGGGACTCCCTACTTCATGACTCGAACCATTTTTGCACACGAGGAGGAGGACGGATTTTGGGTACAAACCAAACCACCCTGGGGTACTTTGGTAGGTATCAATATTGACAATGGAGAAAAGGTCTGGGAAAGTCCTTTGGGGATCATGATGGATCCTGCAAAATACCCAGAAGCCGTAAACTGGGGAAGCATTAATCTAGGAGGTACCTTGCTCACGCAATCTGGTCTTACTTTTGTAGCTGCCACCTTTGATAATTATTTCCGAGCCTTCCACACGGAGACGGGTGAGCTAGTCTGGGCATACGAATTGCCTGCCGCGGGAAATGCAACGCCCATGAGTTATCAAATAGGGGGGAAACAATACATCGTAATTGCTGCCGGAGGGCACGGCAAAGTATCCTTTTCCAAAAAAGGAGATTACGTGATTGCCTTTGCCTTACCTGAATAATATAGTACCTTTTGAAATTGAGTTTAAATACCGAAGCTTTTGACCATCATTCAATACATCAAGCAAAATCGAACGGAGGTGATAATTGCCTTCCTGATAGGCCTACTCCTTTTCTTCATAAATATGGGAATACTGATTGCGGAGGATATTGCCGAAGGGGTGCCCATAAAATGGACTTTCTACATCATTAACGAAGGTACTGGGACTTTCATCGGTGTAGCATCCGTTCCGTTTATGTTTTATTTCTTCAGCCTGTACCCTTTTGAAGAACGTCCTTTTTTCACTAACCTTCTGCGGTATCTTGGCGTTAGCGCCGTGTATGGTTTGATGTATACCAGTTTAATGTATGGATCTCGCATACCGCTTTACCATCTGGCTGATATTCCCATTGGGGGGAAATTTGAAGGGCTTTCCTACAGGTATTTGATGGAATATTTTAAGCAGTTCTCAACATTCTGGTTGCTTTACATCGTGCATCGACTGGTGCAAGAGAGCAAGATAAGAAGAGAAAATGCCGTAAAGGCAGCAGAGCTGGAGCGATTGCTAGTTCAATCCGAATTGGAAGCCCTCCAGATGCGCCTCAATCCGCATTTCTTCTTTAATACCTTAAATACCATTTCCTCTTTGATCTATGATCAGCCTGCAAAAGCCGATCAGTTGATTACACACCTAGGTGATTTCTTTAGGAAAGTACTAACCGCACAAGATAAGGCCGTCCACCCTATCCCGGAAGAGATACGACTAACCAAACAGTACATAGCCATTATGAAAGGGCGTTTTGAGGAGAAACTACAAGTTGATTTCTGTATCGATAAGGCTGCTGAACAGGCTACCACCCCCATCCTCTTATTCCAACCATTGGTAGAGAATGCCATCCAATATGGTATGAAGCATAAAAACACCTGTCATGCCAAGATCTCAGTCAATAGAATATCCGATCAACTGCACTGTAAGGTAGAAGATGATGGCCCGGGAATGGCAGAGGGCCGCTTCCCACAACAGATGGGGATTGGATTGCATACAGTTATGAGTCGTCTGGAGCGGTTGTATCCGGATCAGCACCAGTTCTCTTTGCAAAATAAAGAAGAAGGCGGTTTAAGCATCGAAATAAAATTCCCATATCATGCCCCAGTCTAAGTTGAATTTGTTGATCGCCGATGATGAGGCTCCAGCTAGAAGGAAAGTCATCAAGCTGCTGGAAGCTTATGGAAAAGTCTTTACCTACGAGGAAGCAGAGGACGGATTGCAGGCTTTACAACTCCTGAAAAATGGACAATTTGATTTAGCTTTATTAGACATCCAAATGCCGAAATATACCGGCATGGAGGTAGTTCGACAATTCGGATTTCAACATATGCCTCCGGTCATTTTTCTTACGGCTTATAACGAATATGCCATTCAAGCCTTTGAAGTACATGCGGTCGACTACCTGTTAAAACCCTTCGATTTTGATCGATTTAAAGGGGCTCTGGATCGGGTGTTTGCACAAGCCGCCCCCGCTCAAACCGATAATTTGACAAACCTCTCCCCTCATTTTCCAACGAAAAACTACAAGGAACATCTTTGGGTGAATAAAAGTGGAAGCTATTTGCCGCTGCCTGTGAATGAGGTTCCCGTGTTTGGCGTTGATGGGAACTACGCAGAATGTGAGTTCCAAGGCCGCACTTATCTACTCCGAGAAAGTCTGCAGCATTTGGAAGAACAGCTGGATCCTGCTGTATTTCGACGCACCCACCGCAGCTGGTTGGTGAATATGCACTTTATCAAAGCAGTCCACTCCAAGTCGCATGGAGATTGTACGATTGAATTGAAGGATGGGCGCAGTATTCCCATGAGCCGAAGGTATCGGAAGAATTTAATTGGCTAGTGGGGCATAGCATACACTTTCGAAGTTTTGGAAACTTCGAAAGTGGGTTGGTCGAAATTAGGCAGATTTTGCCAATATGACTTCCCCGTTTTTGGATATTCGTTTTATCTCGTTGCGTAGTAACTTTTGTCTCTGTGCTACAATGGATTGACCAAACTCG
>JABSSL010000182.1 GCA_013214355.1 Saprospiraceae bacterium | reverse complement strand
TATATTGAATGTAGGCAAGGCGCAGGATTGGGATGCTAGCAGCGCTAACAAGCCCAGTTCTGCAACGCAGCATAGATTCAAAAGAGCCTCATAAGATCCGGTAGGACTTATCCACCACTACTTAAATTATGATTTATTGAAAATAATGAACTTTCGATTATGCATTTCTCAGTCGCGGTGCATCCTATCCTAAAAAACCAAATATCATGAAAAAATTATTCTTCTTTGTCTCCCTTGCTGCGCTGCTGTCTGCCTTTGAAATGGTATCTCACACAAACCCCATGTATGAAATCAAAGGAGAAATCCTAGAAGATGGCTCCGGGTCCGCCTTAATTGGAGTGACAGTGATAGAAAAAGGAACAAGTAATGTCGCACTCACAGACATTGATGGGAAATTTATCTTGAAAACCACCTCGCCCTGCGCAACCATCTTGTTGATCTATACGGGGTATGTACAACAGGAACACGCTAAAGTTTGTCATGATAAAGCGCATAAATTTTCCTTAGTACCCGATTTGCAAGCTATTGATGAAGTTGTGGTAACTGCAAAAGAAAGAAAACCGGCAAAAGTCAGAAGAAAAGACAAAAGAAGTCGAATAGCTGCAGGCCATAGCATGGCGCTAATGCAAAGGAGTATGCCCGCCCCCTCACGCCCCTATCCCCCCACGCCCTTGCAAACAGAAGATTACAGTACGATTACAGAAAACCGATTTTTAAGTCCCTTAAGCGAGCCGCTCTCTACCTTTTCCATTGACGTAGACGCTGCTTCTTATAGTAACATCCGACGCTTCCTTCAAAACGGGGATCTTCCTCCTAAGGATGCTGTGCGAATCGAAGAAATGGTCAATTATTTCGACTATGAATATCCCGCGGCATCCGGAGCGCATCCTTTTACGGTAATCAGTGAACTGGGGGCGAGTCCTTGGGCGCCGGAGCATCGCCTTCTACACATTGGCATGAAGGCAAAACAAATACCTTCAGGAAATTTACCTCCTTCCAATTTGGTCTTTCTAATAGATGTGTCGGGAAGCATGCGCGCGAGTAATAAATTACCGCTTTTGAAATCTGCTTTTAAACTGCTCGTAGATCAGCTCAGGCCCAATGATAAGGTATCCATCGTCGTTTATGCAGGAGCTGCTGGTTTGGTACTGCCAAGTACAAAAGGCAGCAATAAACCCAAGATTAAAGAGGCCTTCGATCAACTACAAGCGGGGGGTTCTACCGCTGGAGGAGCTGGCATTAAGTTGGCCTATAAAATAGCTCGTGAGAATTTTGCTGCCCAAGGGAATAATCGCGTGATCCTGGCTACGGATGGAGATTTTAATGTAGGAGCGAGTTCAGATGCGGAGATGGTACGCTTGATTGAAAAGGAGCGAGAAAGTGGTGTCTTCCTCACTGTGCTAGGTTTTGGCATGGGCAATTATAAGGACAATAAGCTGCAACAGTTGGCGGATACGGGTAATGGCAATCATGCCTATATAGATAACCTCCAAGAAGCTAAGAAGGTATTGGTTAATGAATTTGGAGCCACACTTTATACGGTAGCGAAGGATGTGAAGCTACAAATCGAGTTTAATCCCGATAAAGTACAGGGGTATCGATTAATTGGGTATGAAAACCGCATGCTTAACAAGGAGGATTTTAATGACGATACCAAGGATGCCGGTGAACTCGGAGCTGGCCATACCGTCACGGCTATTTATGAGATTATTCCTGTAGGGGTGAAAACAGATTTGCTAGCCAAGGTGGATGACTTGAAATATCAGTCTACCAAAGAAACAGCTTCGACTGGATCAACAGAATGGTGTCACTTGAAGCTGCGCTACAAACAGCCCGATGGCAACAAGAGTCAACTGATGGAACGAAGTGTAACACCCACCGCAGAATTGGCTAAAACATCCGATAACTTTAGATGGTCTGCGGCCGTAGCAGGCTTTGGACTGTCTTTACGTAATTCTCCATTTAAAGGGGGTATCAATTACAATATGATCCGAAAGTTGGCAAAATCAGCCAAGGGAGAAGACCCCAACGGCTACCGAAAAGAGTTTATCGATTTGGTAGATAAGGCGGAGCGATTAAATAACAAATTGACGGTAGATAAGTAGGATTGTCAGTAATAGCATCTGCTTAACGCTACTTGAGTAACGCTATTCAAGTAGCGTTTTTATTTGAATTAAATGAACTTAAAATCAGTAAAATTAGTTTTAGGCATGGTTGTTGTTGCTAAGTGGGTGCGTTAAGTCATTTTTCCTACCCCAACTATTTAAACACAATAACTACCAAGCAATAGAACTAGAACAGATCTTGCTGCGTTTCATTAGTAAGCGCTCGGGAAAGTCACATAAATAAGATCGTACCTTTCCTGCTGGCAGATCTGCCGTGAACATGTAATACCTGTACATTTTAATAGCTAAGCTTTTAGTATCTATTGTTACACTACTCAAATTAATCGAAAAAATTGCGCCTTACAATACTATCAGGTTCCTTAATGGAAAGGGGAACATTGGGTAGTAATATTGCACTTGGAAAGTTGAACCACAGTTACTAGTACTATTCTGCAGCATTACTTTACACTAAATCCAATCAAAACATGTATTCAGGAAATGAAAAGACGGTCATCTCGCAAGAAGATGCCAGAACAAACATTAGAGAAACGCTACTAGGGCGTGTCATGGACTTTGATTCAACCTATCTAAGTCAACGTGCCCTCGAAGATTTGCTAAAAGTTGAGGGGGCGGTTGGGGTAAGATTCTATATGGGAAAGGTTGAGGATAAGGGTAAGACATACAAAACCTTGATTGCAGTAGCAGTAGATGCTAATGAAAAAGATATACTTGCCGGAGGAGAAGTTATCTTAGGATCATTGCCTTGCCCAATTTGGTGCAGTGGAGATGGTGGAGATGGCTTATATCCATAGCGTAGATTCAAGTAAATAACTACGAAGGGAAGAAGTATTATGCTTCTTCCCTTCTCTATTTAGTATATTACAGAATGAAAATAGCTCTGTCCTAAATAGAAATGATGAAAATGTTGGATTCACAATAGTAGTGAAGCCCCATTATTTAAGCACCACATGAGCCCGAAAGACAAAATACGTTTTACAGTTAGTGCTGTAAGTTTGTTTCTCTCCTTGTTGTCTTCGCCAGCTTTACTGGCCCAAGATCAACTTCCTGCACTCAATTTTCATCACCTCACCGTACAGGATGGCCTTGCCAATGATTATGTACCCTTCTTCTATAAAGACTCCAAGGGCTTAATGTGGTTTGGAACCTTTGATGGGCTGAGTAAATACGATGGAAACTCAATTGAAGCCTACAAATCCACTACAGAAGCAGGGAAGGGACCAGGAGATAACACAATCACAAGTCCGTGTTTTGAGGATAATGATGGGAACCTATGGTTTTCTTCTCAAAACGGGATTAATCAATATCTGCGAACTACCGGAGAGTTTAAATATTGGCCCTTACCTGATTCTCTTTTTCCGGGGGAAGCAGACTGTTATGCGATTTTTCTGGAAAAGGATCGTTATCTCTGGGCTAGGGGAGGTGATGAGGTGATTAAATTTGATATCAAAGAAAGTGTATATCAGAAGATAGGGAAAATGCGCTTAGCACAACGGTTTGCCTATCATACAGATACGGAAGATAAGCTGCTAAAGTTTGCTGGTTCTTTAACAAATATGCCAAGTGCTCCGGGCTTTTATTTAGGGACTGTTGATGGTTAAACTGGAGATTATCAGACAACCCATTATCCCTTGCTGATCAAAGGCAAGGCGACCTTATCTTTTGGGACTTGTTTCACCTCCGATACATTGCTATGGGTAGGGACGACCAAAGGCTTGGCGAAAGTAAATTTAGTGGAGAACCCCAATACTGAACCTCTTGTATATGGTTTTTATCGAGATCAACCCGTTGGTAGAGTTTGGTCCATTCAAGTAATAGATAATAAGTATTTAGCCGTAGCCTCTTCGCTACAAGGTTTACTGTTATTTGACCAAGAGCGCAATAAATTTGTAAAGTCCTATATGCCAAAGGAGAACGAGGAGGTTAGTATATCCAATGGGTTTGTTGGGGAAATACACTTAGATCAAGATGGAGTGCTTTGGGCGGGAATTTATGGTAGAGGAGTAGATTTTGCGCATATGGATAAGGTGAAATTTCGCCAACCTCTGTTATTGGATGCTAGAGATGAAAAGTTAAAGTTTATTACGGGTTTGGCAGAAGGACAAGATGGAGTCCTATACATAGGGACAGGTGATGGTCGAGTTCTTTCTTATAGTGGGACAGCAAATGGCACATTGCAGAATCTTTCTTGGCCAGAAAGAGTGCCCATGGTTTCGAAGGAAGCTATCCAGCTTTATACTGGCAAAGATGGCCGAATTTGGCTCGCCAACGATCGCTCCTTGTTGCTAATAGATGATGACAAGCGATTACAATTAATTCATAGATTCCCAGATCTGATCACCTCCTTTATCCAACTTAATAGCGGCCGAATAATAGTAAGTACGAAGGTAGGAGCCTTCGAAATTCTAAAGAAGGCCAATGAAGCGGCTTACACTGTACGATCTTTTAACAGTTTAACAGGACAAGGCCGCGGGGTTATTACCGCGGCTTATCAAGATCAAGCTGGATATCTCTTCTTAAGTGTGAATGACAGGCAGAGCTTAGTGTATTTAGAAATTCAGGATACCTTTCAAGCGCAAGGGGTTCTTCCAGATATCAGTTACTTTCGATCAATAGTTGCAGGTGAGCAGGAGGGAGAGTATTGGTTGACAACTTCACAGGGATTTGGAAAGCTCAATAGAGAAGGGTTGCGCTTCACAACCATGGAGAAGCGAGAAATTGGTACCTCTTACTGGGGACTGATGAAGGATGAGGGGTACTATTGGTTGTCCAATAAAAACGGGATATATAGATATGACCCCGGTAATGATCAAATTCATGATTTTAGTATATATGATGGCGTACTCAAGGATGGCGTTAGCTTCAATGCCTACCTGAAGACTAGTGACGGAAGACTATTTTGGGGCGGGCCCTCGGGATTAATGTATTTGCCAGCTGAAGGGGTGGAATGGGTGGAAACCGCTCCAAAGATCCAAATAACCAACTTCCTGGTTAACTCCAAGCCATTCCGTTCTGATGATTCTACTCAGATCAGTGAATTGAAATCATTCACTTTGGGGCCTAAGCAGAATTTTTTGCAGTTCGAATTTGCTGGAATGGAATATGCTGATCCAGGTGCTATTTCCTACCGATTCAAGTTGGAGCCAGTAGAAAAGAATTGGGTAGAAGCCTCGGCTAATGAGGCTCGTTATCCGGCTCTACCAGCAGGCACTTACACCTTTAGTGTAGAGGCTACCAGTGCAGATGGGAAGCAGGCTATTTCTGACCCTATAACAGTAGTGATCCAGCCACATTTTTACCAAACCACTTGGTTTATGGTAGCAATGATTTTACTAACTCTTGGCTTAAGCTGGGGGTTCTACCAAGATCAGTTACGGCGAAGATTGAGGAGAGCCCAGGTGAAGAACCTGGAAGAGCTAAATGAGTATAAATCTCGCTTCTTTACCAATATCACGCACGAGTTTCGGTCTCCATTGAATATCATCCTTTCCTACCTAGATACCGCTTTGGAAAGGCGGGTAGACTTAAAAAAAGGGAACCTGGAGATGATGCAAAGAAGTGGTCGACAGTTATTGGGCTTAGTCAACCAAATTCTGGATCTACGCCGCTTGGAAGTGGCAAAAATCAAAGTACAGTACGAAGAGATAGACGTATTTAAACTGACGAGTACCGTAGTGGAGGATTTCCAGAAGTTGGCCTATGGCAAGGGGATTAAACTGATCTGCGAAAGCCAGGTGGAGGATACACTTATGGCCAGCGATAGAGAAAAATTGCGAAAAATACTATCCAACCTTATTTCTAATGCGATTAAGTTTACCACCCGAGGAGGAGAGGTGAAAGCTATACTTCAGGAGAAACCAACGGAAATGCACTTTCAAGTCGTCGATACGGGAATAGGTATTTCTAAAGATAAACTTCCTCATATTTTCGATCGGTTTTATCAAGCTCATGATGAAAATACCAATAAATTTGGTAGTGGGGTAGGGCTAGCGCTTTCTCAGGAACTTGCGCAAGCTATGGGAGGAGAGATAAGGGTGGTGAGCCAAGTGGGAGAAGGAAGTACGTTTACACTGATCTTACCAAAGGTAGATATGGGGTCTATTGAGGATCCCAATAACTTCCTGGAGAGCCCTAATGAACATGGGAATTCAACGGAAATCAGGACAGCGGCTATCAACGCTGAGGAGGATACCAAGGCCTTGGCGGCAGCACTACAACAAGAGGCCCTCGAAGATCGAGAAGGAAAACCATTGATCTTAATCGTAGAAGATAATGCTAGCTTTAGGCAATACATTCAAGAGACCTTATCGCCTCATTATCGAACGGTGATTAGGAGTAATGGCGAGGATGGTTTGACTACCGCAAAAAAACTGGTGCCAGATTTAGTAGTGACGGACGTAAAGATGCCTAAAATGGACGGATATGAGCTGACTAGTGAGCTCAAATCTAATGATGCAACCTGTCACATCCCCATCATCCTATTAACCGGACTAGATGATATTGACGCGCGGGTGAAAGGGATACAGAAGGGAGCCGATATTTACCTCAATAAACCTTTTCATGAGCAAGAGTTGATTTCTTGGATTCAAAACCTGTTGAGGCTAAGAGGGAAATTGCAGGACTTCTATCGAGGATTTGGTCTTTCAGGCGGTAATAAGCAGGAAGAACCGGTCGAGCCAAAAGACCCCGATCGCAAATTCATAAGGAAAGCTACCTCGTTCATCGATGAAAACTATCACAAAGAGACTTTCTCTGTGACAGAATTGAGTAAAATGATGGATATGGAGTATGTCACGTTCTACCGCAAGTTCAGAGCAATTACCAACGAGAATGCGAAAAAATCGATCCAAGACAAGCGTATTGCTAGAGCGAAGTATTTGTTATTGAACGAGCCTTCTAAAAGAATTCGGCAAATCGCATTTGAGGTAGGCTTTTCGGATCCAGGGTATTTTTCCAAGGTCTTTAGAGAATCAGAAGGGACAACACCCAAAAAGTTTCGTAATTAAAAAACTTCTCTTCTACTTCTAGTAGGAGCCATAAGGCCTGATCACTATTTTTCAAAAAAACTAAGCACTGAAAGAAAAATCCCATTTTTGGAAAGGGGAGCGTAATTGGCGCTAGCAAAGGCAGGAAATGGCTCTATTGGGCAATAATGAAAGATTTTTCCTATTTCTTGAAATAATACTCACATTTTTCCTCACAGCTTATGCCGACATTTACGATGTTTTGACAGCGTAACGTGCTTTTATAAAATTGGCCTTGGTCAGTGCGAAAGCAATAAGTCCAGGGGTGAGCTTGTCTCACTCCAAAAAACCAAACACTCCCCCAATCTGAAAACTAGACCCCAACAAAACAGAAGAAAGGTGCGAATACAATATCTCTAAAATTGGGCTGGTGCCCTGCTTACCCCCCTTAAAATGTAATTTTATTCTACCTTTCTGTAAGAAATCTCCCCTTAAGAACGCATGAGTTGTCATAACTTGTGGTCAGCACAATAACCCCAAAGTTGTGAGTCAAAGGTGGTTTGTTTAGATGAGCATCCGGCGGATGTAAAATCTAGCTCAAAAAACCAGATTATGTTTTGACGACCAACAGTTAAAACCCTATTTGTTTGCACACCGGATAATGTAGTCAATTGATTCAACCCCAAGTGACTTACATTATCCGGTTCTTTTTTTACACTACTTAAGTAGTGCGACACTAGACTCTCCGGCTTTTTGGCTGCAGCTTTTGCCGTTACACTTCGTTGCTCAAAGCCTTGGGTAGCTTAGGCTATCCGCGGTTTTCGCGCCTCTTGTAACAACAAAATCTGCTAACCAAAATTGCCCGATTACTATTGTCACACTACTTAAGTAGTGTGACAAAAGTAGTCGTGAATTTTCAGGTGATGAATTTTGAGGTCAGACGAGGCAGTAAAATCAAGCATAGCCGT
>JABSSL010000181.1 GCA_013214355.1 Saprospiraceae bacterium | reverse complement strand
GCACATGGACACATCTACCAGTCCCCTCCCAAGTTCGTACAATTGCCAGATCTGACCCCACCAGCCATACCCCAGGGAATTACAGGGCTCGACGAAGAAGGAACCGAAAGATTAAGCTGGCAAGCCAATACCGAAGGGGATTTAGCAGGATATCGCGTCTACCGCAGTTTCATACGAAATGGAGAGTACGTATTGATCAGTGAAGGAACCATCAAAGAGACTTTTCTACTAGATGATCTACGAGAAAGCATTTTGACCGACTCCGTGTTCTATCAAGTACAATCCAGTGATATTCGGAGCAACTACTCGGTAGTCTCAGCAGCAGTACCTGTACATCGACAAGATATCACACCACCAGCCCTTCCAGTGCTCGTCAAAGCCATGCCCACCCCCGAAGGTATAACCTTAGCTTGGCGATACAGTAGCAGTGAAGATGTAGCCTATCACGAATTACTACGCAAGCCCAAAGGAACAGCAGACTGGGAGGTTGTACTATCCATTGCCAACGAAGAACGAGATCAATATGTACTAGAAGATACCACCCAAATTGTGGGCACCTGCTACATTGATCAAAGTCCGCTAGAACGCAGAGAATACGAATACCAGTTTTTGGCCTACGACGAAGGTGGTCTTTCAGCCGGTTCCGAAATCATCCAGTTACGACCCTACGACACAGGTCAAAGAGGAAGCATCGAAAACTTTGGCATTGGTGAAGACTGCAACTGGGTCAATGGCAGTTCCTCTATCGATCTAGCCCTAAAGGACAAAATGGAACAGGTCATTGCCGAATATGATTCCATTGCCACCATAGATGTAGCCCTACGCAATAGCACCATCATGGGGTTAGAAATGGCTGGCATCATAGAAAGCAATGAAATGACCACCTGGCAAGGCTATTCAGACGCCCAATTCTATACTGAAATCAGCACCCTCAATGCCGACTATGAAGCAGGCGCAGATACGCGCGTCTGTCAGATCATTCTCGACTGGTCCTACCAACTAGAAGCTAACATTGGAGGCTTTGAGATACATCGAAGTCGAGGAGGCAGTCGATTAAAACTATACAAAACACTGCCGATTGAATTCTTTTTTGACAATGGAGCACCCACTTCCGGAACCCATAGCTTCAGCTATGCAGATGAAGATGCGGAATCAGGTGTCCGCTATATTTATAAGATTATGGCCGTGTACAAGGATGGAGCATATTCGGAATTGTCCATGCCGTTGACGTTGGTGGTAACCGATTAAATGAACAAATTATGTCAAAGTCTCATTTGAGTATGCTCTTTTGTATGATGCTGTTTGTTCTAGGGGGGCAAGCGCAAGATCTCCAAAATGAAGCATATCAACCTTTGTTCGAGGATACAACAGGTTTAAGACCATCCAGAGAAGTGGCTCAAAAAGCCTCACAGCTGAGGGCTGGATTCCCAAGACAGTTGCAGAACCAGTTTAAGGTATTTTCGACAAGTTCGCGGATACTGAAACAACATATACCTGATGCACGAGAACGTACCATTATCTCTAGGTCATTAAAGGATACCTTTCCTTACGAATCTCCATATTATCTATCATTTTTCTGGGTAAGACCAATTTCCTACAAGCCTATTAGAGCTTATGTTGATGTCTATGTAAAACTCCCTCACGAAGGTCCATTCCGGTGTATTTCTACATTGGAAAGATACGCTATTTCTGGTGGATTAATGGAATATGTAAAATCTCTAGTTCCGAAGGATAGGGATTTTACAGATTTTGAAAAAGTGGAATTAGCTGTAATGGATAGCTTACAAAAGCTCGTAAGAAATCTTAATCGCTGTTGCAGAAGGACAGGAAAGAACAAATGTGATAATTGCCTTTCTGCTAATCAAATTACTGGAGCATTTAATGAATTCAATAATCAAGTTTCTCATGTTAGTAAATACCCAAATGCAAATGGGTATGTCAAGCATAATGCAAGAACACAGAGGTTCAGCGGGGTAAATTATCGGATCACTGAAATTGAGCCTGTGTATACTAAATGGGAAGGAACTGATATTCGCCTTAGCAAATTACTCATCGAGTATTTTACAACTAGGGCAAAGGGAGTCTTTTGGGAGACTATTATACTTCCATCAAAGATTTGTAAAACACTTTACAAAGATGCCTTACAAGAGTTTATCGAAAAAGGTGGAGAAGCGATTCTAGCAGAAGCCCAACCGGTGAAAAAACCGGACTATACCCATAAGTTATTGGTAACAATATCAGAAGAAGGAAATCTATTGTTGAAAATATCGACTGAAGATGAAATGTTCCATCCAATTAATCTTAAGTCTATAAAACCTGTTTTGATCGGTCAATAGAAAGAGCGGCGACAAAATTGAAAAAATGGCAAAATTATATTGGTTTCTTGTTCTCATTACCCAGTTGTTTGCAGCATGTAATTCATCTGTAAACGGACAAGCTGAAAAGCGTTATCGCATTTTGTTTGAAGATAAAGAGAAGAAGGAGACACCTTCCGTCCTTCTTCAAAAAGCAATTGAACTAAATGCTGCCCTTCCCAATGAATGGCGGGATTCCTTTGCTGTTTTTAATACCGAATATACCGTATTGCGGCAACACTTTACGAATAAAGAAATCTTACAGATTGGCCCGCATTTGAAAGATTCTGCAGCTTTACAAGCGCCATACTATTTGTCTTTCTTTTGGCTGGTCTTTGAACGGCACGGAAGGTTGAAAGGGCATGTTGAGATAAATATGAATTTACCTCAAACTGGTGAATTAAGTTGTCTGAATGACTTAAGGAGTTATGCTGTTCATCGTGCTATCAATAACTACGCAGAAAGCCTTAAGAAGAAGGATTTCCAAGAAAAAGATTATATCCAAGTCGAGTTGGCAGTGATGGACAGTCTCATTTCCCATATCCAAAAAATAAGAGACTGCTGCCATTCGTCTTCCACAGCTGCTTGCCAACAATGCTATTCCGGTACGGAAGCTAGGAATAGCTTTAATGAACTCAACAATAGAATTGGCCATGTCAAGTTGCATAAGAATACGAATGGCTATAGTACCCCTAAGGAGAAAAAACAAACCTTAACAGGGCCCAATTTTAGCATTGTGGAAATGGCGCCTGTATATATTGAATGGGAAGGAAAAAAGATACGCTTAAGCCATATCCTTTCTTCATACTTTCAAGAAAAAGGAAAAGGAGTGTTTTGGGAGACCTTAATTGTGCCAAAAGAAATATGTGGGGAGGAGGCCGAAACCGTCCTCCGGCAATTCATCTATGGTGAGACTGACGAAATCATTGCTGCGATTAAACCAGAAAAGATTCCGGAGTATGCTCACAAGCTAATAGCCAGCATAGATGCAGCAGGGAACCTTTGGTTTAAAGTAGCCACAGAAGATTCGATGGTCCATCCCATCAGTTTGACGAATTACAAAATTAGTTTGATTGGACAGTAAACTTTAGCCTTAGCGCTTAAACCTAAATCTCATGAGAAATAGACCGAATAGACTAACCTACCTATGGTTAGTGCTTACGCTCTCTTTATTATCTATTTACACGCAGGCACAACAAGCCGATTGTTATCAAACACTATTCCCAGCAGCAGGATTCACCTTGGATTCTGACTCCATCGGGATCAAATCCTGTATTTTACGAGAAGCCTTTCCTGAAGAGTACAGGAATGATTTTGGCGTATATTCCAGTTCGCAATATGCCTTGAGCGAGTATTATGCAGAAGATTTCATACCTGATGTTGTCAGCTCCTTAGGCAGTCAGGCCGGTACTCAGACGCCATTTTACCTACTTTTTTATTGGAGCAGATCTGGTCTAAATCTATTCGGGCAGGTTGACATTTCTCTTGAGTTACCAGGAGATGGTCATTTTCAGTGTACCAGCGAATTAAAACGAGCAGCCTTGGTGACAAAGCTTGAACATTATGCGGGTACACTTTTAAACACTGAAACATCAACACCAGCGTATGTCCATGTAGAAGAAATGGTTATTGACAGTCTGAGAAAATTCGTGGAGAAGGCGATAGAGTGTTGTAGCCAGGTACAGAAGACACTTTGTTCAGAATGTTTAGATCAAGAAGATGTTAATGGACTGTTTGATCGCGATAGGACAGTAGTACATATTAAGGAATATGAAGGGACCAATGGAACCTTGGACTATTTGGCTGGACCACCGCCCTCTACAACTGGTCCCAACTACAGCATAACAGAACTCGATCCCGTATTCATCACATGGGATGGACAATCCACTCGTCTTAGCACTTTGATGGCCAACTATTTTGAAACTATTGGAGTTGATGCCAATTGGGATGCGGTGGTGGTTCCCAATGAACTATGTAATGGAGTAGGGCAGGACCAGTTCGCGGATTTCCTCGGGGATAGCAATACGAATGCTATTACTTCTAACCTGCAGAAAAATAATAGCCCTGAAATTACCCATAAAGTACTAGCCACCATCAAGAATGACGGAAGCTTACTAGTAAAAGTATCTTCAAATAGTTGGCTTTATCACCCGGTGGATTTTACAAGTTTTCAGATTCATCCGATCAACATAGTCCCCGCAACCTATTATTATGAGCAATCTCCAGTTCTTAGTGTTCGGAGGAACAACGAAAAGGTATCCTTTGGAGCCTATACCCCCGCTGGTACAATAATCTCTTTCCCTCCCGGAGTAATTGCCTCTTTTTTTCCCCGGAAAGGAGAATGGCCTGCTGGATGTGTAAATGGGTTTAGTACTGAAGCTAAGTTGTATTGGGGAGCCTGGGATGAAGCACGGAATGTCTTTCTTGGCTATAGATGTATAGATTATGAACAAGCATACACTTGTGAAACAACCTACTTTTTACCTTACCAAGAAACACCAGAATTACTAGTTGCTGCGACAGCAAGAGGAGGAGACGGGTGTAAAATCGAGGTGTACCAAGATGAATGGCGATTGGATTATAACCTAGATCTACATAAGAATGAATCAGAAGCCAACCCCAGTTTTGAATATGCAGTTTTATCGGACATAACTCTTCCCCCCTCTTCTGGAGAAATAGGTATTCTACCAAATCCTGCCTGCCTTGGAAGCAATGAGGCATATTGCCGGGAGTTGTACACTTACCGAAACCATCCCTATATGACAGACAACGGGCCACTAGGGAGGGTCGTTAGAGAGAATCCTTGCTTATTAGCTGATCTGATTCATTATAATATTGATGGTATTCTAGGGTATTCAGAATATACAGATGGACTCAGTGACATATGTGCTGTGGGGCTTGCCGTCGCCTTTTCTCCAGTAATTGTTGCCGAGGTTTTACCTGCATTAATTGGACACTTTGGTAAGGAGAAATTGAAAAATGCAGCAATCGGATTTGCGATTGATCTCCTCCTTCAAGGAGTTATCAACTATTACTTCATATTAGAGGGAGATGAGAAGACCTGGGTAAAAGCTTTTGAAAATCCGGATTTGTACCAGTCTAGTGCGTCAGCAATAGAGGGACTTTTGAGTGCTGAGGGCCAGAATCAATGGGCTGCAAGAGCAATCACAGCAGCTAGCAGTTGTTTAGTAGATGGGTTAACGGAGAGAGGAGAACTTCGGGATGGTTTTTCAGCAAAGGATTGCGCAATAGGAGCTGTATCTGCATTGTTGATTGGTGAAATCATTAATCAATTTTCATGGGTTAAGACCAGACTACAAAGTATTCCAAAAGAAAAATTCGCCGATGGTATTGCTGCACTGATTGGAGATATAGATCCAAGTATTCACTTGAATGGGTTTAATGTACCAATCGGTTATATACTCTATAAATTCCGAAATGGAGTAGATCTAGAAACAGAGGACATCATTTCACTTTTTAAAATCTCCCCTACCCGGGCAGATGAGGTTACTCAAAAGCTTAACAGTGATCCGCAGCTAAAAGCTTTGTTGCTGGAATCGGATTGGTGGGCAGGGCTTCGCAAAACCCCTCTATCTAAAGAATTGCGTGGTGAATTCATGGTAGATCTAGTAAATGATGTTAATTTTGCTAATCAGCTAAGTGGAGTGCC
Organism: Saprospiraceae bacterium; assembly: GCA_013214355.1. GTDB lineage: Bacteria > Bacteroidota > Bacteroidia > Chitinophagales > Saprospiraceae > DT-111. The sequence continues at coordinate 2,307 of JABSSL010000181.1, read as the reverse complement.
GAATGCGGCTAGGGATAAGATGGTGGAGGCGTGGGAGGTGATTAACGAGGCTCCCGAAGCTTTGCGCAGAAATACGGATTTTCTTGTGAGTGTAGATGCTTTGCTGGAGTTAGGGTTTCCTGAATCTGAATTGAAAAAACTAGGCAGTACTGGGACTGAGCTTGCAAACAAATATAGTGATGCGACTATTACTACTAAAGTATGCGAGGATCTTGCCACAGCTATGAGGAATGCCAAGAATCAAGGTTTTCATGATTTTGGAGTTAACTTAAACTTAGGGTCTAGTTTCGAAAACTTAATTTCCTCTTCGTATTTCAAGAATTCTGCGCAGGAGGTTCTACATCTAACAGGTCAGTTGCGAGTTACCTCTAATAGTAACCCTGGGTTTATAGAACAGGTAAATGAGGGAATAAAACGGATAAATGCTGATCCTCCTCATAGCATATATATTGAATCATCAATTAAAAAAGGAGATGTAGTAGATGAATATACACAAGAGGTTATCCAAATGAAGGCTTTGACATCCACCAGTAGGGGAAAGGTAAGTCAACGATTAACAAGTGCCGTTAATCAATTTACAACTGAAATCCCCCCAGAAGGGTATGAGAGAATCGCCGAAGTTAGAGTTTTACATCCCGACAACCCTGTATTTAATTATTCGTCTGCGGATTTACTAAGTTTCCTTCAAACAGGTGTGGACAACTTAAATCCTGAAAATTTGGCCAACTATCAATCAATTGATAAATTAAGAATTCAAACAGGACAAACCGTTAGGGACTATCGAGTTAATTCCGAAGGAATCGTTATTGAATTGTAACATATATGAAGAAAACATGGAGAATGTTTAGCCAAACCACTTTTAGTATCTCATCAACCCCGATTGAGGTAAATGTAGATGAGATCAGAGAGGTGTTGCTGTCTATTGATGAAGCTATAATTAAGGCAGGATTCAGGTATCAAATATTAAACGTAATCCCCAATCATCTTTTCTTTGACTTTCAGGAGATTGCGTTAACTTACAAGAAAGATAGGTTAAAGAATTTCTGGCCTAGTAGCAGAGGAACAGAAATATACTCTATTTTACAGCTGCATCAATGGGCCAAAATGTCTGAAAATTTTAGGTTAGGTAACAATCGATATCCAGAATCCTTGATCTATCTTAAAGAAGGTAAGAAAGTTGAGACAAAACATATATTCTCTTCAGCAAATCCAGTAATATCCGTATACAGTAATAATATCAAGTTTGACGGGAATGAAGATCAAACTCTAGAAATAATAATTGAGTCACACTCAGATATCTGGTACGAGAAAAATCTTGATTTGATAGATCCGTCCATCTTTTTAGATAATCGAGAAAATGCCTTCCTGAATACACCTAGACTAAACAGTTTTATTCGTGAAATAGAGGAAGAATTGAATAAGTATGGTACTAGATTCAAGAAAGCTGATGAAGGAAATATTTTTGAGGAAGAAATTTCAGATAATGGAGTTCTACTAGGTGGAAAGCTTTTATACATAGATGATGATGGTTTCACCGGCATTGTTTAGAAATATGCTCATTTGTGCTCTAAAGCAGAAGAGCAAATAAACCATAGACTTCATTTTTTGCATTGTTCTACAGAAAGAGGATTAAAGGACCTACCAATTTCCTACTCTATCAGATAGTTTTTAAGCTAATGGTGAGCAATCGTTGCTCCAAACTTATCCAAAGGGCATCAAGTAGTTAAAAAAGCCTTTTTCAAAGCTTGTCGTATGATCTTAGACCCTCTGCAAAAGACGCTATGCTGTGGATAGCCATGTTTTTTTGCCTGACGGGCTTTGATTTTGCGCTTTCAATAGCAGTTGCCCAACAGATAGTGTATACAATACAGACCACGGCGAACAACTTGCGTAATTTTATCGGACAGCGTAGACCAGTTTTCTCCAATTCAAAGCCTCTACCTTTAAGTAATTGGAAAAACACCTCAATGGATCACCTCCTGCTATAAGCCGATTTAGTTGAGTACAGGGCAAAGTGCCAATTAGGTAAAGGAGGTCTCCACCTGCAAATTTCGGACAACCAGGTTGTCCGAAATTTGCACTCCACCCACACAATTACAGAAAAACTTAGAAGTATATGTGAATATTTATGAAGCACTGAAATCCGATGTGAATTGATTAAATGACAATTGTAGGTTCGCGAATTTTTACTCAATTTACCTAGAACTCATCTCAAAACTCAAGATTGAATTTAAAGAGATGAAAAATTCAGAACTTAAGGCCCAAAAAGATGGACCTTACCGATCAGCAATGGGAACACTTAGCTCC
>JABSSL010000180.1 GCA_013214355.1 Saprospiraceae bacterium | reverse complement strand
TAGCCAAGGTGTTGGAATTGGACTTGGAAACGGAGTAGGAGCTGGAAATGGACCTGGCAGCATTCGACCAGGGGGTAACCTAGTAGTCTTCCCGAATCCAAGTACTGGACAATACTACTTGCAATTTGAGCACGCCGTCGATAAACCAAGCCGAATTATTGTTCAAAACCTTGTTGGACAATATGTTCAGGTGACTAAATTCGACTACATTGCTGCTGATCCAATGCTGTTAGATATTACAGAATTGCCAGATGGTATGTATACGATTATGGTTGAAGTAGATGGAGTGATCAATTCTGCTCATAAAGTGATTAAAGAGTAGAGAGAAGCTGTACTTGGCCCAGAGAGATTTCGGAATCTCCCAGATCTCTTTGGCCAGTATATACCAAACAGAATGAGGTTTGGAAATAGCAAACCTTATAAACGAGACTAAATAATATCTATTTTTCGGATGGGTAGGGGAGTTTCTCCTACCTGTCTTTTTTTTGTAATCTTTATGTCTAAATCTTAGCTAAAGCTTGGCCCTTTAAACGGAGCAGAATACTTTTGCAGGACCTGAAGCAATATGAAAGTATTTCTCTCCATATTATTTTCTCTCTTAGTGTTGGTATGTGCTACCAGCCAGGCATGGGTGTATATTGCTTTCAAATTAAATCAATCCTACATTGCCGCAGAACTGTGCGAGAACCGCTTCGAGCCTTTGGTCTTATGTAGCGGTAGCTGTTATCTTGATCAGCAGCTGGAAGCCTTAGATGGGAAAGACCAGCCATCCAGCCCAGCTCCACAGTTGGATACTAAGGACTTTCATTTTCCATCCGTTTTAGAGGAAGGGGAAGCCCATTCAATAGCTGTTGTAAGCCCGAATTCCTTCTCTTCAACTACTTGGCAATCTTCTAGTTACACTTCTTCTTTGTTCAAGCCTCCCCAGCAGTTCCTTTTCTCCTGATGATTCAGGACTAGTCATTTCTTGTATTTATCAAATTAAAAATCGGTGTAGTAGGCAAAATCCTACACAGGGTCGAAGTATAGGTATCTGCCTTTCAGATAGCTCTTCGCTGGTCACGGTTTTGTATTCAAAACGGGGCTTGTCGAAAACATGTACTTGCGATTTGCATACCGTACCGAAATGAACTGCTAATGTTATGCAAAAGATCGTATTAATTAAGATGATCTTCTTGTTATGCCTGGGCTGTAGCACTGAACCTCAAGCAGACACTAAGAAGATTTCAGGTGATTCCTCTATGTCACATGATTCACTCATGCAGACAATGAACCAGGAGCGGAAAGCTTCGATAAAAACTTTAGGTGTATTGGTCTATGAGGGGGTAAACGACCTCGATTACGCTGGGCCACTATATGTTCTAGGACAACTAATGGGCGTGGAAAGAAAGCTCGTCAGTCTAGAGCAAGGCCCAATACGGACTGTAATGGGGGTGGAATTGACTCCTGATGCTACGATTGATGAAGTTGAGCAATTGGATCTATTGATTATTCCTGGCGGGGCGAGAGGGACCATACTCGCTTCCTACGACGAGAAATTGCTTAACTGGATACGAAAAATCGATCGCAATAGCCTTTATACTGCCAGCGTTTGCACCGGTGGTTGGATATTAGCCGCCACGGGCTTGCTAGAAGGTAAGAAGGCTACGACCAACTGGTATAGGGCGGAAGAAATGTTACAAAAATACGATGTGCAATTTGTAGCAGAACGTTACGTGCGGGACGGTAAATATTGGACCGCAGCAGGAGTTACCGCAGGTATGGATATGGCTTTGGCTATGTTGGAAGACCTCCGTGGTTTTGATTATGCGCAGGCTGTGATGTTGGATATGGAGTACGATCCAGCCCCGCCTATCCGAGGTGGAAGCCCCGAAAAGACGCGCCCGGGAGTGACGAAAATGATGACGGCCATGTATGATCAAGGTGTACTCCCTCTGCTTGACAGCCTAGACTATAGCCGAATCCGATAAAAAGAGGGTGTCAGTAATCATGATTAGGAAAAGGATTAGCTTATTGCTGTTGTTCTTAGTACTTCTGCTGAGCTGTCTGACCTCAGGCCTTGATTAAGCCAGGACCTGAGGTCAAGCAGTCAAGGTGATATGGACGCTACTCTTTCATCAGCGCATCGACGATTGCATCGCGGAAGTCGAAGAAGACATCCCGTAGTTCACTTTTGGCATCGGTCCCGTAGTTCACGATGTAGGAGAGAGTGACATCGTAATTGGGGAAATAGAAAAGGTCGGCGGAGTAAGCTAAATCTCGCCCACGGTGCCCTAGTCCGTATTCCTCCGTAGGCCTTTCCAAGAAGTCCTTCCGGATCGTTACACCATAAGCTTCCCCAGAGCTAAGATCTTCTGAGGTGATTTCGAGCATCTCTTGTAGGCGATTGCTAGGTAGTAAGCTTTGCTCTCTTAATAGAGCCTCAATGAAGGTACGCATATCAAAAACCGTGGAGTATAATCCGCCATATCCATTACCGCTACCCGTATTAAAGTTAGACATTTCCAATAGGGTGCCATTGTTATAGAGATCGAAATAGCCCTGTGCAATCTGTGCCGGAAGCTCCTCATGCCAGTGATAGTAGGTGTCATTAAGATTAAGCGGATCCAGGATACGCTCCCGTAAGAGCTGAGCATGGGACTGACCCGTAGCAGCCTCGATAATCATAGCCGTTAGCAAGAAGTTGGTGTTGGAGTATTCGACGTCTGTGCCAGGAGGAAACACTGCATCATCACCTCTGACGTATGCCAGCAACTGTTCGGGCTTCCACTTCTTGCTAGGATGATTTAGAATGGCTAGATAGAAGGCATCATCATCTATGAGATCGTAGATGCCACTGGTGTGATTTAGCAATTGTCGAATAGAAACTTGATCTGCATTGGCAATCTTTTGAATGGTTTTGGATGATAGCCATTTCTTAACTGGATCATCCAAGTTGAAGTAACCATCTTCCACTGACTGCATCACTAGTACTCCTACAAAGAGTTTAGTTACACTAGCTACTTTAGAAACGTGGCAAGTTTGCAATGGTATTCCTTCCTGTAGATCTGCCATCCCGGCGGATCCACTCCATTCTCCCTCTTGGTCTCGGATCAACAATGAGATCCCAGGCAATCCTTTCTGGGTGTACTCGTCGAGGATGCTTTGGTAGAGATCCGCTTTAGAATGCGTGGCTGAAGGGAACGGGCTGCAAGGTAAAGAAGGTACTATTTCCGCTTTTTCGCAAGCGAAAACTATTAGGAATAGGCTGAATAGGGGTAAGATATAGGGTAGTCTTTTCATGATCCTTTGTTTATGGTTAGTGGAAGTTGTACACCGGTATGGAAGGCCAAATTGGGTAAAATGGGGACGTACTCTCTCACGAATGGAATTTGTAGATAGAATTGAGTTTGCAGAAACAGTCGCCAATCGGGGGCAATTTGATATCCCAATCCAAGTGTAGCTCCTCCAGTAGCTTGAGCACGGCCGCTATTGCTTCGCTTTTGATAGTTACCCTCCACTAATTCGAAACTTGGGACAGCTGAAATGGCATGTAAGTATCCTAGACCCAGGCGCCCTTCGATATCAAATTTTTGGGAGAGATTGTGTCGATAACCCAAGTCAGAATATACTTGCAGTCCATGGTGTACATATTGGTGATAGTGATAGGCAAGTTGAGCAGTGAGAAACCAAGTACGCTTTTCCCTTTGCTTTAGCGGGAATAGGATTCCAGCACGTAATCCAGGATGAATCGGCCAGCCAAATACACCTAGTTTTGCTGCTCCAGGCAATAGGGTAGCATTGTTGAAAATGCTGATTTCGAGTGGGTAGGTTTTTGTGGTTTGGGCATCCGTCTGGCTACACCAGTACAAGGCCAAACCGACCATAAGTAGTAAACGGAGTTTCATTTTTTCCTTTCAAGTAGCAAGGAAAAAATAACATTTGAAATGATCAATAGGGGGACAAGCTATTGATCTTTATCACTAAGTACAGGCGAAAAATTCGAAGTTTAAAAACCGAGATATCTATTGTTCCACTACTTACCACATAGTTGTGCGTACGTAGTATCCCGTCGCGGTAAAGCGTGAGCGATATCCAATAACCAAAGGGAAGGGAAGAAGGCATAAGGACAGTCAAGCTTGGCTGTCCCTGAGCCTTTGAGTTCAGGGCAGAATACCCTAGAACTCAAAGGCTAACAGAAAGTAACTGGCTAAAACCGGTATTACTCCCGCAGAAAAATCAACTCATCTTGAGCAGACAGTTTTACCATAACCGATAGTTGGCCACCCGCTTTTTCCATTTGCCGGTGCTTTACTACATAATCCACTCCGCGGATGTATTCGGAGCTAACCGAACCAAAAGAAGAGGGGATATGTGATTCAGCACTGCTAGCACAAGCCGCGACTATCGGGAAGCCGAATTGTTCGATCAATTCTTGGCAGTAGGAATCTTGAACCAGTCTTATAGCCACCGTGCCTTCCGTTGAGAAGAGGCTCGTGGGCAAACGACGTGGGTTTTCCAATAAGATAGTCAGGGGTTGAACGTGGTACACCAGTAGTGTTTCAAGGCGAGGATGAAGATGATCAACGTAGGCTTTGATCATGTCAATTGAGCTAAACAGAAGCTCAATGGGGTAGCTGTGGTTCCTTTTACTTAAGCTTCGAAGCTTAAGCACGGCATCTTCGTTAGTAGCATCACAACCGATACTCCAAATCGTATCGGTCGGGTAAAGGATCAGTTCTCCTTTTTGCAGCGTAACCAGGGCTTGGTTTAAATCGTAGTTTTGAACCATAAATGATTCGTTTGTAAAGGTCGTCAGCATAAACATGGGATTTAATAGTCATTCTGTTCACTGTAAATAAGGTTACTTTGGGAAAATGATTGTGCTCGATGGTAAAGACGTCGTCTATTATAGCATAACAAAAATCAGGCCGATTGGGCACCGTTGATTATCCTAGACTTTTGGCTACTTTGACTTTACGCGCTTAGATGCGGCCTTAGAGGGATCTATTGGGAGTTTTTGACTCTTGCTGACCCGGAATCCCAGTACACCATCAATTATCTAGATATACGAACTTTGATGGAGGGATAGATTTACCTAGCAAGTTGACCGCCAGTTGTCAAAGAAGGTTTTATTTTTAAACTTCTTTTTAGCAATTCTATTGTTTGATTAAGAAACTAATTTGTCAAAACGCTTTGCGAAAGAAAATAATTGTCTGTGAATAGGCTAAATTTTGTAGACATTGACCTATTATGAGACAATCCTTTTTCATAATATGCCGTTAAATCAAGAAAGCTACACGAATGGTCAATATCAACACCAAAGAGGTGTTGGGGACCAAGGCTTCATTAGGTGTCGGATATGCTGACCAAGCAAGTTTGTGACCGGCGTATCTACAAGCTTCGTAGCCAGAACTTCAAACTTACTGTATGTTGCGATCTTTTCTTTGCACTTTGTTATTAGCTCTTTTTTTCCTCCCCACTGACCTATTGGGCAGACACATCATTGGAGGGGTTATTACGTATGAAAATCTCGGCGGTGGTAATTATCGGTTTGTCATGAAGATGTACCGAGATTGTAATTGTGTGGATTGTGCGGATTTTGATCAGGTAGCTTCTATTGGAATTTATAATTGTGGAGGCGGTGGTGCGAGCTGTTCTGGCTTGGGGCAAGGCAATTTTTTTCAGCGTTTAGATGTACCTATTCTAGAGGTACAGGAGGTGGCAGAACCGGATTATCCTTGTCTGATTCCGCCAGATGTTTGTGTGCAAGAAGGTACTTATGAGTTTTCGACCAACCTCCCGTTGTCCGAGGCAAGTTATCATATCTCCTACCAAAGGTGTTGTCGGAATGTGACCATTAGCAATATTGTAGCGCCTCAGAATTCTGGGGCAACTTTCACGGTAGAAATTACACCGGAAGCGCAGCTAAATGGCAATGACAGCCCTGTTTTCAACGATTTTCCACCAACCATTATCTGTGCTGGCCAACCACTGGTTTTTGACCACTCCGCTAGTGATGCAGATGGAGATCAGCTGGTGTATGAATTTTGTTCTCCTTTGCTGGGAGGTGGCCCTGTTCTAATGAATCCAGGATATACGACCTGTGAAGGAGCACAGCCAAAGCCATCTTGTCCTCCTCCTTATGGTGATGTATCTTTTACAGCACCCGCTTTCACGCCGGCTGAGCCAATGGGAGGAGATCCGATTGTAAAGATTGATCCCTTAACGGGAATCATCACGGGAACCCCCGACATCCTGGGGCAATACGTAGTAGGCGTATGTGTGTCCGAGTTCCGAAATGGCGTACTACTGAGCCGGGTTTTCCGAGATTTTCAGTTTAATGTAGCTAGTTGTGACCCGGTGGTAGTAGCTGATATTCAAGAAGATGCAAAGATTGGGGAGCAAGAGTTTCTAGTAAATTCCTGCGGTAATGAAACGATTTCCTTCCTCAATCAAAGCTTTCAACAGAGCTTTATCGATGACTGGGTGTGGGAGTTTGATATCAATGGCCAAGTGCAGTCCTTTTCGGAGTGGAGCCCGACGGTGACATTTCCTGGGGTCGGAGAATATTACGGACAGTTAAAGATTAATCCAGGAACAGACTGTGGCGATACGGCTGAAATCTATGTAAACGTATATCCTGATATCACAGCGGATTTCTCTTATGAGTACGATACTTGCAAGGCTGGAATTGTGGAGTTTACGGATCTGTCTGAAACAGGTAGTTGCTGTTTGACGGGATGGGATTGGAGTTTTGGGGATGGGAATCGCTCGTCCAGGCAAAATCCAGGGCATTTGTATAGAGTACCGGGTGAGATACCAGCAACTTTAACGGTTCGAGATACCAACCAATGTGAGGACCAATTGACTCAGGTAATAGAATATTTCCCGGTTCCTAATCTCATTGTGATTGCCCCTAGCACCTTTTTGGGGTGTCAGCCGGCAGAGATCTTTTTTGATAATCTTTCCTTTCCGATCGATACTACCTATGATATTTTCTGGGACTTTGGAGATGGGGGCTCCAGTACAGACATTAGCCCAACGCATATCTATGAAAATCCTGGAACTTATACCGTGAATGTAGATATTACTTCCCCGATTGGCTGTGAGACTGATACGACTTTCGGGGATCTGATTCAAATTCTTGAATCTCCAGTTGCTGACTTTTCCTTCCTGCCAACTGAACCAAGTAATCTAAATAGCACCATCAACTTCTCGGATCTGTCTCAACGAGGCGTAGGTTGGAGCTGGGACTTTGGAGACGGAAGCCGCTCACAGCAACGTAGTCCAACACACACCTACCGCGATACGGGGATGTATGTGATTCAGCAGGTTGTGATACATCCCAGCGGTTGTACGGATACCTTGTGGCAGACCATCGATATCTTCCCCGAAGTGCGATACTACCTCCCGAACGCTTTCACTCCTAACAACGATTCGGTCAATGACTTCTATAAAGGGATAGGCGTGATGACGGGAGCGACCAACTTTTCCTTAACGATCTGGAATCGTTGGGGGGAAATGATCTTCGAAACGGATGATCCCGAGGCCGCTTGGAATGGAAAAAAGTTTAATACGGGGCGAGATTCGCCAAGTGGGGTATATGTCGTGCTGGTTAAGTACAATGATCCAAGGGGTAATCCCTTCGAGATCAAGGGCTATGCCACATTGATTAGGTAACCTTTGCCTAATCTTCTAACTTTCTAGGAATGGGATCTTTCTTTCCTTATTTTTTGTGAAGGTCATGCTGTTTTTTCTACTAATTTTAGTTACCTTTGCACCGCTTTAGGCATGACTAAGCGAAATTCTTTAGTGATCCCAGTAATTTGGGCCTTAGTCCTCTGCTGAATTGATGATTGAAAAAATTAGTAGAATCATGGACGCGATTAAGTTTGTTCACGAGCAAATGACACCCAAGAAGGAGCTTCCAGCTTTTCGCCCTGGTGACAACATCATTGTAAGTTACAAGATTGTTGAGGGTGAAAAAGAAAGAATCCAGAACTTCCGTGGAGATGTCATTCAAATCAACGGAGAGGGAGCGACTAAAACTTTCACCGTTAGAAAAATTTCTAATGGGGTAGGGGTAGAACGTATTTTCCCATTTGCAGCTCCTGGTATTGTTGAGATCAAAGTAACTAAGCGAGGTAAAGTTCGTAGAGCTAAATTGTTCTACCTACGTGGCTTGGTTGGTAAGAAAGCACGTATCAAAGAACGTAAGTTCGTCAAAAAATAAGAAACGTTCCACGTTTCGAAACTTGAAAAGGGGCCTTCTCAAACGAGAGGGCCCCTTTTCTTTTTCTTTTCGAAAGAAGTAATACGCAAAAAAACATGAGTCATCCCGAATTTTGACGTTGTCAAAATTCGGGATGCTTATTTTTAGCACCAAATAAAAAACCTCTTGTAAATTTGGGTATACCACTACACCAAACCACAAGAGGTCATG
>JABSSL010000018.1 GCA_013214355.1 Saprospiraceae bacterium | reverse complement strand
TGTCCTCTTCCCAAATAGCGCAACCACATTTTAGGTAGAGAGTTAGATCAAAATTAACTAACTTTCAAAAAAGAATGTGATGCGAAAAAGCAAATTCACTGAATCACAACGCATGGCTATTTTAGCCAAAGCAGATGCAGGTCAGAGCGTTGAAGCCATTTGCCGAGAACACCAAATCAGTCCAGCCACTTTCTATAAGTGGAAAAAAGACTTAGCCATTGAGCAGAATGAAGATAAGCGCCGGCTCAAACAGCTGGAGGAGGAGAATAAGCGCTTGAAGAAAATGTACGCTGAATTAAGTCTGAATCACGAAATCTTGTCCGAAGGATACGAGATGTTAAAAAAGTATCAGGCCCAAGACGTCAAGAAGAAATGATTGATCGGATTAAATCGAACAAATCTATTAGTGTTCGATTGTGTTGTGTCGTTTTGGGCTTCAGGCGACAGACATACTATCGAAGAAAACAGGGGCATCGTCCGGAGGAGCTAGACCAACATATAGCGGACCTGCTACATCAGATAGCTAAGCGATTTGTTGCGTGGGGCTTTTGGATGGTATTTCATTATTTGAGAAAACAGGGCCATCCCTGGAACCATAAACGAGTCTATCGTATTTGGAAGGCAGAAGGACTTAATCTTCGGCTACCTCCTAAACGACCAAAAATCAGAAGAGTATATCAGGATTTATTGGCTCCTGGTAGGATCAATGAAGGCTGGGCCATGGATTTTGTTTCAGATTGGGTAGTCGGTCCTGGGCAAGAGAAAGTTCGCATCATTAATATTATGGATGAGTATTCTCGAAAAGCGCTATGGACCGAGGCTTATTCCAATATTTCGGCAAAAACCTTAGTTGAAGTACTCGATAAAGTAGTAGAATGTAGAGGTGCACCTGCCTATATCCGATGTGATAATGGTCCAGAATTTATCTCTGCCCGTTTAGAAAGTTGGACTGAGGACCATCAGATTGAATTAAAGTTTATTCAACCTGGAAAACCTAGCCAGAATGGACTGATCGAACGACTAAACGGAACACTTAGAACAGAATGCCTGAATCTGGAATGGTTCCAAAGCATTCCAAGACTCAATGAAAAAATACAGGAATGGAGTGTAGTTTACAATACCATCCGGCCGCATAGTTCTATCGACTATCTGACACCGGACGAATTAGAGCAAATTAACTATAAACTCTACTTTAAACCGGTTGCGGCTTAGGGGAAGAGGACACCCTGTCAATCCCCGCTGCCTTAGTCACTTTGCTGCAAACCCAAACTGTAAACTTACGTAAACCCTAGCGTAGAACTTTCTTTGGAGGCTCATTGGCTTCCATAATTAGGGTTTCAATAGTTTGACGTTTATCTTCAGGCAAGGCTTTTATTGTTTCCTGAGTGACATAGGTATTATTTATTTGAATGAAGTTATTCGTTTGGGATCCTTCATTTTCATTTCTATTCGAAGCAGGATAAAGAATCTTATCAGCGTACTTCAAGTATAGATTTGCTGCCTTCAACCTGACTGAAGCATCATATTCTTTAAATGCCGAAGCATAAAGTTGTTTCATTAAGTTTTCGGTTGCTAGCTTCCACTTCTGTCGATGGAAGTTCAAAAATTCATCTTTTTCAAAATACTTTAAATGCTTTGTTACTGTGACCCTGGATAGCTTTGTTTCTTTGGAGATTTGGGACACTGGAGGAATGGCCCCGTGACTCTTAATATAGGTATGGATGGCATGTATTATAGAAGTATGATTTGCAATCCATACTGATCTTCTATTGGCTTTGTTTGCTTCAGGTATCTGCTTCAATGGTTGCTTTTCATCGTACATGAAATCTATCATTCGACATTGAATAGCATTCATTTCTTCAACAGAATACTCTTCATACATAGCCTCGTGGTGCTCCCGAAAATATTTTAGAATATCAATGGCCTTCATTGCCATGACTTCCTGAAATGGTTTAATCTTAGCAACTAATTCTTTGTCTTTTTTCATTGTATTAGAATCTTTATGATGCTTCTTTCGGTTCCCAGTATTCAATACTTTCAACAACTAGCCCAAAACGTTCTATCAGATCTCCAACTGATGGATTCACCTGGATGCCAGTCCTTGCCTCTTCCTTTGCAATAGCTTCCCGTTCCAGCGTATTCTTTGGGCAGAGACTCCAAGTAGCTGGTATGCCATCAGCGTCCAAAAGAACTCTGTGATTATTGGAAAAGCTTTCGTAGCTCCAACCTCGTGGAAGCCCTTCTTCCTGTCCTTGTTCAGTCTGGGGCTTTATAAAGTAGTCGGCAATATCATAACCTTCCTGCCAATCATTCCCCTGGGCTTTTTGTTCCAATAATTTACTTACCTGGTAACTGCATGCTGTCCCCAATATTTTGGCCTTTTCGCTCCATTCATCGAATGCCCCCAGATCTGGGTAAATAACCACTTTTCTTCCTTTTAGGGCCTTGTAAACTGTTCTATCTGTCCATCGTGCCCCATTCTTTCCCCCAGTGGCCAGCCAAACAACATTAGGAAGGAAGCCAGCCATAACCACAGCTGTTTTTTCACTTTCTACCAGGGCAACAGGCAATGAAGGGTTTTCAGGAAGCAGATGTTCCCCAAATAAACATTGCTGCAAATTTGCTTCTTTGTTCTTCAGTATGGTTTTACCCATAAAACAAACAAAATGCTTTCCTTCCTCCTTAAGCCGCTTTCCTGTCTTGGGGTGGTATGCCATTACTTTGGCCTGATGGATTTTCCCAGTTTTGTCTATCTGCCAGAATACAACAGCCTTCCCTCCGTCATTCTGGTATTTTTTAGAAGTGCCCAACTTGTATTTTAAAGCCAAATGAAGGGCTTTTTCTTTTCCAAACAGCAAAGTGAGGAACCTAACAAAATTATTATCCTGGTAGGCTGTTAACGTCTTATGCAGCACTTCCCAGGGCAAATATTGAATTGGTTCATCCTTTGGAGGATGGTAGGTGGTTTTGTATGCTTCTGAATGCTTCCAGTCTGCTAAGGACCGGGTTCCTGCTACTGGATTGTCCCTGAAGTACTGGTTGGGTGTATAGTGGTAGGAACATTTGCTTTCCCGGTTACATTTCCCAACGTGTTCAGCCAAGTGCTCCCCCCCTTGCTCCGTATCAATATACCTGGTAAATTCCCTGGCCTTATTGCATCCCGGGCACGTGTACCTTGTTCGTTGTCCCTTGTATGGTTCTAAAATAAATCTATGTCCCATGCTTTTTTATTTATAGCCCTGCCTACCTTCTTTACCTTCTTTGCCTAGTTCAGCATAAATCCAGTGTCTATAGGGGTTTCAGGTGAGCAAAGTAGGCAAAAGGAGGTTGTCAACTTTTTGCCTACTTGCCCAATTAACTGCCTACTCCTTGCCTGGTTAATCCCCAGTATTTAAAGGAGTTTCTTTACAAGTAGGCAATAAAGGCCGACTAGGCAGGCAGTTATAATATTTTCGAATATTCCCCATATTTGGGCTGTTCAAACAAAATTCCTTTGTTCTTGGATAGGAAGTCCCTGAAGGTCCGCTTTTTTATCCCCTGCCCTTCAGCAATAGCTTCTCCTTCTCCCTTTTTAAATACTTCAGGTAGCAATTCATAAAGTTTTCGGTAATTGGCGGGAAGTTTTTCCACTGGGCTGGCCTGGTGTATAGCATTGTATACTTTAAGGGCTTGGGTTCGGAAGTATTTGGCCACTTTAATAGCCTGGGCAACTATTTTAGCGTCTATCTGATGGGTAAGTTCTTCTTCTTCGGTGTATGCCCAATGAAGCAAATGAAGGGCAATTACCAGCCTTGAAGTATGGAAGTCAAATTTGCCATAGATACCAGCTAAAAATTCATTTTCTGCTTCGTCGCAAAGTGGTTTGTTATCTTCATTGAAAAACTGAAATAGCTGTTTCCTGCCTTCCGTGGCAAGGGTCAATTTATTGGCCTTGTTTTCTTCGTCAAATGTTAAGCCCAACAACCTATCAATAGCTGTTTCATATGCTTCTACTAAAGCAAAGTTTATTTCACCTAGTGCCCATTCTGGTTTCTTCAGTCCATCCGGCCAAACAGGAAGATACCTATCAATAAATCCATTAGCTACCCTCGCCCCTTTTGCCAGTTCTTCCAATACCCCAGGCTGCATGGTACCTATCATAGGAATAAATGGGTTCTTAATCCTTATAGGTTCACTGGTTTTCCTATCAATTGAAAGGGTAATTCCTGACCAGTTACTTAGCCAAAATTCCTGCTCACCTCCCTGGTTATATCGGTTGAAGTCTTTTATGAAGCCTGTCAATTCATCCCTGTAAAGGGTTATCCCCCTGGGACTGTCTTGTAATGCACTTGCCACAGCTTCAGGCGTAGCATCTTGAATAACAGCCCGATGAAAAATTGGTGGTGGTGTAAGTTCTGTAATACCTTGTGCTTGCCGTTCTTTCTTACTAAGCCCTTTTATTGCATCATATTCAGCCTTTTGGCTTTTGTATTTCTTGTAGTTACTGGTATCCTCGTTTAGTAGTGGCTTAATTGCAATTTTTAATGCACCTGACTTGTTACTGTTTGGAAGTCCGATTAATACCATGTAGAAAACAGCTTTCTGTTCCACCCCTGTTTTGACTTCCAGCTTGCAGGTATTGCCAGCAGCCGAAGCAGCAGTAAATAACATTGATGCAGCAAAAAAGTCTTTAGGTGTCCCCAGGGTTTTATGAGCCCCTTTTACGTATTCCTGGGCCTTTAACGGAAGTACTTCAATTGGGAAGGAATTTTTCTTTCTGTGGAGAGGCTTTACAGCCTTAAGGGGCTTTCCTCCATTTCTACCAGAAATATCCTCTTCTAGTTCGTCTATTGTTATATCGCCCTGTGGCATATTATTTGGAATGGTAGTATCTTTGTACATGGTTATTATATTTTTAAGGGCTTGCCATCTTGAGGCGGCCCTTTTTTATCGATTAATTGCGCTGGTATGGTTCCCATTTATCAGTTACTGCCCGTACTTCTTCTCTTTTGAACCTAATACTGCCAGCTATAGGATACTTCTTTAAGTATCCGTCTTTCACAATGTTATCTACTGTTTTCAGGGAAATAGAAAGGTATTTTGCTACCTGTTGCCTGGTAAGCAATTCTGGTAGGGTTTCCCCTTCCGTTTTCGGTAAATGAAATTTCAGACAAGCTTTTACGCTGTCAATTATCAGCGTTTGTAGTTCATCTCTTGGAATAGAAACCAAAACAATTTCTTGAGCCATAATTCTAGTTTTTCTTGTTGACTCAAAGGTGTGGGGATTCTACCTTGCAAAGGTTGCGAAGCCTGCAAATGCAAGTTTGCAACTTTATTTTTCCGGAATAATGGCTAGAAAATCCAGTTTTAGCTTCTTTTCCTTTTCAATATTTTCGTACTTGTTAGGAGAAGTCCTTAGGGAAGTACCAGAAACGTAAAAACCAAAATGTATATGAAAGAAATCCGAAAAGGCATTTTCTTTATGGATTATGTCTGGAATGTAATTTCGCGTTCTATCGTTCAAAGCATCATACAAAGCCCTTACTTTCCATTGAACCTTTCCTTTGCCGGCAAACTGCCCGGCTGGGGTTAACAGTTTCTTAGCTTCCAGGGCCTTCCTTACTACTTCCACTAGTTCAGAACCCAAAACCCGGGGGGCAGGTTTCGGTTCATTAGCAAAGACAACAGTCTTCATATGTTGGTAAAAAGCAAACATGGCTTCGTACTCTGCCAACTTAGTAGAATAGAATTCCCCTTCTGGCCTGTCGTATGTAAATTCCTTTATCTGCTTCTTGGTATAAGCTAAACCTTTTTCTAGCTCTTCCAGCGTGTCCTTTTGACCAAACTTATTACTATCTTTCATGAAGTTTCCTAGGTCTTTAGCCATTTGTGTCTTTAGCCCTTCAGCTTTTTCCTTAGCACTGGGCCAGTTTTTTACGACTTTCGCAAACTCTCTATCTACTATTTCAACGATAAACGGATCCATTTGCTCTTGGCTATCGGATGAAACGGGAAATTGAGAAGAAAGAAAATCAATGGCCAGCTTGTTGGTCAACAAAGCATAAAGGTAGTCTCTCCTTTCCTGTTGTTGCTCTTTTTCCCAGTCTTTGGGTAATCCAATAGCCCCACGAAATTGTTTTGCTTGATCAGGCTTCCACAGCTCAAATTTTGCTTTTATTTCAGCCTCCAGTTCTTCTAACTTTACCTTCAATTCGGTCTGAAATTGTTCTTCTGAAAAAGCATCTTTCCTTTTCCTTTGCCAATCCTTAAATAATACTTCTAGCTTTGGGAAGTGAACTTGTTCAAAGCTTAGCCTATCAGCAAATAAATTAGCCGAGGGCCATTTTATTTCTATTTCCTGGTTCAGCTTCCAAGCTATTGCTTTTCTTTCTTCCATTTCCTTAGCTAGTTGCCAGAGCCTAGTTATGTATTCATCTATGGCATCCCTTATCCATATAGAAGACGTGAGTGCAGCCTGATCTCCAGGGAGCATTTTGTAATACCTCTTGATATTTTCCAAAACGATGGACTGAACGCTAGGAAAGTAGCGATCTATTTGGCTAGTAAGTACTCCTACATATTCCCTTGCCTTTTCTGGGCTCGCCACCTGCGTCGGATGCTCTTTTGCGGAATTAACTACTACTTCCAAACTTTTAATCTGCTCATCTAAAAGTCCTAACTTTTGAAGCTTGGTTTTGACAATTTCAAATTCTATCTTATTCAGCAGCCAAAGTCCTGCATGTTCCAAATCTTCTTCCTTAATATCAATAGCAAATGCTAAGGAATCACCTCTATTTTCATCAGTTAGCTTGACTTCAAAGAACCAGTCCAAGTAACGTTTGAATCTTGGGGGCTTTTTTCCTTTCCAGTCCTTATAGAATTCAGCCACTTCATTGTATTCAAGTTCGGCTTCATCAATTCTTTCCTGTAATTGAATAGCTGCCCTTTTTATTATGGGTGCAAGTCTATTCATTACATCTTGCATATGTTCCAGGGATGCTTGAATATTCTCTACAGGTTCTTTTAGACTTTCCCAGATTTCAGTAAAACGCTTACTGATAGTTTCAGACCATTCCATTCGCTTTTCTTCAATTTGTCTTTCGCTTCTTTCTGCTTTTTCCATGCCCTATCCTTTTTTGCGTTTTAAGTCAAGTATCTTATCATTCAAAGCAATCTCATAAGCATTGATCCAAGCTTGATTGTTATGGATCGCATTTATAGTTCTGCTTGGCACTTGTTCGCCTTTTTTTTCCAATACCTTAGCTTTTTGCTTGTAGGTACCTAAGCGCTTCTTGTAGTCCTTTAATCGCTGCTTTAATTGCCTTAGCTCCAAGTTGGGGGGCACTTCTTTCGTATGCCCCTTTATAGCACGCGAATTTTCCGTGTGTGCATCTTCCTTTTCGTGCGTGCGCGCATCCGTGTGTGCATCTTCTTTTTTGCCATAGCCACGAAAGAAATAATCTTTGTTTGGATCAGTGGAAGCAGCTGTTCTTTTATTTCTTTTACTGGTTTTAGCGGGCAAATTTTGGCGGGCATTTTCAGACTGATCTAGGGGTATGATATTACTCTCATATTCGTTATATGAAAACTCCTTTTCCGGTTCTCTAAGGTCTGGTAATTTGTCTTTGATCCGTCTTGCCCCGTTAAGGGCCAAACGTTCAATGATAACTAGCGGAGTAAGCAAAATCTCGGCTAAGGGACTGTTTTTGTAGTCTGCACCAGTTAAGACTGGCTTAGGCATAAATCCGGCTCTACCTTTCATTAGACCGATTGCACCGCTTATCAGTATTGCAATCAAAATCGAATAGCCCGCAATGAAGGAAAGGAGGAAAGAAAAAGTATTTCTGAACTTAGTGTGTTCTTCACTTGCAGCCTTGTTACCTGCCAGTGTGCCGGATAAGTTAGTGTCATTGATCTGATTTAACCTTTCTCGCTCTGCTTTCTGGTCGGCTCGAACAGTTGCCAAAGCTTCCATTTTCGATTGCCTAAGCATTGCGGTTGCCTTATTCATTGCCTTCTTTTGTCGGGCAATGTTGCCATTTTGGCGGTTAATATAAGTCTGTAGCTCAACTCCAGTTTTCTGCAATTTGGCATTT
This sequence comes from Saprospiraceae bacterium, assembly GCA_013214355.1. Taxonomy (GTDB): domain Bacteria; phylum Bacteroidota; class Bacteroidia; order Chitinophagales; family Saprospiraceae; genus DT-111. The sequence continues at coordinate 178,364 of JABSSL010000018.1, read as the reverse complement.
TCAATAAAGCCCCGGTATTGCTCAATTTTGCCAAATAAGGAGCTTCTAATGTTGCTAAATCGCCTTGGTACTGTCTTGCTGTCTGGATGTACAAACTATCAAAACGAACCATAATAACGGCCTTAGTTCCTTCATTGTCATTAGCTAGTTTGTTGGTGTCTTCTGTTTTAGCATCACCAGAAAAAACATTCCCTGCTTTTTCAGCTGAGGTCTTGGAAAGGCTAAGAGATAACCAAGTGAGTAATACAACTGCAATACTCCATTTCACCAATAGAATGGACGTTCTGACCTTCTCTTTTTTCTCACTCCAAAAGACTTTGTTTTGTAAGCTGTTAACAATCCATTCAACAGCGGCGGCGCTGGTACCGTCGATATATTTAGCCCACATGACTACAAATACTGTCAAGCCTAGATAGGCAATTCCTTGGGTAAAAACAGATGCCTCATTTGGAAAGAATTGAAAGAAAAGTCCTAGCGCAACACTGATTGAAGAAAGGTAAATAGTTAGTGCGAGTGCTCCTTTGGCTTTTTGGAATAGTGGGGAGTCAAAAGCAAATAATTGTTCTTGTATGGCGTCTTGTTCGCCTAGATGATTAAAAATTTTCATCTTTGTTTAAATTTTCTTTTTGGAAAATCCCCTTTGCGGTTAGTCTTTTGCGAGAAGGCCGCTTTGGGGTTTTTTATTTCGCTAAATACAATGGGAGTATAGCCCCCAGTAGCTATTTAACAGCCCGTAGAGGGGCCTTTCCTGTAAAGAAGTCATGCTCGCTTAGTAGAACTGCTGTTTCTTCAGTTGTAACTTTGATATATTTCATAAAGCTAGCTACTGTTGTATGGCCGGTAAATTTCATAATATCTCCGGCAGGTAGACCCCGCTTGTAAGCGTTTGTAGCAAAGCTTCTTCTGGCGGTGTGGGTTGTCATCAATTCCCATTTTTGGCGAGTTCTTTTGTGGCGTTTCCCGGCCTTGTACTCGTTTATTTGTACTTCTTGGGTGAATCCTGCCAGTTTACCCAAGTCCTTTAAATAATCGTTTAACCTTTGGTTTGATATACGTTTTGGGGCCTTCCAATTGTGCCTTTCCAGAATAGTCAGTAGCATAGGGTTAACCAGTGGAAGAACTACCTTCTGTTCTGTCTTCTTTGTAGTCATCACCAAACATTGAACCTGTTTTTCTCCATGCTCAACAGTTTGAAGATTTTCCGGCTTAATTACTGAATAGTCAGAAAAGCGAAGCCCAGTGAGGCAGCCTATTAAAAATAGGTCTCTGACATTGGCTAGCTTGCTGGTAAGTTCCAAATTGTACAAGATGTGTATTTCAGCTTCGGTTAGATAGATGTTATCCCTTTCTCGTTTCTTCACCCCCAATTTCGCCTTCAGCAAGGGACAACCTTCAAAAACACCTCTATCATCAGCCAGCCTTACAAACATCTTCAGAGTGGTTAATACTTTATGCACATAACTGTCGGAGAGATTTTCTCCAAGGGGGTTTTTCCTAGCGAATAAAAAAGCTGTGAAGTCATTGACAAAGGACTGGCTCAAATTGTCAAAACTTAGCTTTTGCTTTCTTTCCTTCTGATAGGTTTCTAGGTTTTTTAGACAGTTCTTGTATATCTGAATACTCCCAGCAGGTTTGTTCATCCTTTGGCGTTCCTCGATTACCTGCTGAATAAAGGGCAGAAGACTAGGGGCTACTTGGTGAGTATCGTTAATTCGGTTAGAAAGCTCAGACTTAAATTCCTTTGCAGTGGGAAGTATGCCTCTGGCCTGATATTCATCCCAAAGCTTTATTGTTTCAGCTTCAAATAGATTTATACGTTGGTTAAACTTCTTATGCCTAGGAAAGTCCCGGCTAGCCCTCACCCTTTGAACATCTTTTGCATCATTCCAGAACTTCTGGGGAATCTTCAACCCAGTAGATAACACTATCCTACGGCCCTTAAAGTTGAATACCATTACAACTAGAGCAGGGTCTTCTATTCTGTTTTTCAAATTGAAAATTGGCTTCTTTGCCATCGGGAAAGGATTTTATATTGACTTTCCCAAATATACTAAGTTGTTCAATTAGTTGTATCTTTTTTTACTCTCCATTACATTCAATTACGCTCTATTTTCCTTAACACCCTGTTTTTAAGGCACTTTAGCACGACATATAGAGAAATAAAAAACAACGAAAAGAAAAGGTTCGAATCCCTCCTCCTCCGCACCAAAGGCTAGCCACATGGCTGGCCTTTTTCCTTCCCAATACCTACCTAATTCCTTCTTCCCCTTCCCCCCAATTCCCCTAAACCGAAAGTACTTTTCTTCAGCAAAGCAGCAGCCCTTAAAGTACTCCGCTACCGCACCTGCTTCGGATGCCCTTTCTTATTAGAAGTAACCATCCACTTCTCCTCATACATAGACGAATATTCGACGTATATGTCAAAAGGAAGCTGATAGGATTCTTCTACCCCTAGGTACTTATTGATCTGATCCTCGTTCTTGAGGTCATATTGGTAGGTAAATAGATCGATGGATTCGGAGGCGGGAATAGCGCCGCCGACGCTTAGATCGGAAACCAGGGAGAAATGCCCATAGGTTTTGAGTTTGGGAAGGGCGGTGTCGAAGAAGCTGATCATATCGTATTTCTGGTTCTGATAAACTACTTGGTTGGATTCAATGATGGCGGGGCCTAGGCCGTTGTTCATGATACTTACCCGCAGCTCAATGATGGTGGAAGTGATGGAATCCGACGCTGAAACCGTCCTGCTGATGTTTTTACTGAAGGTTAATCTAGGCCTGACCGAAAGCCAGCTTTGTTTCTTTAGCAGGTTGGTTTGGTAGAAGAAGATAAATAAGGTTAAAAGACTGATTAATAGGGCTGCAAATCCCAGTATGCGATCTAGACTAAACTTGAACTTCATCTACTGATCATTTCCGATGATGAAAATATTGGCCTTCCAGCAAGTAATGCTATCGGATGGACCTTTAGGGGAAGACACACAGATTCGCAAAACGGTGTATGATCGAGAAGATTTTTTTCCAGCAGACAAGGATTTTGTAGCGCAAAGGGGGCAGATCATTTTATTTTCCATGCTCAATCTATATCAAATCAACTATGCTTATCTTCAGTTCTATTTCCCGATTGTCCGGTAGGTTATCCAGCTATGTAAGCCATCCAAAGTTTTGGAAGGTTACCAAGTGGACAAAATTTAGTGTCCTATCCTTGCTCGGACTCACTTTAGCGGTAGTAAAAAAATAAAACCCTTGGTCTGACTACTCTTGCTTTCCATTTACGGATTTTGCGTTTCTAGCGGCTTCCATATTGCCTTGACAACCTGCTATTTCCCATTTTATCAAAAGGATCATGGACCAAGGACTTGAAGCTGGTTGAATAGTCTGAAATATGGAGGCACATGCTCCTTCAGACAAATCCCATTTTCCTCTAGAACCGACCTTCTAGTTAAAGGCCTTAACAGATGCGTTAAATAGGGTGAAAATTCATCCCACCACTTGACTTGCTTCTTGACTGGGTTTAATTTATGGCAGAAAGTATATCCTACATGATCCGCTGCATTTAATTGCCAATAAACCGAACCATCACATCCCCCAAGAGCGGATCTTTTGTCGCTGAAAAATTTGACTTCTATCACCTTAAAATTCTAATATGCTGTTTACCAAATTATTGATCCCTTTGGCACTTTTCACCTTTGACCAAAATGCTGACACGCAAGTAGAGCAATGGGGATTGAACGATATTAGCTACCAGGACGTAGCGATTTACCAGGATTCCTCCCTGAGGAAGCAAGTAGAACTGAAGATCAAGAAAATCATCGTAGAAAAACTAGCAGTGGACGAGAATGAAGTGCTTTGGGAGACCAATTTCACCTACGACTTGGGTGCTGATCTTTTAGATTGGATAGAGCTAATCCTAGAATTCGAAGAAGCGTTTACCATTGCGATCCCAGATCCAGTGGCCGAAAAAGTTAAGACGGTTGGAGATGCAATTGAAATGGTAGAACAGTTAATCAAGAAAAAATAAGGAAGTCCCGGTCTTGAGGAACTGGCAGGTCTGATAAAAAGGTAGAAAAGAACGTATTTAGAAGGCGTACCCATTCCGCTCCTACTGATTAGATTTATCTTTATCGATCGGTCAGACCAACCTGAACCCAATAATATCGCACCTATTCATTGCTTTAGTCAATCATATTTACCTTCCAGTAGAATGAACTTGTCAAAAAGACAGGAACTACCTAACTTTCGGTTTGAGATGTATAATTAACCACCTCATCCGCCATGTACAAAGAACTACGTGAAAAAGCCGAGAAAAAGGTAGAAGCCAAAAAGGCATTCTTTATTTGCACCATTATTTTCACCTTCGTCAGTATTGTCCTCCTGATGCTCGCCTACTATCTTCCCGCCATCAGCTTCTGGGTAAGCCTGCCCATCCCTATCTTTGTGATGATATTAGCGATTCTGTATCTATCTGCCTTTGGTTTACCAACAAAAAATGGACAATTTTCTGATGATTGGGAGGAGGAGGAAATTGAAAAAGAGATGCTTAAATTATACCGACGTAGAAAAGCTGATCTCCCACCTTTAGAGGATTTATCTGAAACCGAAGTGCTGGAGTTGAAAGAATTAGAACGACTTAAGAAGAAGTGGGATTGGCGAGAAGACTATGTTTAATGACATATGGATTTATGCCGCTAACTACATTCATACGGGATAACTTTAACACTTTTCTTCAGGACTGTTCACAATACTTCCCCTACCCCATCGTTTTAGGACATGTTTGATCAAGCTTGCTGGATTATTTTTCACCAATTACCGCTTGATCGAATCCATTTGACGCGCTAAACCTCCGTACATGCACTACATTTTTACCCGTGCTCATCTTTACCCATATCTAAGAATGAACTGACGTAAACACATTCAATCATCCTTTTTTAATTAAAAAATTGCTGTTATGAAAACGACAAAAGCGCTTTTGTTGATGGTCGCCCTATTGGGTTTCTTTGCTTGTGAAAACGAAGATGACACCACCACAAGTACTGATGATATTGTAGGTACCTGGGATGTCTCTGCTTACAGTTATGAAGGTCAAACCACCACTACTTCCGGGGGAGCTTCTTTCACCACTGATTTCATGGGAGACGCGACAGACGTAACTGCTTCGGTAGAATTTAAAGCCGATGGAACTTACTCTTCCACAGGTGGTTACACGATTAGCCTAGATTATGAGATTGGCGGACAAACCATCTCTACGCCCGTTACCATTTCCAACTTCATTGGCGCTGGCACCTATGAAGTAAGCGGGAGTACCTTAACCACCACAGATGAAAACGGAGAGGTAACTACCCTTAAAATCGAGCGCTTGGAAGGTGATGACTTAGAACTGGAGTTCGAGTTCACCGAAGAGACTACTCAACAGGGTGCTACCAGCACTTCTGTGATCGATGGGAAAGCTACGCTACAACGAAAATAGTATAGTGGATTGGAGGAAGGAGCAGCCGATTCTCCTCCTTCCTTCACACCATCATCCATCATTTATTCCCACCTAACTTTGCTGATGCACTAATTGATCCTATTTTTATGGTAACACAAAACCTTTTAGACCATGAGAAAAAAGATCGGCATCACACTCGGAATTCTCATCTTACTCTTGGGCATCGCCGCCTACTTCATCCTTCCTCATGGTCACGCCCCTGCCGAAGCCTACTTCGCCCCGACTGGCGAGAGAGCCTTACAAAAAGATGAGATTGGACAATTCAATTATGTTTTTGAGACCTACGAGCATTTGAGTTTTACCGGAGATGAGTTCAAGGGTTGGAACACAGATGAGCAACTGCTCTGGCGCTACGGAATCGCCTTTGGCGCCTATGCCATGCCCTCGATTGCCATGATCAGTCCGGAACATGCGCCGCGGGCCATTCTCTGTCTTCAGCATATGATTGATAAGATGAAGTCGAAAAAGGTCTGGGGGGATTGGACCGAATATGGACTGAGTGATGATCCTATATCGGAAGGGAATATCATGTACAAAGGGCATCTCAACCTAATGTATGGGCTCTACCAGTTGATCAGTGGGGATCAGCGCTACAGTTCAGAGTTTGTTTGGTTGACGGAAAAGATTGTAGCAGAAATGCGCAAACATCACGCAGCAGGTAAGCATGAGGGCGCAGATTGTGAACCTGGCCGATATTTTGCCCAATGTAACTCAATTAGCTTGCTCAGTTTAAAGATCTATGACCAATTGTACGGCACGACCTATGGTGAGGTAGAAGCGCGATGGACCATCGATTTTATCAAGGAAAAAATGACGGATGAAGAGTTTGGGTTCTACCTCAAGATGTATCAATCCGATCTGCGCTTCTGCAATCCTATGTTATCAGGATATACCAATGCCTGGACCATGGCCTTCTTGCGGGCTTTTGAACCAGCCTATAATGAATCCCTCTATCCCGTTTGGAAAGAACATTTTACCAAAAGTATCGGCCCCTATGCATATGTCAAAGAAGATCGGGAGGCAGGACCTTCGCCCCTGGCGACCATGACGGGTATGATGGCCGCCAAAGAGTTTGGTGATGTGACGTTGTGGAAAAAACTACGCAATTCTATTGATCGCAATATTTACCAAAAAGGGGATAGCTTCCAGTATCTGTACAAGGAAGTCAATAATCCGATTTACAACGGCCCCTTGCTATGGACCAAAGTACATGTCGGTTGGCAAAACATTCTAGCACATAATTGGGTGGGCAACCGTAAATACGAAAAGCCAGAGATTCAAGACTTGGCGTGGACCGATATTCTTCCTCAAGAATTACACCTAATTAACGATTTGCTACATTGAAGTTGTCTCACTGAACTCCAAAAGCGCCTTTTGCTGCCCCTCTCCGCCAAATTTTAGCCAACTTCATTAATTCCGCAACTGCTTTTAGCAGACTTTCTTAATTTCGCGGCACGATAAATCCAAAGCTAATCAACGGCCGGACAAGAAGCTTTGCTTTAAGCCGGCGGATAAAACCATCAGCCCATGCTTTCAAATATTACCATATCAAGAGATCTATATGCTTCCGATGAACATCAAATGGTGCGCCAGGCGTTGGAAGATTTCATAAAGAAAGAGGCCCTTCCCCATTATGAGCAATGGGAAAAAGACGGTTGCATGCCAAAGTCTTTTTGGCAAAAATTTGGCGAACAAGGCTTTCTATGTATGGATGTGCCCGAAGAATACGGTGGCAGTGGATTTGACTTTTCTTTCAGCTCCATGATATTGGAAGAGGTACGAAGATTAGGAATCGATTTTGGGGTAGCTGTCCATTCCGATATTGTGGCGCCCTATATCCTGAAATATGGAACCGAAGAGCAAAAGCATCGCTTCCTACCCAAAATGGTTACGGGAGAATGGATTGGTTGCATCGGAATGTCGGAGCCAAGTGCAGGTTCTGATCTAAAATCCCTGAAAACGGTGGCGACCGATATGGGAGATCACTACCTCATCAACGGTTCCAAAACATTTATCACGAACGGCTACGTAGCAGACTTTGTCTTGTGTGCTTGCCGCACCAACAAGGGCACCGAATCCGAAGGTATTAGCCTGATCTTGATCGAAAAAGAAAGAGCAGGCTTTACTACCGGCAAGCCTTTTGAAAAAATAGGGATCAAGTGCCAGGACACCTGCGAGTTGTTTTTTGAAGATGTAAAAGTGCCTAAAGAAAATCTCTTAGGCGACGAGGGCATGGGATTCCGTTTAATGATGAATGAATTGCCAAGAGAACGATTGGGTATTGCCGTGGAAGCCTTGGGTACAGCTATCGGAGTAGTAGAGAAAACGCTGCAATATGTAACCGAGAGAAGAGCTTTCAAAAAAGCAATTGCAGACTTCCAAAATACACAATTCAAATTGGCCGACTGTGCCGCCGAAGTACAAGTCTACCAAAGTTTCCTCGACCGTTGCGTAGAGCTACAAATGGACCATCGGTTGACTACAGAACAAGCTTCCATCGCCAAATTCAAGGCCACGGATATGCTAGATAAAGTGGTAGATGAATGCCTCCAATTGCATGGTGGTTATGGTTACATTTGGGAATATGACGTCGCCAGAGCCTATGCTGCAGCCAGAGTAACGAGAATTTATGGCGGCACCAATGAGATTATGAAACTGATTATCTCCCGTGGCTTATTCAAAGAGCACTATTTGGCAGAAAAAAGAAAGGCAGCGGAAAAAAGTGCAGCCTTGCAAAACTGATTTGCCAAGGGAAGTCGGGAGAATTCATAAAATACTTAATCGCAAGGGAACCTATTCAGGATCGTATCGGTTTTGTTCAGGCATAGCTGTTGAATCACCCACTTTATTGGTCCATGCCGGATAAACATACCTTGACTGCTGTTTTTGATACCAATGCCCAAGCCTATCACCGATATAGGCCTAAATGTCCTGTGTATATTCTTGATAAACTCCATCGGGCAAGCGCGCTACCTTCAGATGCTAGGATATTGGAAATTGGATGTGGAACCGGACAACTTACCGTAGATATTGCAAAATGGCAGCACTCGCTGGTAGCTATCGAGAAAGGGCCGCAGTTAGCAAAGCTAGCGGCCATCAATACCCAGGCTTTTCCTAAGGTAGAAGTCATTGCCGCCGATTTTGAGCAATGGCCTGTTCCCGAAGAAGGTTTTGACCTTGTGGTAGCTTGTCAATCTTTCCATTGGATTGAAGCGTTTATGGGTGTCCAGAAAGTACATGACCTCCTCAATCCCAATGGCCAATTTGCCTTAATCTGGCATCTGGATACTTCTCAGAAAACTACCTTTTGGCAGCAGTCCTCCCCCATTTACCAAACGTTCTTCCCAAACACCTCAAACCACAAACCACTGACTTCACACGCAGATAAATTTTACCAGCTATTAGCTGAAAGTCCCCTATTCCAAAAGCTACAGCGTTATGAATATCCTTGGGAGATAACATACTCTAAAACAGACTACTTGGGCTTACTCAGCACTTTTTCCCTACAAGGAAGTTTATCGCCTCCGGTACAAGAAAAATTCTTTCAGGAAATCGGTTATTTGATAGAAAATGCTGGTGGAAGTGTAACCAGATACCAAAACAGCGTTATGTTAGTGGTTGAAAAAGCCGTAACATAAGCACATCCCTATAAATCCTTCACATAGCTAACTTATTCTCATACCACCGAAATTATTTGTATTAAGTCGTTACGATGCTACAACCTTATTTATTCACGAGTGACAGATTGGGCTTCAGAAATTGGAAAAGTACGGACCTAGATACCCTAGCGGATATCAACGCAGACGAGGAGGTAATGCAATACTTCCCAGCTACGCAAAATAGGGAACGTACACAGCAGTTTATCGATCGCATGCAAAAGCAATTTGCCGAAAGAGGCTATTGCTACTTTGCTGTAGAAAAACTGACAACCAATGAAGTTATTGGATTCATAGGCCTAGCCTACCAAAGCTTCGAAGCCCCCTTCACCCCTTGTGTCGATATTGGTTGGCGACTGGCAAAGCGACATTGGAACCAAGGCTACGCCACAGAAGGCGCCAAACGCTGCTTACAGCATGCCTTTCTGGAAGTAGGATTGGATTCCATTTGTGCAACTGCAGCTGCCATCAATTTACCTTCGATTCAGGTGATGAAGAAAATCGGTCTACAGTTTGACTATGAGTTTGAGCATCCAAAGCTGTTAAACTTTGATCGGATTAGGAACTGCGTCTTCTATAGTGTTGATGCAGAGACTTATCAGAAACAGTTAACAAATCATTAATCTTCATTGACGATTTTTGTGCCGAAATAAAGCGTAAGCGTGCTTAAGGAATGCCCTTTGTGCAATCCTGGATGCACCCTGTTCGCTTTTTGCATGGTGCTGAAATTGTTGATGAACCACTAAAACACGTCTGATGAACTGGTGGAAAAAATTATTAGAAAGGAAGGATTATTTATTGGATCAAGTTGCTGAACTTTCTCCTGCTGACGGAGACCAGGACCAATACTATGCCCTGAAAAAGGTGGGTTTGGAAAAGCAACTAGGTTCCATGTATGACAAATTTGATCATACAATTATTCCATTCGTACTAGGTGGAGCAGTAGATGTGTACTGTTTCCCGAAAGCCAAAGGGGGAACAGCTTTTGCAACCATGGAGCTCATCCATCCGGATGGGAATGGTCCCGTTCCTAACGAGTTGGGCACTTACGAACTAGTGGCCTTTACTCATCATAAACCTAAGGTAAATCAAGCCAAAGATTCGGCCTTTCACTTGATGGAACATAGACTAGGTAGCCTCTTGACCATCATCGCACAACATTCGTTCCTCTCTTCGCTAGAGCCTGGCGAAACGGCCGAAATCCCAAATGAAGATGGGAATTCTCATTACCTAATCTTTGACAAGTACCAGCCCAAAAGGCGGCCATTTAGGATTGGCAACCAGGAGCATGGTTTATTACTCATCATGGAGGTACAGAAAAGCGAGTTGATCTACGCTCGAAAATATGGAACGCATAAACTGATCGAAAAGCTAAAAGAAGCTAAGGTTTATCCATCTAGCGATCTTGATCGGGACGCAGTGATCTAGCTGCGTTAATCTGAACCCACTTGTTCGCCTCTGCGTTCAAGCACCAATTCACGCCAGGCCTTTGCAACATCAATTTTAGGGGTCTGGCGCCAGTAGATGTATCCGGGATCCCGAGCATACGGATCGGTAATGCTATCCACTTGCCTTAAGATGAACTTGGGATCAAATCAGCTCAATGGCCATTCACTCAATAAGATCTACCAGGGAATCAATCATTATTCTCTTGCGCTCTAGCAAACCTTACCTTTGAGAAAACAAAATCGCCAAATGGAAAAAAGAAAATTAATGGCAATTGTCGCTCATCCAGACGATGAGTCCTTAGGCTTAGGGGGAATGCTAGCCAAGTATGCTGCTGAAGGAGCAGAAGTTAGTGTGTTAATGGCAACAAAAGGGGAAAGAGGCAGGTTCGGAACGGCCACGAAATCTCCTGGCTTAAACATCGTAGGGAAAACACGGGCGGAAGAATTGCTCCAGGCTTGCGAAGCGCTCGGAGTGGATCATGTCCGTTTCTTGGGCTATATCGATGGAGACTTAGATCAAGCTCCGGCAGAGGAGATCATCGCGGAAATCGCACTGCACATTCGAGATCTTCAACCCCAGATCGTGTTGTCCTTTGGGCCAGAAGGGGCCTATGGTCACCCTGACCATATTGCCATTTCTCAATTCACCACGGCTGCTATTATGAAAGCTGCCGATGCCCAATTTGCTTCGCCGGCTTCACCAGCTCATAGTGTGTTAAAGCTCTACAATGTCCTATGGTCCAAACCTATCTGGGATGTCTATCAGGCCGCTTTTAAGGAACTTAGCTCAACCGTGGATGGAGAGAAACGGCTAGCTTTCCCTTATCCGGAGTGGATGATCACTACACGACTTAATACCGAAGCCTACTGGGAAACGGCCTGGGCGGCTGTCCAATGCCACCAAACCCAAATGGCCATCTATCAAAACCTAGATCAGCTGACTCCGGCACAACATAAAATTCTCTGGGGTAGACAGGAGTTTTATCGGGTATTTAGTTTGGTAAATGGAGGGCGCCAAAAAGAAGAAGATCTATTTAAAGGTATCAAGACGGAGGTACTACCAGCAAAAATGTAAGCGCCAAAGTTTCGAGCGGATGCAATTATTATATGGACCATCGGCCTATTTGGTGGGAGCAATCAAAAAGCCATACCTTTAGACTAAAACCCGATCATGACCGGCTTCTACTACGAAAACGAAACCTTCAAGAGTCAGCTCTTGGTTGGCGAAGACCTAAGCAAAAAGGAATTCGTGGAATGTACTTTCCAACAATGTGATTTTACGGAAGCCAATCTCTCCGGTACTGACTTTATTGATTGCACATTTGAGCATTGTAACCTCAGTATGGTTGTGCTCGAGGAAACAGGCCTCAAGAATGTTTCCTTCAAAAGCTGCAAACTCATGGGGGTTGACTTCCAAGTTTGTAATGATTTCTTGCTGCAATTAAAGTTTGAAGAATGTCAGCTGGACTTTGCCAACTTCCAGCAAATGAAGCTTTCAAAAACACAATTTCTGGATTGTAGAATGGAAAGCGTAGAATTCCAAGAAACAGATTTATCAGCATCCACTTTTAACCGATCGCAACTCACCAATTCGCATTTTCATCGGAGCAACCTAGAGCAGGCCGATTTTCGTGAAGTCATCGACTATCGCATCGATCCCACCCAAAATCGCATCAAAGGCGCCAAATTTTCATTGGAGGGGATTCACGGTCTCTTAGAGAAATTCCAAATTGTGATTGCTTGACTTCCCTCTTCTTTCCGGTCCCAAAACGGTGATCACCTCCCTTCAATCCTGCTAATCAATAATAAGGCATAACTTTTCCGGAGAAGGTTTTTATATTGGATGAAACTTCGATTTCATTAGCGAACCTATACTCAAAACTAAAAGCTAACGTAAACATGTACAGAATCTTCCTTTCGCTTTGCTGTAGTTGCCTTTACTTTTTCTTGCAAGGCCAACCGATTGAATCCAGCACCTTCGACCATATTCCTTTTCGCTTCATTGGTCCGGAGGGTAATCGAGCCATCGCCATTGCCGGAGTACCCGGGGATCCCATGATCAATTATATCGGCGCTGCATCGGGTGGATTGTGGAAGACCACCGATGGAGGCCTGAATTGGAACCCGATTTTTGATAAACAAGGCGTTTCTTCTGTCGGGTCCGTGGCCCTTGCCCCATCTAACCCGAATCAAGTTTGGGTAGGCACCGGCGAGACTTTTGTCATCCGTCCAGCGCATGCCATGGGAGACGGTATCTATAAATCCACCGATGCTGGAAAGAACTGGCAGAAAATGGGCTTGGAGAAATCGGGTCGGATTGGACGAATTTTGGTACACCCGCATAATCAAGATATCGTTTATGCTGCTGCACTGGGCCATACCTACGGCCCACAAAAGGACCGAGGCGTGTATAGATCGAAGGACGGTGGGGAAACCTGGGAGCAAGTACTATTCGTAGATGAGGGAACAGGCGCAGCTGACCTCGCCATTGATCCTCAAAACCCAGATATACTTTACGCGGCCATGTGGTCCATTCATATCAATACCTGGGGATTGAATAGTGGTGGCCCGGGAGGTGGTATTTACAAATCAACCGATGGTGGAGATACCTGGCAGGCAATGACAGAAAACGGATTGCCTGGTGGAGAAGAGCGACCGGTTGGGAAAACAGCCGTGGCCATTTCTCATAGCCATCCCAATATTGTTTATGCATTATTTGAGATCGATAGTCCGGCCCTATACCGCTCCGATGATGGCGGAAAAACCTGGGAATTACGCACCCAGAATCATACCATCAATGAAAGAGCGCCTTATTATACTCGAATCACCGTTGCCCCTGATAATCCAGAGGAAATCTATTTTCTTAGTGTCCGCTTCAGCAAATCAGAAGATGGTGGTAAAACACTGATGAAAAGGCCACCGCGGGGAGGTGGCGACAATCACGACATGTGGATCGACCCTACGATGCCAGACCGCATGATGGTAGCCCATGATGGCTGCGCTAGTATAAGTCTAAATAGAGGAAAATCTTTCCAGCGCATCGTACTGCCTATTGCCCAGATGTATCACGTTTCGGTCGATCAGCAGATTCCTTACAACGTTTACGGAAATCGGCAAGATGGTTGGTCCTACAGAGGCCCTAGCAACAGCTTACAAGGCTATATTCCCGTCGGCTTATGGCAAGGGGTTGGAGGGTGTGAAAGTGGCTTTGCCAAAGCGGACCCCAATGACAATAATATAGTATGGTCTGGATGCTACGATGGGGGCTTAGAAGTTTATGATGAACGCACCGGTTATGCCCGAGAGGTGCGCGTTTGGCCGGAAGCTGGTTATGGTTGGGCACCAGCTGATATGAAATACCGCTGGCACTGGAACTTCCCGCTTAGTTTTTCTCCAAACACCAAGCATCGAGTCTACGTGGGTAGTCAATTTGTCCATCAATCTGATGATGGTGGCCAGAGTTGGCAAATCATCAGCCCAGACTTGACCTTGAACCGGAAGGATCACCAGCAGAGTTCCGGCGGTGTGGCGGTAGATAACTTGATGACTTTTGACGGAGCTACGCTATTTGCCATTGAGGAATCTAAGTTAGAGGCAGGACTCATTTGGGTAGGTAGCAATGATGGGCAGGTGCAATTGACCCGAGATGGAGGAAAGAACTGGACCAACCTGACTACTAACATTCCCAATCTCCCGCCTTGGGGGACGATTGCTAATATCGAACCTTCTCGATATAAGGCAGGAACGGCTTACATCACGGTTGATTTGCATCAAATGGGAGATTTCGATCCCTATGTTTATAAGACCAATGACTATGGTAAATCTTGGACCAAGATTAGCGATGGCATTCCCAAATCTGTACATAGTTTTGCTCATGTCGTTAAAGAAGACCCTAAGCAAGAAGGCATGCTGTATGTTGGGCTAGACAATGGCATCTTTCTCTCTTTCGATGATGGGAAAAACTGGACGCAATTGCGCTCCAATCTCCCCCCGGCACCTATCTATTGGCTAGAAATTCAGGAACACTTTGACGACCTCGTCGTGGCTACCTACGGACGAGGCTACTACATCCTAGATAATGTCGGAGCCATCAGAAACTATGCTTTCCAGGAGAAAGGAGAAGACATTGCTCTGATGGACCAACGGCCCGCCTATCGTTTTAATAGTAGAGAAAGCATTAAGACGGATGGCCCCAGTTTAAATAGCGGACGAAACCCCGTCTATGGTGCTGATATCAATTACTACCTGGAAGATACTTTACAGCAAGCACCGGTCATTGAAGTATTGGATGCAGATAAACGTATCATTCGAGTCATCAAGACAAAAAATCAAACCGGGATCAACCGGGTACACTGGGATCTCCGCTACGAACCCACCGATAAGCCTAAATTACTGAACCCTCCTCCCGGTCGTCCATGGGTGGAGCTGAACGGCGAGGGTTGGCGGCCTTTGGTGACTTGGGACCTTGACCTATGGATGGGACAATTGGGGCCAAGAGTGGTACCCGGAGAATATACCGTACGCCTTCGTACTCAAGAAAAAGTGATCGAAAAAACCGTCGAAGTACGCAAGGATCCGCATGCAGATGGTACCGAAGAAGATATCAAAGCTCAGGTTGATCTCCTCTTGGAATTGCGAGATGCTATGAATACAGCGGTTAGCATGATCAACGAGGTCGAAATGATCCGGGCACAGCTGACCGAGATGATTCCAGCATTGGATAAACCCAAATCTAAATCCGAAGCCATGCGCCTTAAGAAAGTAGCCGACGAGGTAGCTGGTGCACTTTACGATATCCACCTCACTGGGGCAAGAGAGGATGCCTTCCGCTCCCCTATGAAACTGTATGGAAGATTAAGTGCCTTGGCCAGTGATTTGAATGGAAGTGGGATTGACTTTAAGCCCACCAACCAGCAAGCTGAAGTGGCCGATGTCTTAGATGGTAGGTTATCGAAGGTAAAGGAGATCTTTCAAAATTTAGTAGATAAGGACATTGCGCAATTCAATTCGAAATTGAGTAAATCTGCGAAAAAGATTAAACTGGCACGCAGGCCCTAGGTGGCCTGCAGCTCATCCTTGTCACAGTAACTGCTGCAAGACACAAAGGTCTATTATGAACAAAGACAATAAAAGAATAATCATAAAAATCACAGATAATATTGACATACACCATATCATTCATGCTATTCAAGAATCTCTAGCCACCTCAAAAGATCTAGATGATCAAAAGAAGATTGTGGCTGAGTTCTTATTTGAAGATGATTCAGGTACTGAAGCAAAAAATGGGGGGATGAGAAAAAACAAGACCTATCTACTGAAAATTCCGGGGCAGCTAGATGTGCCTATCCTCTTAGGTTTTCTTAGTGATATGGAGGATGTAATCTACGCCCAAGAGGATCAAATAACGGGACTTTACTAAAAGCAGAAATGAAATAAATCTTTAGAATTTCTGCCCTTTTTCTAATGCGATCGTATTCCACCCGCATTAATATGTGGTTGAGTCGCCTCCTTGCTGTTCATAACTTTGAAGCATAATTAACCCGCTTAATATAACACAACGAGACCGTTGGAATATATTAAGTTAAACCAACAATATTATGCTAAAGAAACAGCAAAGGCGAGTCATTGTACGCATGAAGGAATCATCAGCTATCGAAAATGCATTGCCCGTTTCCCCAGCCGGATTTGGCGAAAGTCCCTACAAATGTACTCCCTTACATGTAGATGCCAATGGCACGCAGGAACCTTATGAAATCCCACAAAAGATTGAAGATCGACCACAGGCTATTCAATCCGTAACTTATGGCGAAGACTATGGTACTATGTCTGAAGAAGCAAAATGCTTGAGAAGGACCTACACCATCGAAGCTCCAGATGGTGCTGACCTGGAAACATTGATCGCTGAGATGAATGGAAATGCCGAAGTAGAATATGCCCAAATCGATGAACTCAATGAGATCCTAATGATCCCTAATGATCCTAGTTTTAATGATCTTTGGGGCCTGAAGAAGATTAATTGTGAGCCTGCTTGGGAAATCAGTGAAGGGGAAGATGTAGTAGTAGCGGTAGTAGATACTGGCGTCGATTACAATCACCCTGATATGCGGGACAATATGTGGACCTCAGCTGATGGTAAATTTGGCTTTGACTTCAGCGACAATGATGATAATCCTATGGACTATCACGGACATGGTTCTCATGTCGCTGGTACTATAGCAGCAGTAGGGAACAACCAGACTGGCGTAATTGGAGTAGCACCAAAAGCCAAAATTATGGCCATCAAGATTTTCCCAAATGCATTTGATTCGGTAATTGCCAGAGCTCTTCGTTGGGCAGTTGATAATGGAGCAAAAGTACTGAATAATAGTTGGGGACCTCGTAATCGCCGGCCGCATAACCGTGTAGTGGAAGACGCTATCAACTATGTCAATAGTAAAGGAGGGATCTGCATATTTGCTGCTGGCAATAGTAATGATGATACCCAGTTTTATTCTCCAGCCAATATGACCAACGTGATTACCGTGGGAGCCACGGATAAGAACGACAGGCGGGCGGGTTTCTCAAATTGGGTAGCACCAGTTGATGTTTCTGCACCAGGAGTAGATATTCTATCATTGGAGTTTAAAACTTCCAATTATGTTTCTAAGCGGGGTACGTCTATGGCATGCCCACACGTAGCTGGATTGGTGGCATTGGCCCTTAAGATAAAACCAGAAGCTACCTTCGAAGAGATCCAGCGTAGAATCAATAATGGAGTAGATTTGATTCAACCCGATCAAGTGTTGGGCAGAGGCAGAATCAACGCACTCCATACGCTACAAAACATGCTATTTAAATTGCAAACGGGTACAGTATTGCAAGAAACTGGCGATAATTTTGAGTTTGCTTTGGCCCCAAATAGAGATATTTTTGCCATCAAGAAAAGGGGAACGGGTACTAACTCTACCGAAGTACATGTACTTTCGGCAGCACAGAATTACCAGGCTTTCTCTTTGCAAACCGGTACTCCCTTGTATGAAAGTGGTAGTAACTTTCAGTTTCTACTCGCTCCCAATAGAGACTTATTCGTGATCAAAAAAGACCGGACTGGTTCCAACTCAACTGAAATACATATCCTCTCAGCTAATAGTAAGTATCGAAGATATAGTCTGCATACAAGTACAGCCTTACATGAAACTGGTGATGATTTTGATTTTGTTCTGGCACCCAATCGAGATTTAGTTGCTATCAAAAAAAGAAATACAGGAAGCAACACGACGGAGGTACATATCCTTTCTGCGGCTACCAAGTATCGTTCTTTCGCTCTTCACACTAGTACCGGATTGGAGGAAACGGGAGACAATTTCGAATTTGCTATGGCGCCAAATCGGGACCTTATTGCTATCAAGAAAAATAGCACAGGTACCGGATCAACAGAATTTCACGTCCTTTCGGCAGCACATAATTATCGCTCATTTTCCGTACAAACCGGTACTATATTACATGAGACCGGCGATAATTTCACCTTTGCATTTGCGCCAGAAAGTGACTTGGTGGCCATCAAGAAAAATAATACTGGCACCAATTCTACCGAAGTCCACATTCTGCAAGTCAATAAATACAAAGTCCCTGCTACCAGCGAGGCAGTGCTTGCAAAGCTTTAGAATAAGCTTCTTTAGGAAAAAATCCTAGAGACTAGAGATTTAGAACAGGGAGGAAGGTCCTAATTCCTTTCTCCCTTAAAAACTTCTGCCCATAAATAGTAAATTGGAGTCAATAAACACCATTTGTCATTGAAGATATGAATGAAAGGCTCCTAAGTATAGCGATCTTTTTCCTATTCTTGGCCTGCCAAGAGACAACCCCAGCCCACTCAAGGCCTAATTTGCTTACGGATACTATTCCCACCCGGACCATTTCATTGGAGGCGGAACTACTCCATCAAGGCATCCAACAATTCCCTGATACCTTCCTGTCCTATGCTCAGATGAAGCAACAGGTAAAGCGGATCAAAGAGCAGCTGATTTCAACTGAGCCAAAAGATGCTATTGATAGTGTTTTCACAGAACTGCTCGTCAATCAAATAATTCCTTTTTGGTATGGAACCTCTTGGTCCTTCGAAGGACATACGGCCCAGCCCAGAAAGGGCGAGATAGCGTGTGGCTATTTCGTCTCCACTACCCTACAGCACCTTGGCTTGCAA
Source organism: Saprospiraceae bacterium (assembly GCA_013214355.1). Taxonomy (GTDB): domain Bacteria; phylum Bacteroidota; class Bacteroidia; order Chitinophagales; family Saprospiraceae; genus DT-111. The sequence continues at coordinate 159,591 of JABSSL010000018.1, read as the reverse complement.
GTCAACCGCTATCGCTTGGCTCAACAATTACCGATTCATGAAGCGAAATCCCTGGCCATCGATACGAGTCAAGTTCTAACCTTGGCGTTGGATAGTACGAATAAGAACATCGACAAGCTGTATTCACTGACACAGGAGGGCATCTATTTTATTGGTTTTGATGCAAGTCACGTTGGATTTCTACTGAAGAAGGCAGAGAAGATATATCTCATTCACTCCAACTATCTAGATGCTCAAGGGGTAATGATAGAACGAATTGAGGAGTCCGAGGTCTTTGCTTCCTATGGACGATTCTATCTGGTCCCAATTAGTGGAAATCAAGTATTGCTGAAACATTGGCTGCAAGGGGAAGAAATAACCGTCGTAACCGAATAAATGCTTATGCACAAAGGTATCTTTTATCTCATTCTACTCCTACTGTTTTCGGCCTGCCATCGGCCAAGTGCTGAAGTCAAGGAGGAGAACCTCGGCGAAGACGCTCGGCAGTCGATTGCAGTACAGTTGGGTCCAGGTCTAAACAAGAGCACAACCGAGTTACATCGGATCAAAAGTCAGCTATTAGGCTATGATCTGCAATATTGGGTGCACCTTCCTAAAGGTTATCAAGAGGGTTTGAAGTATCCCGTTTTGTACGTAACCGATGGATATTGGTATAAAGAACAAGGAAGGCTTCTTCAAATTACAGATCGCCTACTGAAGCGACAGAAAATAAAGCCCGTCATTCTTGTCTTAGTCGATGCTATCGGTCCCGACAATAGAAGGGATAATCGCCGAGAGTTAGAGTTTCTATGTAATCCTAGATACCTTGATTTCTATCGACAGGAATTAGTACCTGTGATCGATCAGAATTTTAGCACAGATACCACACAGCAAAATCGAAGCATACTTGGTGTTTCTTTTGGCGGGCTCAACTCCATGTACTTTGGGCTATATGGTAGTGATCTTTTTGGGAAAGTCGGTATACAATCTCCAGCCCCCCATCCCTGCCCAGACATATTCAAAGCTTACCAAGAAAGCCCGAAACTACCGATTGACATTTACCTCAGCACCGGAACCGTAAATGATACCGCTCCAGCGGCTCGAAAGTTGAAGCGTATTCTGGAAGAAAAAGAGTACACAATAACGTATAGAGAAGTAGCCAAAGGACACGACTGGAGCAATTGGAAGCCTCTATTGGATGATATCTTACTATATTTTTACAGCGAAAAGTCATAAAATCCTAATGTTTAGAATACTACCGTTTGTTTGCTTAATTGCTTTTTCGTGCTCCAATCCATCCGCTAGCACCACTCCAGAAGTTCGTCCCAACATTCTTTTCATTCTGGTGGATGATCTGGGTAAAGAATGGGTAAGTTGCTACGGTGCGGAGGATATTGAGACCCCGCACATTGATAAACTGGCTGCAAGTGGCATGCTCTTTCACAACGTATATTCCATGCCGCAATGCACGCCTACCAGACTTACATTTCTCACCGGTCAATACCCCTTTCGGCATGGCTGGGTTAACCATTGGGATGTCCCAAGGTGGGGCGGTGGTGCACATTTTGATGAAAGGCTAAATCCTTCCGTCGCCAACTACATGCAAGAGGCAGGCTATGCCACGGCCATCGCTGGGAAATGGCAAATTGATGACTTTCGTGTCGAACCTGACGCCCTCCTGAAAGCGGGCTTTGAGGATTACTGTATGTGGACGGGTTACGAAACGGGCATCCCAGCGAGCGCCGAACGCTTCCAAGATCCTTACATTTTCACTAAAGACGGCAGCAGGACCTATGCAGAATCCTTTGGTCCAGATGTTTTCAAGGATTTTCTGATTCAATTCATGCAAGAAGAAAGAGACCAACCCTTCTTCGCCTATTACCCCATGGTTCTAACCCATCCTCCCTTGGTCAACACCCCTGACGAATCGGCCGATGAGCCCATTGGGAAACACAAAGCCATGGTCCGATATACCGATAAAATTCTGGGCGAAATGGTGGCGGCCTTGGAAGCAGTTGGAAAAAGGGAGAATACGGTCATCATATGGACAACCGATAATGGCACGAGTCGAGGGCTAGTTGGGAATTATAAGGGGCAGGCTGTAGATGGGGGAAAGTCAAAAACCATTGAAGCGGGAATTGCTTCTCCCTTCATTGTAAGTTGGCCAGCTAAACTGAAGTCTAATCAAAGTACACAAGCACTAGTAGATTTCACAGATCTTCTTCCTACTTTCTTGGACTTGGCCGGAACAAATGTTCCAGAGAAATTGCAAATAGGTGAGGCCGAGTATCCTCTAGATGGCCATTCCTTTAAGCCTCTGCTATTGGATCCCGATCATCCGGAAGGCCGGAAGTGGATCCTCAGTATGGGTGGAGGCAACAAGGCGAAACTGACTGATAACGGGGTAGAAAATCAATATGTATTTCGCGATCGGGTAATTCGGAATCAGCAATACAAGCTTTACATCAATACTGAAGGCAAGGCTGAAAAATTCTTTGACCTGATTGTGGACCCTTTCGAAACTACCAATATCATAACAGAGTTAAACACAGAGGAAAGGCGATCCAACTTTGAGCAGCTTAGCCAGACTATCACTCGCTTTCCCGCAAAAGATGCGGAGCCACGTTATCATCCCAATCCTCCCCAGCCCTGGGATGTAGAAATTAGTGCAGAGAGTCAAACCTGGAAGCTGATCAAATAGGACGAAGAGATGGTGGTGGAAGACACCATCCATCGGCTGGGGTGATCAAGGAGGTAAGCAAATGGGTAATCCCTCGCCCTGGCAGGGGCCTATCCTAGAGTCAGATAGATTCTCACCAACAATACCACACATTTGACACTCCATCTCGAAAGTAATTGGTATTCTTGTATAAAACTAATTGACCCAAGTTGCAATGAATGAGCACAACAAAGGAAGATTTTGCGGCAACACAGAGCCGAGAGCTTGGTTTTGCAGTAAATATCTGACGCATTTGGGCTCTTGAGGATGAATTGCAACTTGCATTAACTTATGCACTATGAGTGGAAACAAAATCGCGCTGTACGATGCCTTTGGCGAACTACTTTATGTATTGGCTAAAGCAGATGGAGAAATTCAAAAAGAAGAAGTGGATGAATTAGAGAAGATTCTTAAGGCACATCCATGGTCCAAAGAAATCATTTGGTCCTTTAATTACGAAGCCAAAAAGGAAAATAATCTGGAAGAGCTTTACCAGAAGGTTTTGCACGCCTGCTTTGATATTGGGCCAGATCCTGAATATCAATTCATGGTAGAAGTGCTAGAAGCTGTGGCAGAGTCCAGTCTTGGGGTGGTTGAAGAAGAACGTGCTTTAATTGATCGTTTTCAGAAGGACTTGATTGAGGAATTCAAGCAGCGTTCCTAAACGCTACACTTCTCACAGCGTAGTTTCCAAATCACATGAAAAAGTCACAAAAACGCTGGTTGGCCTTGCAGATTTCTGCGCCGGCTCTTATCGCATTTGGATTTGGGCTTTACTATTACATCAAAAACTATGATTACCTGTATAGTAAGGCCTTGCTGGGGCCTCTTGCTACGCTATCTCTCATCGTTTTTGCGGCCTATGCGTTGACCCTTTACCCCAAAACCCTCATGCTGCTCAATACTAGATCTCCTCAAGAGCTTAGGCAGTTGAATTGGACCAAAACAATCCTGATTTACATACCTATCGCTTTGTTGGTACTTGCGATAGTCGCAGGATGGCTTTACTTCTCTCAAGCCACGATCAAATGGGCGGCTAGTGAGTATTATCCAGGGCTAACAGGGCTGATGTTTGTGTTAGCATTTTTGATGTTATTACAAGAAGTAATGAAATACTTGGACCGCAGAAAAGGCCTAAAAGAGTATCTTCATCCGAGAAGCCGGAACCGGGTAGAGCTTAAATTTTCAACCCCTGCCCTGAAAGTACTTATTGTGGCTCAGTCCCTAGCTTTTTTGTTAACGGTCTGGTTCGGGTTTACCTTGGTCACCGCATTGGTCATTTATCTAGCTAGGATCTTCCTCCCTCCAGCTATGGTTATGTTGACTATCCTATTTCTATACATTCCAGTCATTATCATTTCTGGCAAACTTGAGCTCAAGTTGGAAAAATGGGGAAGGGATCAGCTATACATTCCATGGAGTTCTTTTTGACATGGTATCGAATGGATTGTAGTTGCTAAACCGTATGAAAAAATCGCAAAAACGTTGGTTTGCCCTCCAGATTGCTGCACCGGCCTTAATTGGTTTCGGTTTTGCGATCTATTACTACGTACAGCACTATAACTTCCTCTATAGTAAACCCTTGGTTGGCCCGATTACTACTCTTTGTCTAGTTGTTTTTGCTGGTTACGCCTTAACCCTTTATCCCAAGACGCTCCACGACCTCCGCATTAAGACGCCGGCTCAGATCCGTCATGACAGCTGGTTGAAGCTCTTGTATTACCATCTACCCATTGCCCTTCTGATTGTTACCTTGGTGGTTGGTTGGATGTATTTTACAAGATGGTTGATGAAATGGGCCGCAGGAGATTATTTCCCTGGCCTAGAGGGGCTCATGTTTCTCCTGGCCTTACTCATGCCCGGACAGGAACTTATGAAATATCTGGCTCGAAGGCCCGGCCTAAGCGACTATCTGGAAAAGAAAAACCCTGAACAGCCCCCCTTGAGACTTTCGGAAAGACAGCTGAAGGTCTTGATAGTAGGTCAATCCTTAGTGTTCCTCTTCTTAGTGTGGTCTGGCTTCGCCCTAGTAACGAGTCTACTATTGGCCCTGGTGAAGGGTTTTCTTTCTGCAGATTGGATTATCATTTTTGTCATTTTTGCATTTACGCCCATTCTAGTAGGAATGATCAAACTGGAGGTCCGTATCGAAAAATGGGGTAGAGATCACCTATATATCCCTTGGAATTCGAATTGAAGTCCATATGCCTAGCATTTCGTACTTTGTGATAGCATGTTAAAGCCTGGTTTTCTACTGTGAAACATAAAACTACCATTACTCGAATTCCCTTTACCTACATCCTGTGTGGATGCAGTCTACTGATATGCCTCCTACTCACCTCTTGTGCTTCTCCTAAGGGGAATGAAACCTATTCTGCTGAGGCAGAAAATGGACGCTTATCTTTAATTGACTGGGATCCGAGCCTCTACCCCGAAGTAGAATTGATTGGAGATTGGTCATTTATCCCGGGGGAATTAGTCGATAGTTTTCCAGCCGCTACTACCCACCTCTACCTCCCTGATACTTGGGGGGAAAGAACGATTGGAAGTTACTTTGAAAAAGGCCAAGGCTGTGCCAGTTTCCGCCTTTTAGTTACCGGTTTACCACGCATGAAACTGGCCCTATCCATCAAGCAAATCAATTCAGCTTTCCAAGTTTTGCTAAATGGGAAGCTGGCCCATCAAAATGGACAGGTGACTTGCCAAGCAGCAGATGCCAATCCGGACTACTCCCACCTGCCATTGATCTTTGATAATGAAAAGGATGAATTAGAAATCATTCTACAAATCTCCAACTTCCACGCACGCAATATTGGCATTCCCACCGTGCTGAGTCTAGGCACGCCTAAAGCCGTTCTTGCAGGTTCCTCCTGGCAGATCATGGTAGACGCTTTCTTATTTGGAGTACTGTTGATTATTGCCGTATATCACTTCATCATTTTCTTCTTCCGACAACAGAACAAATCTTTACTTTATTTCGCCATTGCTTCGCTAGCCATGGCCATTAGGACTTTATTGACCGGCGAGCAGTTGGGCTACAGCTGGACACCAGGTTCCAGCTATTTTATCTTGTTTAAAATCGATTATCTGACTTATACCTTTGGTACTGTTTTCTTCATGGCCTACATTCATTCCATCTTCCCCAAAGAGTACGCCCGTTGGCAGGTCTGGATGCTGACGATTCCATCGATCGTTTATTCGGTCATCATTCTATTNACCTCTAATACCTTCTATCCTCAGTTCCTCTCCTATTTTCAACTACTTACGGGTATAGGCTTAGTATTTATTGTCATTGGTCAGACCCGAGCTATTTATTTCAAAAGGGAAAATGCCTGGCTTTTTGCAGCAGGTTTTCTAGCCTTCGTATTAGGGGTAGCCAACGATATTTTACATTACAGCTCTATTAGTCTAACGGGGAGTGATAATATGTCTGTCCTCGGCGTTTTCATATTCTTCATCGCACAGTCTGTCTTGCTTTCCTATCGCTTTTCTAGGGCTTACAGTCAAATCAAAGAACTGTCGAACGACCTCCAACGATCTGTTGATAATCAGGTGCAATTGAATCAAGCAATCAAGCGATTTGTACCCGTACAGTTTTTACAAGAATTAGGGAAGGAGGGCTATTCCGACATCCAGTTGGGAGATTCGACGGCTAAGGTAATGACGGTACTGTTTAGTGATTTACGATCCTTTACGAAACTCTCCGAATCTTTAAATCCGGTACAAAACTTTGAATTTCTTAATAGTTACTTAAAGCGGATGGAGCCCTCCATTCAGAGCCACGGCGGCTTTGTAGACAAATACATCGGGGATGCCATTATGGCTTTATTTAGAGATCGGGAGGATGAACGTTCAGCTGACGCGGCAGTCCAGACTGCTCTTTCACTTCGACAGGAGTTGAAACTTTTCAACCAGGAACGGATTAGCGAAGGCAAGCCCGCCATTGATTTTGGTATCGGGATTAATACGGGAGATTTGATGTTAGGAACCGTAGGTTCAGAAAATAGACTGGACACCACCGTAATTGGAGATACGGTGAATCTATCTTCCAGACTAGAAGCACTGACTAAATATTTTGGCACCCCCATACTGCTTAGTGAATATACTTATCACGCCCTATCTAACCCTCACGACAACCCACTCCGCAAAATCGACTTAGTGAGAGTCCCGGGCAAGGAGAAAGCCATTACCATCTACGAATTGATCAGTCAAGAAGACCCGGAATTGGCCGACCGCAAACAAGCCTCATTGCTTAATTTCTATCAGGCTATCGACTGCTACAGCCAGGGACGTTTCAAGGAAGCCTTAGGCATTTTCCGGCAAATATTGCGCTTCAATCCGATGGATAAGGTGGTAGATCAGTACCGGGTCCGGTGCGAATACTTTATCGAACATCCTCCACAAAAAGACTGGGATAGAGCACTAGAAATCTCGAGAGCAGGATTTTAAGTCTGTCTCCTTTATACCGCTCTAAACTTAAAGAAATCCTCCTCCAGCATGGCATACAAATAATTATCCCTCCACTCCCCTGCCAGTGGTAATATTTTTCGTCTAAGTCCTTCTCTTTCCATACCCAGCTTCTCCAGCACTTTAATTGACCCTATATTGTCCGTGGCCACCCCGGCCTCCAAGCGATGGAGACCTAAATCATGAAAAACAAAACGACTTACAGCTTCAGTCGCTTCCGTACCAATCCCTTTTCCCCAATGGTCGGGATGGACAGTATAAAAGATTTCTTTTGATCGAAATCGCTCCGGCGCTCCTTCCAGTCCTACGGATCCACGGAAGGCACCATCTTTCTTTGCTAGTATAGACCAGCCATAATGCGTTCGCTTCAATTTTCCTTGATCTTCAAAAGTACCGGCTAAGGTATTTTGGATGGTCTCTATGGTTAAGGGAGAGGAAAAGGTATGGAAGGGTTCTACTCTCGGATCCGCTAACATTTTGTGAATAAGGTGAACATCAGCAGGGATCCATTCTCGAAGAAGAAATCTTTCAGTATGCAGTTGTATAAGATTCATAGCAGAAAAACTACGAAGCGGCTAGATTAGTTCCCAGGAAAGGAACGAGTAAATGTTGTTGGGAACTCAAGAATGAAGAAAAAAGAAAGGGGCCGTGAACTGCTTCATTACCCCTTCGTGGAAATCATAATCTACAAATTAACCTAGTCGTGACAATTTCATGGCGACGACATACCATGCTAAAACAAATTGTCTATAAAATCATCTTAAATTTTCGACAATCATTATCCAGCTCTAGCCGAGATCCAAGTACTCATCGAGATCGTGAATACTACTAATTCGATCCATTAGTTTCCCGATCAAAAAAGTGTAGCATTCATCAATCGAAGCAAAAGGTTTGCTTTGATCCCGTAGAGGATAAAGCCCAGAAGCCTCTTGGAAGGCATTGTCCGGATTCAATTTTAAGTAAGGTATGTAGAACTTGTAGTTGCCATTAGCCGACTTAGTCGTGTAGTCTATACCCAGTTTGAATTTTAGTTTTAGAAAGACCACATGGTACTGCCGGATCCCCTCTCTCTCCTTAAAAGCCTCAAGCATAGCAATGGTCGGATTATTCCGATGTTTGCTGAAAAACTCTTTCAGTTTCTTGTTGAACTTGGCTGTATGTTTCATAAGCGTATTGCTTTGGTAGCATATGCTGGTAACTGCCCAACTGAGAACAGATGGGGCATAGAAATGATAGATCAACCGGGCGGTTGTTCATATCAATGGTCCAACATATACTGGGGGTTCAATACTTCAACAGGCGATACGTCTTTTCAAAGGTCACTATAAGTGAAATCGTTTTCGGTACCGTAATATGTCCGTCTCAAAGTAAAATTAGGAACATTGTAAGATGGGAAGTGGTGTAGTTTCCCTTTACTGCGATTAACGAAGACTTATTGGGTAAGGTTCCATTTTTACGCAAAAAAATTTGGATAGACAGTAAATAAAATTCACATATGAAAATAAATAAATTAAAAACATTGTTAATTTGAATAAATTTCCATTTATAATCAATTTGTAATAAGTTAAAAGAACCACTTGTAACCTGCGAACCTCACTAGAAACAGCCAGTATTACTCGTATTAACACTTTCCTTATTTTTTCCCACCATCTTGTCCCAAATCGTATAAAGGATCCACTTCTTATCTACTTTAACTTCCGCTTACCTACAGTTATTTGTTGGCCAAGCACTTTTATTTATTTACTGGCTACACTTATGCATCTCGTGATTTTCAAATCTCCTTGGCGCCTAGATTTGTAGTACTCCCCTTGAACAAACACTGAACCATAAACACTATGACACCTAATAATCCCTATGTACTCAGTCTATGGCTGATCCTTTTCTCTATTACTTCCAGTCATGCCATTACGCTCTATTCTCAATCCTCTGGAACCTGGGCCACTTCTGGTGGAACGATGGGTCTCTTCAATGACGCTGCCAATGGCTCAGGAACTGCCTACCATGGCAATACGACGAGCTGGCAAGGTGCAACTGTGGATATTGTGATACAGGCTGGGCATACCATTAACTTCCGTCACTCGACTTTCACTATTGGAAACCTGACTATTGAACTAGGTGCTAAGCTTTTTGCTAACGACAATGGTGCTTTTTTCAACTACATTTTGGATGTAAGAGGTAGCACTATTCATGTGGATGGTAAACTAGGTAATGGAGTACCTCTTGATCCCAATTTGGCGGATAGAATTGGCCTAGCTACCCAAGGTGGTAACATCACGGGAGCCGGAGAAATCACCCTACGCGAATTACAATGGAGTTTTCTAACTGCCCCACTAAAGGTTGTTGCTACGCTAAATATGCATATGTATTACATTGGAGCTTGGGACACTTTTTATCTATATAATAGCCTAGGTTCGGGGAATGCCGAGACCTTGACCGTGGGTACTGGGGGACACCTGAATGTCTACGGGAACTTTGCCGCTGATTTCGATTTAAGAAATTCGAATACGAGTAGTACCAATGCCAGTGATTTCTTTGGTAAACTAACTATTGATGGATCCATGTCTATCCAAGAAGGAAATTTACTCCTGAAAAATGACAACTCATCAGGGCAAAATTTCACTTTAGCTATCAACCAAGATGGACATTTACTCGTCAAGGAAAGTATCCTTGGCAACGGCGGCACAGGTGACCCAAATCCTTATCCCGGTAATGGAATAGATCTGTTGGATGTGGTAGGCACATTGGAGTCCGAAGCCTTGGACCCTGTCCAGTACACTAGCGCCAGAGGAGCGATAAACATGAATAATACCGGTTCCTTGATGAAATTCAGTGGGGCAGCCAATCAGCTATTGGATGATGATGTGCAGGGAGGTCGGTACTACGATGTTGAACTAGCAGGGACTGGGCCAAAAAGGCTAGAGGGGACAGCTGGCATTGACAATAGTTTAACCTTCAATGCTGGAAATCTTGAGTTGGGGAACAATGATTTGACGATGACGAAGATCTTGGCATCGGGACAAACGAATGATGTATTCATCAATGCCGGCCCCTCGCAATTTGTGGAAACCAATGGCTCCGGAAAGCTCAAAGCTCATATGTCTGCTGGCGGATTTCTATCTCCCGGGTATCTCACGCTGCCAGTTGGCAAAACAACCTACAATCCCGTAACTTTTGAAAGTTATGGATTAGTAGGAGATTTCATGAGTGCACGAGTAGCAGACCAAGCGCTAACCAACGGTACTTCTGGGACGGCGATCACTAGTCATTCCTTGAATAAGACCTGGTTTATAGAAGAGGATGTGATAGGAGGATCAAGTCTGAATTTATCATTGTCTTGGACCATCCAAGATCAATCCGTGGACTTTAACCAATCGAAGACCTATATCTCGCACTATAACAATGGGGCATGGGATACTGACAACCAATATCCAGGTAGTAAGCCTGCGGCCGCATCCTCCGGAGTATTCTCTGTGAGTAGAAATGGGGTTTCTGACTTCTCCCCCTTTACCGTATTCAGTCTGCCCTCCATCCCTCTGCCGGTGGAGTGGATTTCCTTCGATGCTGAAGAGTTGGGGGAGCAGGTGAAGTTAGATTGGGTCACGGCATGGGAAGAGCACAACAGTCACTTTGTAATCGAACATAGCCTAGATGGAAAAAAGTTTGCATCGATTGGTACAGTAAAGAGCGAAGGAAACAGCTTAATAGAGCAACAATATACCTTTATGCATGATGGGCCAAGCATCGGACTAAATTATTACCGATTGCAACAGGTGGATCATTCTGGTGAATTTGAATATAGCCAGATCCGTTCGGTTCAATTCAAAGAAACCGAAGAAAAGACAATACTCAACTATTTTCCAAACCCCACCGGCCAGCATTTAAAACTGGAAATCTCTGCTGGCCCAATGCCAACAGATCCCATACTTTTGATCAATACCCTTGGCCAATTGATTCAACGGATTCCAGTCGATAATCAACGACAAACACTAGATATTTCCGACCTCGCACCAGGTACTTACTATCTCCTCCTCCAAAACCCAAATGAAATCAGGTATTTCCCCTTCGTCAAAAAGTAATTCCTGGTCCAATCATCATTCCAGGGGTACCCGAGCGTTTTCGCTCAAAGTTGGTAGTAGTCCTCCTTTTTTGGTCATTCCTACACCACGGGTACCCCGCTCAGGAGTATGACAAATGTTCCCATCTCTACCACACAATTTACTCTTCCCAAACAAATAGGGATAATTCCCAGCAGCAGTCTTCACCAACTAACAAAAAAAAACTATTTTTAAGTCCGACCTTGATCAAGTTATGCTTGGTGACTAGGACAGTACAGGAGAATGGGCTGAGCGAAGCATGTATCTTCGCTTAGTGCCGATTAAGAAGAACCAACAAAACAAACTTTATGCTTCTTTTAGACAGCGACTTTGCCCTGTTTCTTGGGCGATTCCATCCATTAGTCGTTCACCTTCCAATTGGTTTTCTAGTGTTGGCCATTTTGGTTGAATTATTCCTCGGGAAAAAACAAAGTAGTGAAGGTCCAGACTACGTCCGCTTCATCCTGGGTTGGAGTGTGGTTGGTAGTGCCTTATCTATCCTCTTTGGTTGGTTATTAGCCAGTAAAGGAGGCTATACAGGAAGTACCTTAGGTTGGCATAAATGGATGGGGATAGCTACCGGAGTGGTTAGTTTATTGCTTTGGTATGTGAAAGGCGGTGGTCTGGCAGCACTCAAGCCCTACTATCGACCAATGCTTTGGACCACTTTGGGTCTTGTAGCCATTACTGGGCACCTCGGCGGAAATCTCACACATGGCGCTGACTATCTTATAAAGTATGCCCCAGGCCCCGTAGCGGCTCTCTTAGGAGGCAGCGCAGAGTCTACTGAGGTAGGTATAAATATTACCGACCCCGATTCTGCTATGGTCTATGACAAGGTCATCAAGCCTATCTTGTCGGAGAAGTGCTTTTCGTGCCACAATGAGGATAAGAGTAAAGGAGGACTGGTGATGTCTACGGTAGAAGGTTTGCAGGAAGGCGGTAACAAAGGCCATGCTATTGTGGCCGGGAAAGCTATGGATAGTGAAGTCTGGAAACGGGTGACTTTGCCGCAAGAAAGCAAGAAATTTATGCCCCCAGATGGAAAGACGCCAATGAACTACCAAGAAATCCGTCTCCTCGAATGGTGGATCGGTAATGGTGCCTCTTTCGACGAAACATTGGCACAATCGGAACTACCAGGTAGTATTAAGAATATCCTAGAATCCGGTTATGGAGTGAGCTTGGTGAAAAAACCATGGATTGAGCAGATTGAGGTGGAAGCAGTGCCTGCTAAAGTGCAAGAGGAATTACAGTCTTTGGGTTATAAGGTACAAGCTATCGCTGCCAACAATAATTTGCTAGATGTAAAACTCAACAAACAAGAAGATCCTCTAGCCGCTAACCAAGTGAAGCCTTTGTTGTCTGCGAATGAGCAAATCACTTGGTTGGATATGAGTGAGCAAAAGATCAGTGCAGACCTCTTGGAAATGATCGGTCAATTGCCTCACCTCACCCGTCTTCGATTGCAGAAGGGAGAGCTAGAAGAGTCCGGTCTACAACACCTGTCAAGTTTAAAACATCTGGAATCCCTTAACCTCTACGGAACAAATATTGGCAATGATGCCATTGAAAGCATAGCAAAGATTAAATCACTCAAGCGCGTGTATTTATGGCAAACGGAAATTACTCCCGAAGCCATCGCCCAGCTATCTGAAAAGCGCCCGGACCTAGAAGTAGTGGCAGGTTTAACCTTTGCACAAAACACGGATGAATCATGATGAACTGGAGGGCTAACTTTTGCCTCTTTTTAGCCTTTACCATTGTTGCCTGCCAACCCAATACGCCAGAAGATGTGCAGGAGGCTATGGCTCAATTACCGGATCAGATCGATTTCAACATGCATGTGAAACCGATCCTTTCCGATCGTTGCTTTGCTTGTCATGGACCGGATGAAAAGACCAGAGAGGGAGATCTTAGACTGGATTTGGAAGAACATGCCTTTGGTAAATTGCCAAATAAACATACTGCTTTTGCAAAGAATAGTCTCAGGAACAGCGCGGCCATTCAACGGATCTTAACGGAGGATGAGGAATTAGCCATGCCGCCCCCCAGCTCGAATTTGAACCTGACAGCTGAGGAAAAAGCCATCTTGATCAAATGGGTACAACAAGGTGCAGAATGGAAGGAACATTGGTCCTTTATCCCGCCGGAAAAATCAGAGATACCCGCGATCACCGACGATAACTGGAGGCAGGTCAATCCGATCGATAACTTCATTCAAGCACCACTGACTCGCAAAGGCGTTGCTCCCAGCACTGAGGCAGACAAAGAGCGTCTACTAAGAAGGGTTAGCATTGACCTGACGGGGCTTCCCCCCAGCATAGAGGAGATGGATGCCTTTTTAGCAGATGATTCCGCTGAAGCTTATGAAAAAGTCGTTGATCGACTGATGGGTAGCACAGCTTATGCCGAAAGGATGGCTATGGAATGGCTAGATATTGCACGCTATGCCGATTCGCACGGTCTACATGCAGACGGTTGGCGATATATGCATCCTTGGAGAGATTGGGTTATTGAGGCTTTTGACAAAAATATGCCTTACGATCAATTTATCAGCTGGCAATTAGCAGGTGATATGCTCCCTGATGCCACTAAAGAGCAAAAATTAGCTACCGCTTTTCACCGAAATCACCCCATGACTGCAGAAGGAGGGGTAGTAGATGAAGAGTTTCGCCTAGAATACGTTTTTGATCGAACCAACACAACTGCTACGGCTATTCTTGGACTAACCATGGAATGCGCCCGCTGCCATGATCATAAATTCGATCCGATCTCTCAGGATGAATACTTCCAGCTATCGGCTTTTTTCAATAATGTGAAGGAGCTTGGAATGACGGGAGATGATGGCAACTATGGACCTTCTCTCCTTTTACCTAGCCAGACCACCGAAAAGGAATTGGCAGATATTCAGCAGTTCATCACAGAGAAGGATCAGGAGATCGAACAACTGAAGAAATCCATGGCTGAGCAAGGACGAGCGACTAAGGTCAACCAAGCTGTACGTAGCTTGCGCCCCTCGGTCTTTCTACCACTCGAAAGTCGCCAAGCGATGGCTAAAGGTAATAATGACTGGTTAGATGGTAGGAAACAGAGCAATATAGCCAAGTCGGTGGAAATGCTATATGACGAAGATAGAGCAGGAAAGGTAGTAGCCTTAGATGATGAATATGACAACTTTGTTATTCGAAAAGTAGGCTTATTCGATGTCCACCAAGCATTCGCTACTGGGCTCTGGATCAATACTGAGCAAAAGGATTCTACCAAAACCCAAGTGATCATGGGTACCGCGGGAAACAAAAACAACTTCTGGCGGGGATGGGATTTCTACCTCAATGAAAAAAATCAGTTATCGGCCCGACTGATCCATAGCTTACCGCATAATTACATCCAGCTGACATCGGAACAAGCACTTGATACAGATCAATGGTACCACGTTGCCTTCACCTATGACGGCACCGGAAAGGCAGAAGGACTAGCTCTCTTCGTTAATGGTAAAACAATCCCCGCAAAAATTGAATACAATCAATTATACAAGAACATCTTGCCCGTTCACACTGGAAACCACCGCTTAGCCCAGCCTCCGATACGAGTCGGAAAAAGTGGTCGAGCTTTCACCGGAGAAAGTGGTGTTTTCATGGGTAAAGTGGACGAAGTAGCCATCTTCAATCGACTGGTTAGTCCTTGGGAAATAGGAAAACTGGCAGGATTAAGTGACTCAGAATTGCCGGAAGATGGCTGGCTTGCTGATCAGACCTTCAAATCCAGTGACTTTAAACGTTTATATAAAGAGCGGAGTGCAGCGATCCAAAAACGGATTGCCATGTTGGATACCGTCCCAGAAGTGATGGTTATGGAAGAAATGCCTACGGCTCGTACCACTTACGTACTGAATAGAGGACAATATGATTCCCCGATGCATGCCGTGGAGGCTGCCACGCCGGAATCCGTACTGGAATTTCCTGAAGATCTTCCTCGCAACCGTTTAGGGCTCACGCAGTGGTTGTTTAGTGCTGAAAACCCTTTGACTGCCAGGGTAGCGGTGAACCGTTACTGGCAGTTATTCTTTGGGAAAGGCTTGGTGAGTACCCCGCAGGACTTTGGCAACCAAGGCGCGCTTCCAAGTCATCCAGCCTTGCTGGATTGGCTCGCGGTGAGTTTCCGCGAATCAGGCTGGGATGTAAAGGCTTTGCATAAGTTAATTGTAATGTCCAATACCTATCGCCAATCATCGATTGCAGATGAAAAGCTACGGGAAATGGATCCCTACAATGATCTTCTGGCGCGTGGTCCGAGTCATCGATGGCCAGCAGAGATTATCCGAGACAATGCCTTATCGGCAGCTGGGCTGCTGAACAAGAAAGTTGGTGGAGCAAGTGTAAAACCTTACCAACCGGAAGGATTGTGGATTGATCTCGGCAACTTCTCACACAAGTTGTTGCACTATAAGCAAGATGAGGGACAGGACTTATACCGCCGATCGATGTACACCTTTATTCGACGCACCTCTCCCCCACCCGCTATGACGATTTTTGATGCGCCAAGTCGAGAAGTCTGTACGATACAACGAGAAATCACCAATACGCCATTGCAAGCATTGGTATTATTGAATGATCCAACCTTCGTTGAAGCTGCCCGGGTAATGGCTGAACGAATGCAGAAAGAAGGAGGAGAAACACTTTCCGAGAGAATCACCTTCGCCTTCCGATTGTTGACGGGTAGAAAACCTAATACAGAAGAAATCCAAGTACTCTCTGATCTGTTTGAGCAGGAACAGGAACGCTTTGCGGCCAGTCCCGCTCAAGCCAAGGAAGCACTGGCCATAGGTGATTACCCTTTTGATCCCAGGCTTGATCCAGTCGAAACCGCCGCCTTTGCGATGGTCAGTAGCATGATGATCAATCATGATGAATTTTATATGAAGCGTTAAAAAAGAATCCAGGATTGAACTCCATTCATTCCCTGGAATGAAAATAAACTAGCATCTATGTCTGCTTGTCATGAATATCAGTCTTTTCAAAGTAGAAGGGAATTTCTAGCCAAATCGGCGATGGGACTTGGTGCCATGGCCTTGGGATCCCTGATCAATCCGTCCAAGGCTTTCGGGGCAACTTCCATGCTGAATAATGGCGGTGGCATCTTAGGCAATCCGCATTTTGCCCCAAAGGCAAAGCGGATTATCTATATGTTCCAAAGTGGTGCACCTTCGCAAATAGATCTATTCGATCCCAAGCCCTTGCTAAGGAAAATGAATGGCGAAGAACTGCCAGCCAGTGTCAGGGGAGAACAGCGTTTGACGGGCATGACGGCAGGGCAAACTTCCTTCCCGCTTGCCGGCTCATTATTTGACTTCAAGCAGCATGGTCAAAGTGGACACTGGATCAGCAATCTCATGCCACACACCGCGAAAGTAGCCGATGATCTTTGCTTCGTTAAGTCCATGTATACCGAAGCTATTAATCACGATCCCGCCGTAACCTTTATACAGACAGGTTCTCAACTTCCGGGCAGGCCGTCCATCGGTGCGTGGCTGAGCTATGGCCTAGGTACGGATAATGAGAATCTCCCCTCTTTTGTGGTGCTCATTACCAAAGGGAAGCAGGGACAACCACTCTACTCTCGTTCCTGGGGAAGTGGCTTCCTACCCGCACAACATCAAGGTGTCCAGTTCCGCTCAGGTAAAGACCCGGTATTGTACCTCAATAATCCGGATGGCGTGTCAAAGCTTGATCGTCGACGTCAATTAGATCATCTTAAGCAGCTACAGGAGATGCAGGCTGCCCAGATCAAGGACCCGGAAATTGACGCACGGATTGCTCAGTACGAGATGGCCTTCCGCATGCAAAGCTCAGTACCTGATGTCGTTGATCTTTCGGACGAGCCAGAACACATTTTCGAAATGTATGGTGAGGATAGCCGCAAGCCTGGCACCTACGCCGCCAACTGCCTACTGGCTAGAAAACTGGCAGAAAAAGGCGTGAAATTTATTCAACTCTTCCACCAAGGATGGGATCATCACGGTGGTCTCCCCAATGCCATAAAGTTGCAGGCCAAAGAAACGGACCAAGCTTCAGCTGCCCTGCTTATGGACTTGAAACAACGAGGTATGCTGGATGACACCCTATTGATCTGGGGTGGAGAATTCGGACGTACTAGTTATTCTCAGGGCAAATTGACGGTGGACAACTACGGTCGAGATCATCATCCACGTTGCTTTACCACCTGGATGGCTGGAGCAGGCGTCAAACCTGGTTTCTCGTTCGGCGCGACGGATGATTTTGGATATAACATCGCCCGAGACCCCGTCCATATCCACGATTTCCAAGCGACGGTACTCCATCTATTAGGCATCGATCACGAGCGCCTTACGTATCGCTTCCAAGGGCGTAGGTTCCGATTGACAGATGTGCATGGTGAGGTAGTGAAGGATATTCTAGCTTAGCAAGCATTGCTCCGCTGCTCTTCAGGGCTTGACTTTGCGGCTAGTAAGGGGGTGACTTTGAGTAACCCCCTTACTAAGCCTAGCAATTAGCGTTTAGCAGAAGTATCCTTCTTCATGATCGGCAATTTGATCTGAGATGGATATTTAGCAGAATGGTGGATTTGATTGTTTGCCACTACGCCTTCTTTTTCATCAAAGTTATTTCCTCCCGTATTGAGGTTTCGCGTAAAACGTGGGAAGTTACTGCTAGAGATTTCGATACGGATGGAATGTCCTTTTTCGAAGTAGTTACTTGTAGACATCGGCGTCATGTTAACTTCATAGACCTCGCCTTCTTTCATGAATACCTCCTTATCGTAACCCTCCCGGTATCTGACTCGCTGTATCGTTTCATCCAGGTTGTAAGCTCGGCCATCCGGATAAACATCAATCAATTTGATGGTAAAGTCTGTATCCTTAGCATCCGAGCCAACAAACAACTTAGCTTCAATGGATCCCGTTACTTCAACTCCTTCTTCTAAGGGCGGCGTAGTATATACTAGGATATCGCTTCTGGTTTCCATCTGTTGTTGATCAAAAGCGCCCCCTCTTACCGCATTGCCCGTGCAGCAAACATTACCGCCATAAGACTTTACGGGGTTCATTGGGTCATAGGTAAACTTATCTACGGCAGCTTTCACCTTGGCTGATTCCTTAAGAAGTTGACCATCGCCATATAGACTATTGGCACCGCCCCCACTGGATAGATAATAGGTAGTCATCTCTGCCGCTTTAGGCGGCCATTGTTCGGCTTGCTGCCACTTGTTACTACCCATGGTATAATACTGGACGCGAGGCGTCTTTTCCTTGAAGTCATTTTTCTCCCCTTTCAACCAAAGATCAAACCAAGCATAGATTTGCTCATCGTAATTTAATCGAGCATCTCCGACACTTCGTTCTCCCACAATGGTGTTTTCAGTAGCACGTGTGTAGGCACAGTGTAAAGTGGGTGCAATAACTAGATATTGGTTATCCGCCACCTCTTTATCTTCAATATTATTCCTGACGTGATTAAACAAAGCCAGGTTGGGGCTAATGGAAACATCATACCAAGAAGTGAACCAAAAGCTAGGTACAGCAAAGCCCATATCATCGTGGTACAAACCTCCTTTGTACCAATCTGGATCATTGGGTTTACGACGGATCATCTTATCATAAATCTCCTCTTTACCATTGATGTTTTTGATGATATCGGAAACCGGCAGATGGCTAAGTGCCTCAGACATGTCTACTCTTGGATTTTCGGGCGCAAGATCATAGAAGCGAGAAATCCGGATCAAGTCCTCTTGGGTAGCACCAGGCGGGATTCTTGGTTTAAACTTATCGTGTTCTACTCCATACAACCAGGCTGTGAACAACATTTGTTGGGCTCCTCCACGGTACCAATTGCCTTGCTCCATGTAGTCGCCTACTTGTCCAACACCTGCTCCGTACCCCATCGGTACCATAGCTGCATGAGAAGGATGGTCCAGGGCAGCTACCGCCATTTGCCATTCCGCCGTAGAAGAACAGCCATAGGTTCCAATTTTGCCATTACACCAAGGCTGGGCTTTCATCCAGCTAAAAGCGTCGTATCCATCCGTCAAAGGAACGCCAAGGATATCCCATTCTCCTTCGGAGAAGTAGCGTCCTCTTTCGTTTTGAACCACATAGGCATATCCCCGCTTTACCGCTTCATAAGCCCGTTGGGCCGTACGAGAACGAATCTCTCCATCCCCCCAAGAATTAAAGTTATAGGGGGTACGGGAGAAAATCACTGGTACAGGTTTATCCGTTTTAGGTCGGTAAATATCGGTACAAAGCCTCACCCCATCCCGCATGGGCATCATGACTTTTTGATCAATGATGGCTTCGGCTTCTAACTTTTGCCAGATAGCTGGCTTTTCTTGGGCAGAAAGGACAGAAATACCCAAGGCGAGGAATAGGATTAGTAGTGTGTAAGTTTTTTTCATTGTCTACAATACAATATTGGTTAGAGCGATTCCTAGAGCTCAACTTCCTCTAGAAATACGCGAATAATATTACTAACAGAATCTGCATATTTCGGTAAGACTTTCATACGATTCCATTCTGGGTGATCTACAAACTTCTTCCAATTGGCATCTCGAGTCTCCATAGAGTCGAAAGCCACCATGTAGACCAGGGCTGGCATCTCCGGACCCGCAATTAGGTTACCAAAGAACACAGGATCTAAACCCGTTTCGAGAAATACAGGAAGTTCTTCGTCATTAAACATAGCGACTTTACGAGTAACGGCATCATCATTATGTCCCTCGTAGATTCGTAATTCAAATAGCTTTCTAGATGCTTCAGGTTCTTTAAGTGCCGGCATCCCACTAAAGGCTTGCATGAGGTAAGTGTTGTAGCGAGTATACACCTTATTGGCTGAGGAAATTTTCCGATAATCCGCACTGGCCCGCTTAAAGACATTATCATTTTCCAGCTTAGCTTGTACCTTCAACATGTGATCAAATGAGGCGTAAGCTAGCAGCAAATAGACCTTGCCGGGTTGGCTCAAGCCCATTTCGCGAAAGGCCATGACCTTTTTCACCCCAGCCCTTTGCAAAGCGGGAATCAAAGTATCTTTCATATAGGGCTGAAAAGGGCCGCTTTTCCCAAAGTTCATGGTATAAACCCTAAGTTCAAGAATTTCCTGGTCAGCCATTGGGTTGGGAGTTTTCGAGTTAGCTTGTAAGGTAGTTGAGGTGGCGAGTGCACCCATTGCGGATGCTGCGATGAACTTTCTCCTTTTCATAAGTCGTTTTTCGTTTTATACTTACTCAAGAAAGCAATAATTTTTAGCATTGTGAAACGAGAGGATGTCGGAATTTAGTCTTAAGGAAGAGTTGATCCTGGTGGCAGTTGTGTTTTCCTGCTTAAATCCCTTCCTGGAAGCACAACATCTAAGAAATCGACTATCTTGGGCTAAACTTTAGCCTTCGTATGAAAAAATTCGGTCTCAGCCATCACTGGTTGATTTTTCTATCTTTTGTTATTGCCATCCCTGCTGGCCTTTTTTTTGGAGAGCAACTCAAATTCCTAGAATACATTGGTACGGCTTTCATTCGCCTTTTAAAAATGATCATTGTACCCTTGGTCACCTTTTCCATTATCAATGCCTTAGCGCGTTTTGAGCAGTCGGAAGAATTGCGAAGGATTGGTTGGAAAACGCTAGGATACTTTATGATTAGTAGTTTAGCAGCTATAGTAGTGGGATTGCTTCTTTTCAACTTCATTAATCCTGGGATCAATGTTGAGCTTCCCGTTGGGAGTGACAGCGAATTATCCTTACAAGTCAATCGTCCTTCCGGGATTTTGGAGATTCTGGTGAATATCATTCCCAGTAATCCGATTGAAGCATTAGCCAATATGAATATGCTCAGTATCATATTCTTTTCCATCCTTTTTGGCATTGCGCTTACCAGAATCAGCCCGCAAATGAAAGAGAATTTCTTGGGTTTCTCCGAAAGTGTGTACGAGGTAATGATTGTGATCACCAATTGGGTGATTGCCTTGATACCGATCGGTGTTTTTGGCTTAGTGATCAAGGCGATCAATCAAACGGACGTCTCCTTTTTCAAGTCCGTCTTCTGGTATATTGTCACCTTGGGGACCGCATTGCTTTTAATCTTCTTTGTGGTTCAGCCCTTGTTCCTGTTTCTATTCACGCGTAAGAATCCCATCGTTCATCTCCGACAAATGGGAGATGCTGTGATTACTGCCTTAGCCACTTCTTCGTCATTGGCAACGATGCCCGTTAGCATGAAATGTGTGGAAGAAAATGCGGGCGTTCCCAAGAAGATCACCAACTTCATTATTCCTCTAGGTGCAACTATAAACATGGATGCGAGTGCCGTATTTGAAGCGGTGGGCGCACTCTTCATTGCCCAAGTACTTGGTTTTGAATTAGGTTTTACGCAACAATTTATTGTCGTATTTACCGCCCTATTGGCCTCTATCGGTGCTGCTGGGGTACCGTCAGCAGGTATCGTTGTCATCTTTATTGTGATCGAAGCCATTGGGATTAAGGGCTCCGCCGCAGACTTTATCATTGGAGTGATCTTGGCGGTAGACCGCCCGCTCGACATTATGCGAACGGCCATCAATATTTATGGAGACACCATCGCAGCGGTGGTAGTATGGGATAGTGAAAAAGATTGAGACGAAGGAGCCAGTAAAAAGGACCTGTTTGAATAATCAATTACATCTATTTCAGTTAGCAGACACATTCATCATCGCAACAGGATAAATCCTTCAAATAGAAATTATTGTATTTATATTGACTAAGGACTTGCTCTAAGGTTTTGGGACCAATACCATTTCTGTGGGCAATTTCTTCAGCTACGATGGCAAATCTCTGCCGGTATTTGTAGATAAAGCAAAAAAGAGCCGTCCCATGTTTTACCTGGGGTCCGACCAAGAATAAATTCTGCGTTTTCTGAGATTCATCGAATCGATTCACCAGTGGATAACCCTCCTCGAATTCAAATAGATCTTCGACTAGGGTAAGGCTGGTGTCAAAGCCCGTGCAATTGATGGGTTCATCATCTGAGATGAATGTTTGGCCATCATTGGTTGTTACTAGATATTTGGCATTTTCGAATTTGACCTTTTCAACCCTGGTCTCCGCGTGATAATCAATATCATCTAGTACTTCCTTCATTCTGTCCCGTGTAAACGGTGAGAGGGAATAGCTCGAATCACTTTTTATTAATTCCGCATAATTCGAATTATCTATTAGGGTGACTTCTTTACCAACTTGCGCTAGATTTATGGCGGCATCAAATCCTGATTCATAGGCACCAATGACCACACTATTTTTCCCCATTACATCCGCAAAGGAATCGACCTCAGAATAGTGGGTACACAAATGCTCTCCTTCAAAGGAATTTGTGCTGGGATACTGATATTCTCCCGCGGCCCAAATGACAAAATTACTTCCATAAATTCCATCACTGGTATGGAGGAGGAAACAACCTCCTTTGTCTTCTATGCTTTTTACCTCTACCTCAGTTTCTATTGCCAATTTAAAGAACTTCGCTACTTGTTCGAGGTATTGAGCATACTCCGGTCCAGTAGGATGTTCTGTCAAAAGATCAAAGGCTGGAGATGTATCCGGTGTCACGGCATTTAAATCAGGCATTTTAAAGAAATTCCCCGTAAAGGAGGGGGAGATAAATCGGGTTTCTTTAGGCCATTTCTTAAAGGAAGCACCCACCGAATTCTTTTCTAATATGACATAGCTAAGGTCGAGATTTTGCAAAAGAATACCCACGCCTACACCCGCTGAACCTGCTCCCACTATGATAATGTCATAATATTCATCTATAGAATGATCAAAACTATTCATCACTTTACCAGCTTTATTTATTAGAGAATCAACTGATCGAACTTAACGGATTGGTTTACAACTTCTCCAAATTCTACCGTTTCACAAAAATAGGAAAACCGACTTCACCTGCAACATTGTTGCATAAAACACACGAGTTATTATCATGATAACAACATAATGATTCAAAGAGTTAGTAATCGCCCACTTAAGATTTCCAAATACCGAGAAAAGGTGGAGGACTAAGTCCCAATAAGCCGCGTAATGCTCAACTTTTCCTAGACTACTCTGTTGAGATTTTGAAAGTTTACAGCAAGCGCTTACTTTTGTCCGAAATTAAAAACAGCGGAAATGATTACTTTATTATCACCAGCTAAAACACTTGATTTAGATCCTGTAGCAACAGCCAACCATAGTGTTCCCAGGTTAATGGCCGATACGGAATCACTAGTGGCCGTCTTGAAAAAGAAATCTGCGCGCCAACTCAAGAATCTAATGAAAGTTAGTGATAATATCGCAGCTCTAAATGTCGAACGCTACCAAAGCTTCGCCACCCCCTTCACCCCAGAAAATGCCAAACCTGCTGCCTTGGCTTTCAAGGGAGATGTCTATCTTGGGTTGGAAGCGGAAACTTTTTCGGCAGAAGAGATGGAATTTGCACAAGATCATATTCGCATCCTATCTGGCTTGTATGGAGTACTCAAACCCCTAGATTTAATGCAGGCCTACCGTTTAGAGATGGGTACCCCACTTAAGAAAGGAAGAAAAAAGAACCTATATGAGTTTTGGGATCGTCGTATTACCGATCTGATCAATGCAGACCTCAATGAGAGTGGCGGAGATACCATCATTAATTTGGCCTCAAAAGAATATTTCCATGCCGTAAAACCGGCTTTGCTACAAGGTAGATTAATCAATCTTCACTTCCGGGAAAATCGTAACGGTCAGTACAAGGTTATTTCCTTTAATGCGAAAAAGGCTCGCGGGCGAATGGCACACCTGATCGTAAAGGAGCGGGTTACTTTGGCAGAGGATCTCAAAGAATTGGTGGCCAATGACTATTGCTTCAACGAGGGTATGTCCACGGAATCAGATTGGGTCTATACCATTGACTAGCCTTATCCCGTAGCTAGTCTACATTCCTGAGCGCTACTTCCATTGCTCCATTTCCTTGATCTTCATTTGCATAATCACGGCAATCGAATTAGCTCTTTCTTTGGCTAGTTTGCTCTTTTCCCCTATAAATAAGGCATCTATCGTTTCATTAAAAAAGCCTAGCCATATTTGAAAGTGTTGGGCAGTGAGGCCGTGTTTGTCGTGCAAACTCAGATGCTTAAGCATTGTATTCCTTTTGTACTGCCCCGTGAAGAATAAGACGCTTTCCCAGAAATCACAAAGGATAACAAAATGTTCTTCCAAGTGCTCACCTTTGACATCTTCAAACAGATAAGAAATTCTATCATCATGTAAAAGGCGATCATAGAAAGCCCTTACCAGCACATCAATGTCTGCTCTATTTTGTATATCGCTGGTCGCTTCGCTCATTACTTTGGGTTCAATTCAGCTCGCCTCAACGTCGTAGAAGGGAGATGTTCTCCAACCAAAACCTCAAAACTCCAGCATCCGAAACGCTCATCCTGTGAAAGACACCTAAGAGGCAACATCTTCTAGGTACAAGGGCTTTAGATTAACGTTCTGCTCTACTAGGTCAATGGCACGCTGAGCCTTCCAAGGGGTATGAAGATTAATCTTCACTTCTAGGTTACTTATCTTAACCACGGAGCCATAAGTATCTAAAGGCGTAGTCACTACTGGAATGGTATGTTTGGCAAAGAAATCTTTGCAAGGTAATCGCTCATACATATTGCGAGGACTGCGACCATCTCCTGTAATAATTGCACCAGATATAGGAAATTCTTCTATGCCCTTTTGCGCACAGATCATCTCTATCCGCTGTACAGCCTTACAAAGGCGGTTGCTGCTCACTACCAGTAAGGAGTTTTTCTCTTTCGCAAAATCGTGATTAGCCACTAAGGAACCCGGAATGATATTGTCGATCTGGTTCGTCAAATGAGATTCATTAAGGATGGTCGTTCCATAAACCGCCTTGCGGATGGAGTGCATAATCGGATTACTCAAACTCTTATCGTACGGAAGGACGCCAAGCAGCGGAAGATTCTTTTTCTTAAGCCATCCCCCAACGTACTTTTCTACTTTATCTATCTTCTCTGGGAATACCTTATTGATGATCACCCCAACTATTGGTACCCTCTGTCTTTGAAAAACACACAAACTCATCGCCAAACGATCAATCGTTTTTCCGATCCCACCTTCCACAATCATTACCACTGAAGCACCTAGCATCTTGGCTACCTCAGCATTAGAAAGTCCAACTACACTTCCTACCCCCGGGTGTCCAGTTCCCTCATATATGACGAAGTCATGGGCATCCGATAACACCTTTGCTGCTTGGAAAATACGTTCTCGGTAATTGAAGGCTGAGGGGTTGTCCAGAAAGGCAGAAGTGGCGCCTTGTCCTAGAATAACGGGGCTATGAATCTCCTCTTTCAGGTCAAAACCGATAATCTTAGAAAAGAGTAAAGCGTCTTTGTCCACTTTCAAATCTCCAAGATCAATAAATTGCTGACCAACAGGTTTGCAATAACCGACATTGATACCCTGATTTTTCATGGCCATTACTAGGCCGAGTGTTGAGGTAGTTTTACCAATATGTTGGTTTGTAGCCGCTACGTAAATGTTTTTTGTCATGGTCTTATCGAATTAAGGCTATTTGCCATGTTACTGGGAATTAGCAATATTATGGGATGACCAGCAGCTCTGAATAAGCTATGTATATTTTGGCGTACGTATAATGGGTAGTTTATCTCAAATGTAAGGAGTAGATAACAAAATTTAAGATAGTTAAATCGCAGGCAATTGGTTGTAATGGCCTCCCAATATATATAAATCAATTGGGAAAAGCACTACCCGACAGATTTTAGCCCTTGCCGAAGCTGGATCTTAGACTTATTGATCATCCAATCATGTATTGAGTATTCTGGCAAAGATGGCGCCCTTACCTTTTATCAGTAGATGACAATTTCTTTTACACTCACCGCAGAAGCTTGTTTAAGAAAGATCCGATAAATACCTACAGGCATGGATCGAAGGTCCAAGGTAAAATGATCTCGGTCCCCGGTCATCCTTAATTTCTTGATGGACTGTCCAGTAGAATTGACTACCCATAACTCATCTCCTTCTTCCACCTTTTGACTCCTCCAATCCAAGTAAAACAAACCTTGGCTCGGATTGGGGAATAACATCCAGTCGCCCTCTGCCAAACGTTCGGAACTCGGTACCTTGGGCCCATAGACTTCTTGTTCTGCTCCTTGGCCAGGCTGAAAAGGTGGAAGAGGAAAATCAATGGTGCCTTCAGAAACGGTGAAGGGCACTTCTAATTGGAAGGTGTAGGTACAAGCTTGAGCATCCTCGACCGTGATCTCGTATAGGCCACTTTTCTGATTCAAGAAGAATGGACTGTCCTGAAATGGTCCATCATCCAAACGATAAGTATAGGGTGGAAATCCTCCTTCGGCGATAACTTCTATATCCTTGTTGTTCAAATGAAAAGAAGCCGATAATGCTTTAACTTCTACGACTTGTTGAGCAATCTGATCATTTCCATAGCTCAAGTAAACAGTGAAAGTGCCTGGCGCTAAACCACTAAAGGTGGGGCTAGACTGAAAATCAACACTATCCAAACTATAGAAATAGGGTCCATAGGATTGGTCCATGACGAGTACATCCAGTACTACCGCTCCCGCTTCCAAACAAGCGCTATCACTCGTCACCAATACCTCCCAAGTGGGTTCAGGAGTTTTCAGTAACATATTTAAGGAACGATTGGGCCACCACAGGTCATCAGGGAAGTGGATGTTGAATTCTATATCGTCCAGTAGTACGGTAGCACTGCCATTGTGTCGATAACTCAATCGCCCTTCATTAATATCGAATTGATTAAAAGTACTTCCGACATCTAATATTCGATCATTTAAAATTAACTCTCCGTAGGTGGGTATCTTCGTAAGGATATAGATGATCTCCCTTAATTCGGTATCCTCCAGGGTAGTTTCCAGATTATTTTTCGTGATGGTCTCTTCCGCACCTATTGCGATCTCAAGGTCTACCGAATGATAACTAGCTTGTCCGAGTAGGGTATCAAAACAAACCTCCAAACTCCACCGCTCCAATAAACCAATTCCTCCATCTACATCTTGATTCGTTAAGAAAAGATCCCAGTCGCCAGTCGCAATTTCCCCAGCGAAATTGGCAAAAGGTTGTATCGGTTGCACCCTTGCACTCACATCAAATAAAGTAGGTTCATCACATAAATTCAGAAATTCCGTAGCCCCTGCTGATGCATTGTCGTCAAAACTCATCAGAAAAGTCTCATTACCACAATCTCCCAAGAGTAAGGGTTTCTCGAATAAGGCAATATTCGTTCCTGATGGAGCACTCAAGCTACCGGACACTTGATCTACCTTAGGATGGTAAATTCTCATATTATCTACTCCTATCCTACTGATGGGCCACTCTCGATCTATAGAGATCTGTCCAATAGGTACTCCATCCGTCTCAAAACCAAACACGGAAGGGTTGTGCGTATTCGTAATCGTCTCACAATGAGGCTGCATACGTTGGAAGGCATAGGATTTAGCGGGGATGCCGATGCCACAGTCATTCATACCCGTAACTCGCCAATAATAGATTGCCCCATCCGGTATATTAAGTAGTTGATACTGTGTTCCTTCGACCATCTCACTAACGAAGGTGGTGTTACCGAAAGTAGGTCGAGTAGCAACTTCTACTAGGTATCGATCTGCTCGGTTGGTTTCAAACCATTCAAGAAATACGGTATTTTCATCAATCTTAGTCCCATCGTAGGGTTGCATCAAGAAAGTTAAACCCGGGCCTAACTTCTTTTCTAGCAATAAGCCAGTCGTAAATTGCCCAGTAGGAGCCACCAAGGTTACACTCAGCGGATAGAAAGCATTTACTAAGGTACCCAAGCCCATCAATTGCATACGCACCGCTTCGCCAGGCCCATCGATTTCAAACTCCGCACTCACCCCATTGGGCAAGCCGTCTACATTGAAGGTAATACCATCCATTCCAATAGCACTCCCCTTATGAAATAGCAGCTCTATGGTATCCTGACCAACGCAAAGCTGATGATAGTACGCCTCTGCATACCAATCCCCTCCTAATATCTCGATATTGAAATCCTCTTCCTCCACCAATCGTCCTTTAGGCGCTTTCACAATGAAGGAAAACTTATCCTGGGTACGACTAGTCACATTTGGAAAATAGGTGAGTTCTTCTTGATTTATATTGAGTTGTGTAAATTCATCTCCCAGCTGTACAATCTGGTTATTGAGCATTAAATCCCCATTCATGGGTAGCGCTGTGATGGAAAAAACAAGATCTTCCAACTCCACTTCCGAAGCATCTGCCTGTAAGAAATTACTATTGATGGTAGCTGTTTGTCTTGGGTATAACCAAAGCGTCTGGTTGCGGACTAAGGAAAATGCCTTAGATTCATCATTAAAGGAGCAAATTTCTACTTCTAAATCCTCAATCACCCCTTCTAATGCATTCGCATTATCTCGAAATTCAAGCTGCCAAGTACCCATAGCCGGCAAATCATTGAAAACCTGAAAAGGCTGATAAGGCCGATAGATACCGGCAATTGAGTAATAAAAATCAGGCTCACATGCTGCGGTGATTTCGCTGTAGGATTGAGGAACATTATCCGCTAGTCTCACCAGTAAATGATTCCCCTCACAACCTGGCTCTTTCAATACAGTAGTCGCGTTGCCACCCGGTGAAATCATTTTTAGGCTCAGCTGATTTGGGTTCGGATATAGCATGCGCAACTTAGGAATACTTACATGGCTAACGTTTTCTTGTTCCTGCACATCAAAGCTTAAAACACCATCCGTTAGTCCTTGTAAATCTAGATCTGCAAAGGTAAGGGTCCGGCATTCTTCAAATCCAGTTCTGATTAATCTTCCTTCCGATGGGATACTAGGTCCACACGCACCAATGGCAGATACTCGCCAGAAATACACCTTTTCGGGCAAAGCTCCTTCCCAACTGAACATGGGTAGGGACAGGGTATCACTTACTAATAATTCGCTAAAGCTATTGTCGGCTGCAATCTCTATGATAAATCTAGCCACCACACCTACCGCTTCCCAATTAAGCTCGAATGCATTGGGATTAACGGTTGCCCCTTCTGCTGGGGTAGTTAATAAGGGCGTAGCTGCTCCAGGGATGATAACAAGATCAAGGTCAAAAGGCTGGCTCACTTCCCCAAAGTTGAAGATCGCCTGAAAATCAATATCTCCGGACTGCGTTAGCTCCCCCACCTGTCTGATATCAATTCTAATTTCACCAGAAGCATCTAGGATAGCTGGACTGAAAACAGCTTCCAACCCTTCGGGAAGGCCTGCGACACTTGGCACCACCTCAATCCCTTCTGCCGCCAATTCCACCATAAAAGTATAGTCTGCTCCATCCGCTCCACAAAGAACGCGGTTGGCATCCAATAGGCTGATCTGTGTATCTACAATTTCGATCTCTAACTGCTCGCTCAAAATCCATCCCCGATCCGAACGTATACTAAAACGAAAGGCATCTGTTGCGCCTTGATCTCCCATACTTAGATATTGCAAGGCGCCTTGATTTATCTGTGCTTGGGTAAAACTAGCACCAACCCCCAATAAGGCTCCATCTAGGAAAAGCTGCCCTGCAGTTGGTAAGGCCAGGAGGGTATAGATCACTTCTTCGGGATCGCAACAAGTACTCGTTGCATCTAAGTAATCATCCGTGATAGGACGGGTATCATTGGCAATCGCAGGAAAGGTGGAGGCCGTTAATGAAATGTCTTTGTTAATGGTCGGCAAATTCGAGGAACGGAATGCGGTGATTGGCGTACTGGCACCTTCTCCACATTCATTCATTACCGTTACTCGCCAGTAATAGACAAGCCCTTTAACCAAACCCTGAAATAGATAGAATTCATCTTCAACTTCTGCTGACAATACGGTACTTGCGCCAAAGGCTGGGCTAGTGGCCAACTCTACTTTAAAAGCGCTTGCTTCATTAACCACATTCCAATTGAGCAATACATTGGGACTGAAAATCTCCATGCCACTGGTAGGTGTATACCAGGAAGGTAAAACAGTGGGAGGACCTTCTAGTTGCAAGGGTACATTGAGCAAAATTTCCGTACCTCCTCCAGTTAATTTCAACTTTAATTCACTAATTCCAACGGGCACGTTGCCTGCCTCCAACAAGGCCAGCGTCATAGAACCATCGGCAGCCAAAATTGGGCTGGAAAGTTCAACATCTGTACCAATTGGCTTTTCCAACACCTCGACAGTCAGGTCATCTGAAAAGCCCCAAGCGGCTTCTGCGGATATGTCAAAAGTCAAGACGCCAAAATGCGTACAAGCTGTTTGCTCGGTAGGACTGATATTCACGGATACAGAGGGTGGAGGCAAATCCATGATCATGAAATCATGGTTGGATATATCAAAAAAGATATTGTCTACTGCTTCTATTTTTATGCGATTCTGCGTGCCCGGCAGGTTTGGCACCACTAGACTAAAACGCCCGTTATTGGGTACCTCCTCCGCTAGTACGGTAGAAAAGCTCTCTCCTCCATCCTGCGACAACAAAATATTGACTTTCTGGCAATCGATAGGTTCCTGATCTGTATTGGCTACATCCCATACAATATCCACCGTCTCTCCTATGAACCAAAATTCTTCCTCTTGAGTGGGTTGGGTTACTTCAAAAGGCCCCGCTTCGTCACTAAAAATGACAATCATCTCATCATAATCGGAGATACCTACTCCCTCGTGGTTATCTCGAACAGACAACTGGAAATGCGCTAATCGACTAACAGATGGTAAAACCTCCCAGATGGGATCTACATTATTGATCAGGAAGTCTTTGGCTGGGATCATCCGATTTGGTGAGGGGGTCGGAGGATAAGATCTAAAAATGGGCCCCTCTGTATACTCTGGCCTGGGCGGGTGTTCCACTAATTCTCGGTCGAACTGTTCCCAATTATAAAGCAATGGATCTCCATCGGCATCAAAGCCCGTTCCTTTCAGCTCAAAAGGCGTAAGGATTGGGATCGTATAATTTGGGCCGGCATTAACACTAGGCTCATTGTTATCAATCTCTATATTTTCCACACAGAAGGCCGTCACCCCAGAACGAACAATCCGAGTGATGGTTTTCAGGCTTTGATTGTGAAAATAGTCATCAGGAAGGCTTTGAACATTTGGCTCACACAAACCAGCATAGCTCATAATCGTGGAGCCACTCCCCGGCTCAAAAGCTGATTTCTCCGTAATGTTACAGTCTGAGTTCTGCGTATGCTTAGCCCCAAACTGATGCCCTAGCTCATGCAGCACTATCAAATCAAAGTAATAGCCTTCGGGGATTTCCATACCGCTTACGCCTTTTGCCTTACGAGAATAATTACACAAGGAGGAAATCGAGGCCAAACCACCAAAAGTGGTATTGAATAAATGCCCTACATCAAACTTACTCAAGCCAACGTACTCCGCAGCAACCGTTTGGTTTTCTTGGAACATGGTCTCTTTGTCTCCTTCTGTGTAAGGATCTGTTGCTGGATCCAGAAAGATCATGCGGGTCGTATTCGCCACCAATCGGAGGCGAATGGCTAACTCTGTCTCAAAGACAGCATTGACGTGTAAGAGGGTTTCATTGAAGGCCGCCATCACATCCGTTACCGTCCCACCATGGTACTGTGCATATTCGCCAGTGGTGCCGATAGTGATATCAAAAACACGCAAATTAAAGCCACGGCCCCGAGCATTTGATTTTGGCAAAGGCGCTGGCTCCTCTTGATGATGATGTCCAGGTACACTGCAAAAAGGACCAAAATGGGCTCGAGCTTTCAACTTTTTGATAGAGACTAAACGGTATATCGATCCTGACTCTCTTCTCTTCTTTTCTAATAGGTAGCGCCCCCCAGGCCACAAATAAATAGCCCGTATTTTCTTATGAGAAACCGAAAGGCGGATTTCTCTATCCTTATAGCCAGGAACTATCCCCCTAAAGCTTTTGATTCCTGGAAAATTAGCACTAAGTTCTTTACTAAAACTACTATGTTCATCAAAGACCACCTCGGCCAATTCACCGCCAGGAATGGGAATAACAATCTTTTTATGGGGAAGGGTATCGCGAAGAAGGGCTTCACGCAGGGCAGGAAAATCCAAGGAGAAATGACCCGGATCTGCTTTCTCTACTTTCCAATAAGGGGCTTCCTGAATCGCCGTCCCTTGCGCTTGCAATTGCCAGGCAAAAACGACACATAGTACAATGAGTATTCGCTGTCCCATGGGATGACCGTTCACGATTAGATGTTTGTTGATTTCCAGAATTGGTCATTTTCATCTCAATTCCCTTTAAGCTAAATACCCAAAGAGAGATAAGCTAACCAACTGTTGCTATTCTTAAAAAGTATTTCCATTCCTAATGTACACCAGGGGAAAACTGACAATTTTGTGTTGTTGGGTCTAGATTTTTACCAAATGTTGCTAGTCAAGATCGATGATCATTAACTGCTCAATTTGTCTTAGTGCTTGTATTCAGCCCATGTAATACCACCTATTTGTCATATTTGGGGTAGGAGAAATCTACAGTTATACTAACTGACAATGGTCAATTATACGCGGTGGGTTTCGAAAAGATACGTGTGAAACGTTAATTTTTTCCGGCTTGGCGTCCCCCTGACAAAGGGATGGGGCGAATTGTCAAACCATTGTGTTTCAAAAAACGCAGTACCCCCTTCCCGCCAGCGAGATGACCGGCACCAATGGCGACAAAGACGGACTTAGTTTGACAAATCTCAGTTATACGATCAGCCATGATCCTGTTGCGATCAAAAATTAAAAGCTTTCGAAGACTTCCAGCCCCGGCTCGGGTCGATTTGTAAATCCGAATCGGATCGCCAGTGGCATACAATTGACCCAACTTTATAAGCTGACGCCGGTGGTTCGCCATGTTCTCTAGCATGGAACGGAGAGACTTAAGTTGGTGCTTAAGTGGAATCTTCTCCAACAGGGCCATTTGTTCCACCAAGGTTTCTACCCCTAGGCATTCCTTTTCGATGGATTTTGCATAACTAGAGAGTTGCTCGTCTAAAGACATAGGCATGTCTTTCGCGAGTAATTGTTCATTAAGGAGGTTTAAGATAAAGAAGGGAGGAAGAAACTTTAAGGAATCTAAATTCAAGCTGAAGTACCGATACATCGCCTTCCTCATTCTTCGATAAACCCGGGGATTATACAAAGTATCTAAGGGGGGACTTGTCATGGAAAAACGGGCCATCCCGCCCCCCTCTGACGGCAAGTCATCCAGGCGAAATTCTGTAGCAAGCGCATCACACTGATCTATACAGCCATAAAGCTGAGGCAAAGCACCGAAAGCCAACTGATCCCGCACATGCATAGTCCCAAACACGAAGGATGGAGTTTTTACATGATCACCGCTGATTTCCCATAATAGGGTTCGTTTACTCTTTTTCATATGGCCTAAAAGTAATTCGGGTCATTGCTGTCCCCAACAGCAATGACCCGAAACGCTTGGCTTAGTTGAAAAACCTTAGCGTGTCTATTCGTATTTATATGGAAGCACTTTGCTATCCTTA
Organism: Saprospiraceae bacterium; assembly: GCA_013214355.1. Classification (GTDB taxonomy): domain Bacteria; phylum Bacteroidota; class Bacteroidia; order Chitinophagales; family Saprospiraceae; genus DT-111. Next base: position 125,766 of record JABSSL010000018.1, on the reverse strand, counting down.
ACCGTACTCAAAGTCATCAATGTTTTCAAGCGTTCAATTTCCTCAATTTGAGAAAGTGTCTTGAACAATAACTTCTCGTAAGTGGGAATATCTTTACAAACAATCTTAATCAAGAAATCAGCTTCACCTGTGATGATGTAGCACTCCGTGATTTCCTCAATCTCCTTGATTTTCTCCAAAAAGTGATTAAGCGCATTTTCCTTTTGCCAGGCGAGCGATACGAGAACAAAAGTCTTGACATTAAGTCCAATAGTCTGTGGGCTTACTTGAGCATGGTAACTCTCAATAACTCCTGACTGCTCTAGTTTCTTTACTCGCTCAAGGGTTGGCGCTGGTGATAATCCGATTTTTTTTGACAGGTCTAAGTTGGTTATTTTGCTGTTGTCCTGTAATATTTTTAGGATCTTCAGGTCAATTTTGTCCAATTTGTTTTCTGACATCGCTCATTGGTTACTTGAATAAAAATGTAAATCGCTTAAAGTTCTAAGCAAAGAAAACAAAATACAACCGGATTTACAATATACCGTTCAAAATTTTCAAAAAGCCCTGTTTTCCAGGCTTATTTACAATAAAATTTCCCGAAAGCCAATACCTCAACTTTCCAGAGGGAGCGGCAAAAAGCCGCCCTCTGAAAAGGTCTTGGGCCATTAAGGGAAGATCCCCAAAGCCATATAATCGCTACTAATTTTGTTGATCGCATTTAGGAATGCCGCAGTCCGTAAACTGGTCACCTTTGGATTGTTTAGCTTCACTTCGCGGATCTGGTTATAAGCAGAAATCATAGTTTCTTCTAAACCTGATCGAACAAGGTCAATCTCGCCAGCACCCCGAGCAATGATATTTCTTTCTTGCTGGTTCACTGACTTACCGGTCATGCGTTCTATCAAGCTAATCAAGTTACTGTAGGTATTCTCATTGAAGCGTTTTTCCATTCTACCGAAACGCATGTGTGAAAGGTTCTTCAACCATTCGAAATAAGAAACCGTAACCCCACCAGCATTCAGGTATACATCAGGAATGATCATGCGACCTGCCTTGATCAATTCATCCTGGGCTCCGGAGGTTACCGGTCCGTTGGCAGCTTCCGCAATAATCTTCGCTTTTACACGATGGACATTATCCATGGTAATCTGACTCTCCAAGGCAGCTGGCACTAGAATATCACATTCGAATTCCATAACGGCCAAGCGTTGCTCCTTAGGATAGCTTTCTGCTCCCGGAAATCCTAGGATAGAACCATGCTCCTTCCGGTAATGCAATAATTCGTGAATATCAATGCCTGAAGGTTTGTAAATAGCTCCTTCTACTTCTGATACTCCAATGATAATTATGCCCCCTTCGTCTTGGGAAATCTTAGCTGTATTTGAGCCCACATTTCCTAAGCCCTGTACGACCATGGTTTTCCCCTCCGTTCCTGCTTCCAATCCTAGAGCAGCCATATCTTCTTTGAAAGAGCAGGCCTCTCGAATTCCGTAGAATACACCACGTCCAGTGGCCTCTGTTCGTCCTCTTACCCCATTTTGGGTTACGGGCTTACCGGTGACACAGCCAGCAGCATCAATATCATTCCCTTTAAAGGTTCGGTAGGTATCGTAGATCCAAGACATTTCTCGTTCTCCTGTTCCATAATCCGGAGCGGGAACGTCAATGGATGGGCCGATAAAATCTCTTTTGATGAGCTCGGTGGTGTAGCGTCTAGTTATACGCTCAAGTTCATCTGCTGAGTATTCCCAAGGGTTAATCTTGACTCCCCCTTTAGCTCCGCCGAAGGGCACATCTACGATGGCACACTTGTAGGTCATCAAGGTGGCCAGCGCCATTACCTCTTGTTGATTTACGTGGTTACTGTAGCGGATACCGCCTTTGGTAGGTGATCGATGGTGGCTATGTTGAACTCTGTAGGCTTCAATAACCTTGACTTCATCTCCGATTTTCACCGGAAACCGCATTTGGTATACGGCATTACAGGCTTTGATTTGTTCTAGTAGCCCGGTTGGTAAGCCAGTGTGGGCAGCTGCTTTGTCAAAGTAGTTCTGAACACTTTGATAGAAGCGAAGCCCTTCCGTGACTTTACTGTTTTTGGTCATTGTCATGAATTTGGTTCTCCAATCTGGTTAGTCTATTATCTAAATAGGTTAGAAAAATTACAATTCCGATAAAAACAACTACAATAACGGCTACGACCACATACATCTTTCCCATACTACGCATAAAATCAGGTGTGGCAGATTGCGCTAGTAGCGGTTGACTAAACATAGAACCCAACAACAAGGACAAAAGGATGATTCTTTTCATAACTTATTCGTCTTCATTACTACATATCGTGCCGAATTCTGCTGCAAAGCAACAAAAATTTCGTCAGTGCATATAGTAAATGTTATTTATTTTGATTTGATAAAACGTATCCCTTTTGAAATGGCACATAGAAGTATCATTTCGTACTCAAAAGTATCATAAGCAAGCTTAATCCAAGCGTTCTATCCACTCCTCACGTACGGCATCCATACGATATTGCAGATTGGCAATCCAGGCGCCGATCAACGCCCAACCAATAATTGCGGGATAAAAGATCATTCTCATAGTACTATCTAAATCCTCTGAGCCGAAAGCGGGGTTTCCTCCTGCCCCTGGATGAAGGCTATCCACCATCCGAGGAATGACGTAGATTAAAGGAATTAAGAGCGCAAAGGCAAAAATATTGTAGACTGCAGAGATCCTTCCTCGCTGTTCAGGATCCTCAAAGGCTGACCTTAGAATGAAATAGGCAAGATATACCAATAAAGCAATCGCTGTGGTAATTTGCTTTACATCGTTACTCCAGGCTTGTCCCCAAGTGTATTTTGCCCAGACCATGCCTGTTACTAGGCCGAGAATACCGAAAAACAAGCCCACCGAAGTAAACGCTCGAGCCTTGCTATCCCATTTTGGCATTGGATTACGGACATAGCGAACACTGTAGACTACTGCCGCAATGAACAAAAGCATCATGGATAGCCATAGCGCAACGTGGAAATACGTATTCCGTATGGTTTCGTAAATGATGGGGCGAAACGGAAAGGTCATTCCCGTACTAACGGTTAGATCATTAACAGCTGTGTTTACCCAAAGGGCAATTCCTTTTTCAGGATCAATGGAATCCTGCGTAACTAAGAGTGCAGTGGGTAAGATTGCTGTGCCATCTTCTTTGCTTTCCAGAATTAGGGAAAAGTCTTGCACCCGTCGATCTACTGGTAAATAGGCAGGAAGATCAAATCCAATGGCTAAACGCCTTGGCCCTAGCACCTCAATGGAGCTTGCGCCAAGCGTCTTCTCCTCGTCCAATTTTAGCCAAGCCTTCAGGCTTTCACTCTGCTGATCATAATTGCAGTTGTAACCCGTTAACTCGACCGTAACTTGCTCTCCGGTCCTCGCTGACCGAGGAGTTACTTCAACGATTCCATGCTGCAATGGGACCAACATCCCGGCGGTAAAGGTGTAAATGATCAAAGCTACCCCTAACCATTTCCACCAACTGATATTACCCATAATTTATCAATGTTGTATCAATAATTGTATTGCTCATACTTGGCTCCCTATTTGCTCCATTCATCCATTTTAATCCCGCCACAGGTATGGATAAAGCAGTAAGGACATGCCGACCACAATCAAATCTATGGCTATGAGCAGATTTATGTCACTTTGTACACCCTCACTGGCAAGAGGTTCAATCGCATTCTTCGATAAGTTTACTAAGGTAACTAAGATGGGAATGACAAGTGGGAAGCTCAGAATAGCCATTAAGCTCGCACTATTATCCGTCTTGGCTGAAATGGCCGAGATGAACGTAAAAGTTACCGCAAAGCCCAGGCTTCCCAATCCTATGGCCAACAGAAAGGGTCTAGTATTTACGACCGCATTCCCCACAAATAGACTTAATCCCCCCCAGGTTAGAAATCCAATCAATAGTAGTAGTAAGGTATTGTAAACGATCTTAGCGGTTAAAAGTGCGGTAGGATTAACCAAGGTATAGTAATAAAGTTGGCGGCTCCTGCTTTCTTGCACAAAGCTCTTGACCACGGCATTGATGGAAGCAAAAAGCATAATGATCCAAAAAAGGATAATCCACGTCACTGGCTCCATTTCAATAAATGCCATGTAGACAATAAAGATAGTGGCGCCGACGTATAATAAAATCCCACTTATGGCATATTTATTGCGCCATTCCAACTTGATCTCTTTGCCGAGTAATACCGCTATTTCGTTGAAAATCTGCATTCTCGCAAAATTAAGAGAAATTGGTAGCCAGCTCGTTCTTGGCGCATTTTTTTTCTAGAGTTTACAACCTTTTGACATAATTATTATTTTTGGATTTACAAGAACTACTTCAGTCATCCTTTTACTATTCAACCGTGTCGGCATGCATGTAAGGCTAGTCCTGTCCATCGCGCTGTTTTTGTTGGTTATTCTTGACACAAAAGCAAACCCCGTTTATCACCAGGTGAAGGCACAGCCTGGGGACGGCATCTATTCAGTGATGCGGCGATATCAGCTCGATAAACACTCCTGTAATTTCAAGCAGTTCTATTCCCTCAATAAGCTTAAGCGCAATGCGCGCTTGGTGAAAGGGAAACTATATACCCTGCCATTGATGGTTTACACCTTCAATGGTAAAACCATCCGATCCAGTATTGGAATCAATAACTGGAATTTAGCCATCAGTATTCAGGAGTATAACGAAGATCTACAAGAAGCAGGCGTTCGCGCCAATTCTTTCAAAAAGGACAAAGTGCTTTGGGTGCCATACCACTTATTGAATTGTCCAGATCAAGACTTGAAACTTCCTGCCCCAGCCCCTACCCTAGAGCAGCCTGAAGCGGTAGCTGCCGCTGGGAAAGGTAACCGGCACTTTCCTATCTTTGGCAAGAAATATGCCCACACCCCGCTCAGTAGTAATAAGTTGAAAGGAAAGGTATTTTACGTTGTAGCTGGTCACGGTGGTCCTGATCCTGGCGCAGTGAGTTCTCGCGGCAATTACAACCTCTGTGAAGACGAATACGCCTACGATGTAGCGCTGCGGCTCTGTCGCAACTTGATTTCTCACGGAGCCACGGCCTACATGATCAGTCGCGACCCCAATGATGGAATCCGGTCTGGGAAATTTCTGAAGTGCGACAACGATGAGGTACTGTGGGGAGGGATCAAAATGGCCCGGGGACAAAAAACTAGACTATTTCAACGCTCAGATGTGATCAATGAATTGTATGAGAAGCATGAGAAGCAAGGAGTAGCAGAACAACTAGCGATTATGATCCACGTAGACTCGCGCAGTAAGCGAGAAAGAACTGATCTGTTCTTCTACCATTATCCGGATAATACGATTGGGAAAAGACGCGCACAGAAAATGCTGCGGACTATTCGTCAACAGTACAAGAAGTATCAAAAGGAGCGCCAATACACAGGAACTGTCTCTGGTCGTGACCTGCATATGTTGCGAGAAATTCAGTTACCTGGTGTCTATATCGAATTGGCCAATATTAGAAATACGAGCGACCAACAACGCATTATCATTGAGCGCAATCGCCAATTACTAGCCGACTGGCTCTTGTTAGGCGTTCTAAACTAGTTCCTTTCTATCGCTCTCAAACAAAAAAATCACTATTTCTTTTCTACGAGAAGCAACCTTTCAAAATGTAGGTAGTCTTTGAGCTTATACGAGACTTAAAGGGCAATCACCAGACATTTACTGGACCACTTTACACCCAGTAGGAAATCACCCGACCCAATTATCAAAATCGCTCTTCCCTGGGACTTCACCCAGGGAATTCATGACCTTTGGCTAGCTTCCCTTCAGAAAAGACCTCCTTCCATCTCTTTGACCATTTCAAAAGCCTCTTTCGAAGCCGAAATTTGCAAAGCAATGCCCTTCTGAAAAGGTAATATGGACAGGTCAAACTTGAAAAAATGGCAGCAAGCCTTTTCCTTCTGCACAAATTCCATTAGGTCTTGTAAAAGAATCGGATCGTCCTCAAAATAAAACACATAAGCGTCGGGACGTATTTCTTTCCGCTCCACCTTAGACATCACCAACTCCTTTAATTCTGCCTTACGTTCCAGTAATTCTTCGCTACTGAGGCTACAGGAAGCGACTCCCTTAAATGCCAAGAGGTGATCTTCCCAAGCAATGGGAGAAAAAAATAAATAATCGACTTGGCCGCTTACCTTTTTATAGTAATTACCCGTCAGCAAGAATAGTCCAAGAAGCACCCATCCTAACCCTAGGAGGATCATAGAAATCTGCATTTTCATTTGCTTTACATTTATTTGTCCTATTGTTCTGGGACAAATTTAAACCCTGGAGTATAGTCCACGGTCAAGAAAAAATGTAGCTTTATTTTAAAAAAATGCTGATCGGAGAATTAAGTCGCAGAACAGGCTTATCAAGAGATACCATTCGCTACTACGAGAAAAGAGGATTGATCAAGGCAGATCCTCCAGTTTCTCAATTCAATAATTATAAGCAATATTCCGAGGCTGTTTGGCGCAGGCTGTTGCTCATCAAGGAATCAAAGGGCTATGGATTCTCTTTAAAGGAGATTGGAGAATTGCTAGAGCTAATAGATGAGGAAGGCGCCAATTGTCAGGTATTTGAAGAGAAAGTACAGGCTAAATTGCTTGAAATCGAAAGGCAGATTCAGGCTCTACGGAAGATGCAACAACAAATCTTCCAGAAAGCGGAACGCGCTAAACTCATCTGCCAACCACGGGTTTTAAACGGTAATTGCCCCGTCTATACAGCCATCGGCAACAAGGCTTAGTGCTGTTTTGAGTGTAGATGAAATCTAGTCATCGCCAGATGACTCTAGAGAAGCACGTTGTAGAAGCGCCAGTTCTGGCCAGCTGTTTTCTTCGGTCTCCAATGCATCATAGATCACACGCTGAATTCGCTCTCTGATCCGCTTTCGCAAAAAGCGACGATTCTTGGCCGATGGATGAAGACGATTAGAAAGAAATACATAGACTAGTTCATTCTCTGGGTCTACCCAAAAGCAAGTTCCGGTAAAACCTGTATGACCAAAAGTTTTCTTAGGAATGACTCGGCTAAAGGCCGATCTACTCCTGGGATCAGCCGTATCAAACCCTAGGCCACGATGGGTTCCATATTGTGCTCGGGTAAACAATTTAACCGTTTCCGGGCTAAGGTATTCTCTCCCTCCGTAGCTCCCTTTATTCAGCAGGAGTTGTCCTAAAACCGCCAAATCATTTGCTGTCGAAAACAAGCCGGCATGCCCAGCTACCCCGCCAAATAAGGCAGCGGTCTCATCATGGACAAAACCATGAACCAAGCCTTGCCGCCAACGCTCGTCCTCTTCCGTAGGAATGATCTGGTTTCGATCAAACTCTTCCAAAGGCTGATATCTAATTTTTTGCAATCCTAGGGCATGGTAGAATTCCATTTCCAAATATTCATCCAGCGGACGATCACTTAATTTTTCTACTAGTTTTTGTACCAACATAAAGTTGGCATCACTGTATCGAAAGCGTCCACTTCTCCGCAACGGAAGTTCCTCCACCGCAGCCCAAACACTGTCAATATATCTACTCTGGAAATAGAAGCTATCGGCCACATGAATATCATACTGTTCAGATGGAGACTTGCAGAAGAAACTATCGCAAGCCGCATTGCCTTCATCTCTATGTAAAAGATAAGGGATAACAGGCATAAAGGGCTGCAGTCCGGATTCGTGGGTCAGTAGCTTTCTTACTTGGACCTTCTTCAAACTAGAATTAGCTCCAACCAAGCCCAGTTCCTGCAAGGTACTATTAAGCTTGAACTTACCTTGATCGTACAATCGCATAGCGGCCAAGGTAGTCCCAGCCACCTTACTGATAGAAGCAATATCGTAAAGGTGAGCATTACTGACCCTGCGGCGCTTAGAGAATGTATGGTGACCAAAGCTCTTATGATATATGACCTTCCCAGCCTTTGCCACTAAAACTTGACAGCCGGGTATAATCTGATCCTTGATTGCGGTATTTGCAATCGCATCTATACCGACTAGTTTTTCCGGGGAAACACCAACACTGGAAGGAGAGTTGTATTGTAAACGGACCACCGGCAACTCCACCCCCGTTCCTGCTGGATAGTAGTCATTAACCGCTACCGGGAGTTTTCCGTAGGAAGGCACTGCTCCAAATAGGAGTTCAGCCGTCAATCGCTCCGTAGTGGGATTAAGATCAGGGACTTGGATAATTGTCATAGACGTATCAAAGCCTGCCAAGAGCGTAGGATCTCCAAAATATACCAGGGCAAGTTTATTATTCTTTCCCAGGGCATGCAGGGATGCCACAAAGGCGGAATCTCTGATAGGATCGAAACTGGATTGCTGGGTCGTAACCACATAAGTTCGGTTACTTCCAAAAGATTCAATGGCCGGCAGCGTGTCTCCTTCCATGGCACGTAGTTGCCGCAAAGTATATCCCCCATACCGCCCAAAGGCTTTATCAAAGGTCTTCAATTGTTCGTTCCCTGTATGGATCAAATTGAAGTTTCGCTTGTAGGTATAGGTAAAGGGAATCAAGTCTTTAAAATTGTTGACCACGCAGACGGCTTCCAGGTACACCTCTTCTCTCCAATATTCCCAGAAAGGATGTTGGAAATAATCCGCCAACACAATAGGTAAATGCTGGCTTGTGTCTTCCTCTTCATCTAACTCGGAAGACAGGGCTATTCCTCCTGCTAGAGCCGCCTCATTCGGCAGGATTTCCTCCTCCTCGACCGGGATCATGGACTGATGCTGCCATTGCTTAGCCTGCAATACTCTTCTCACCTTCTGATCTACCTCTTCCATGCTCAACAAGCCTCCATCAATACTTTCTTTCAGCGCTTCCAAGGCTCGTTCTGGTGAACCGTCCTTCACCCAAAAAACATCGACCCCAGCGGCAATCAGATCAGCCATCCCTTCCTGACGACCAAAGTCTCCAAAAATCAACCCATTATAATTAAGCTGCTTCCGGAAAAAACTTTGTACGAAAGTAGGTGGTATATTTAATTGAGAAAAGAATACGGTATCCAGGAAAATAGCTGGTAAGCCCAATTGGTGTAACTCCGCTAAACTCTTCAGTACACCGCTTTCCATCTTCACAGAATCCGCATCGACCGCCAAACTGTGACCAGGCAGATGACATAGAGGGCTCAAAATTCGCTGATCACTCAGCTGATCTAGACGGCGTTTTTCCGCCCGTTTCCCACTTTCGGAGCCTTCCAGCAATAGTGGGGCCCAGTTAAAGCCTACGGTTGCTAACTGTTCGGCAAAAATTTGCTCGAGAATGCTATGCAGGCTATCGTCCTGCATTTGCTTGACACTTGCCTTGGTGGGTACGTAGGCTGCATCTGAAAATTGATTGTTGAGCAAAAGCTGTTCCTTAGTACCAATCCAGGGATCGATTGGGGCTAAGGGACGCAGAGAATCCTGCATCAACAAGAAGCTATCATAGGGGATATGATTAAAAAGTAATCCACCAAACTGTCCCCGTACTAAACGGTCTTGTACAACAACAAGGGTAGAATCCGCCAGCGTATCCACCTCCCAGAACAACAATTGACCCAGTTTTTCCTCTAAGGTCATCAATTGCAGCAAGCTATCGCTTTCTGTATTACTTTCGTTGACAAAGGGGATAAGATCAGGGACAGCTTGATCCGGCTGGCAGGACCAACAAAGAATAGAGAGCAGTAATGTAACCAGCCAAAATCGCATAGTTTTCTCGGTGTTTGTTTTGTAAGTTTGGGAATAAAATCGACTGCCTTTCTTATACGGCAAACAAGTCTTTATGTTCCCCAATTCAATTGTTGAGAATTAGTTTCCGAGTGAAAGTCGCTTCTTAAATCAGAAAAGTGAAATAGGATACAAGCAAGGGCATTTAGGAGTGATAAATCCTTACTTATTTTCTTTTACTGTATAGCTATATTGTTACCTCTATATATACAACACTTCAACCTACAAGAAGATTCCCTTAAGATACATTTTTTTTCAGGATTTTAACGGCTGACCGACAATTCTTTAACTCCTTGTTATTCTTCCTCTTGTAGCATTTTTGGACGGTCGTGCTCCCGTATGATCTGCAGCAGTTTTTCCGTTTGTTCTTCCGGCTGTTTCCACCACTCAAAGGTGGACAGAGAATGGACTTGATAACCGCTATCCACTAGTTGTTGCTGCTGCTTTAATTCCCAGGTGTAATTCGTCACGCCATTTTGGGCTAAAAATCCATCAATTAACCATAGCATAGCCTCTTGTGGTTCCTGTTTTGGCAAAAGGATAATGGGCAGACTGATACTGTGCCAATTCTGGTCAAGCAAGAGTCGGTCCGTGCTAATATGAGGGGCAATACGCCAGGCTACTTCCTGTGCAAAGGAAGTATCTGACTTGTGCGTAATATCCGCAAAGTTGGCATTCCACTCTTGTCCCTCTGACAAGCGCTGAATTCTTGTTAGATACAGGTGAAGCAGGCTTAGACTAGGATCGTTTTCCGTTTCCCAGTCCTGTTTCCAAACGCTTTCTGGTATGGAATGGTACAGACGGCATTCCTGCCTTGGAATATTCCGTAGCTGTTGAAGTCCCGCGTAAAAAGCGGGATCTTTTAGTTGTTCAATCTTATGACCAAAGGCTCCTTTAACTCCCGTTGAACCATATACTGAAGAAACCAAAACAACATCAAACTGCTTTTTGCTCACAGCAGCTACATGCAAGACTTGTAAGCCAGCATTCTGCAACTGCTGGATATGTTCGTGCCCAGGTAGAGATTGTTGAGTAATTTGGTTCAAAAAGGTAAGTAAGAGATTTCGTTGTCCCTTGGTAAAACAGATAATCGAAACACTGGGGAATTCACCAGCCTCATTTGCACTTATACCATTCAGGGCTTGTAGGACTGCCTGCGCCTCCTCCTCATTTTTTTCTCCTTCTGCGTCAAAGCGACCATTGACAAACTCGTATCGATAGGTCATTGTATCCGGCCCAAGTTTACCGACAAAAGCAGGATCCAGGGCACTTTGCCAGTAGGTAGATCGCAAGGGCAAAATATTTGATTCACTCCCTGAATTTTGTTCTACCTTACTGGAAAATAAAACGGTGCGATCTGCTAATTGGGAAAACAACGGAGGCACCTCTTCTAGGGCTTCACTAGCTCCCCAATAAACTAGATAATCTAGCCTTTCGCGAGTCTGTTCAAATAAAATATTAGCCTCTATTGGAGTAGTGAGAATAAACGGAAATATATCAGTAAGCACCCCCAAATCTTGGTCACAACATGCCAATAAACCTTCATAACTAGGTTCGCCGGCCTTTAACCAGTCTTTCAACGCTTTGGCGTCCTGCTTAATTCGTTTCAAGCCCTCCTGTCGCTTTGTTCTTGCAGCCCATTCAACTTCGGCCAGGAATCCTTCCCGCAACTGTTTATCCAACTCAGAAAAAGCTTGTAGGGTATCGCCATTGGAATGCAGCGCAGGTTGGTAATTTCCAGTTAAGCATTGTTCAAAATACCAGCTTTCAAAGGCGGCTAACCAGCTCTTGGGTCTGACCTTCACTAGCGCCGTTACAATCCTCCTAGCTAAAGCAGGCATAGTAAACCAGTACTTTTGCCAGTCAAAGAAGACATTGAAATCACGGAGGTTCAGGCGTGTATTTTCCAATTGCTCCATACACTCTTGCAAGAATCGCTGCCGTTTTGGGAAAGTCAAGGTCTTACTTTGGACGGGCAATTGATACAGTCCAGAGGCATTCAGCTCATCCAGGAAAATATCGAACTGGGTCTCTAGTCTCAGGACACTATCCTTGTTGTCGGCTTCCACATGAACTGTTTTGCTATTGAGTCGGGCTACCTCTTCTTGAATACTCCCCGTAAGTCCAGCCCGCCACTGCTCTAGGCTCTCCTGATAGGTAGCCAGATTTTCCTCCAGTTGCTGGAACAGTTTTCGATCACGCCCCTCCAGAAAAGAATGAGCAAAAAATCCATAAGAGCCATTAACTTCTTCCAAGCGATCATATAGACGTTGAATATCTTCCTGTGCTTCCAGCGCTTGCTGAAATTTCTTACTGATGGCCCCGTAGAGCTTAAGGGTAGCCTTAGCCGACTCCATCGTGTCCCTGCTAAATTGCTGTTGATACCTTTCCAGCGTCTCTTTGAGGTGCACCAATTCCTTTTTCAACACTTGATAGGATTCGTTGTGCCAACTCATCAACTGATCGCTGTAATGATCAAGTTCACGGATGAAAGCATACTGTAGTTCAGTAGCCTTCGTCAGATACCGTTTGGAGGTATCTTGGATAAAACTCAGTGCCTCCTCCTTATTTTTGTGCAGAAAAATTCCAGCATTTAGGTTATTCAGTGGATGAGCAAGGGTTCTAATTTCTCCAAATAGGGGTTCACTTCTTTCGATGGCCGCACTCAGGCGCTCCATTTCAGCCGGAGAAAAGGTAAAATCCTTGGCATCTAGTTGGCTAGCCAGGAGCTCTTTCCCTTCGGTTCTCCCAGAACGGAGAAGAAAAGCCAGGGTCTCGATACGATTAAAGGCTCCAAAGGCTGGCTTTCTCGATACCCGGAACTGTTGATCTAGTTTTTCTTTTTCCTTTTGCCATTTGGACAATAGCGCTGGAAATTCCTTGTTAGGATAAAGTTTTCCGTTCCGATTCGATTGACTAAGCTCCTTGAGTTTTTGCTGCAGTTCTACTAATATGGTCTGCCCATTCCCGATCATCAGGCTATAGGTTTCCAATCCGACCGCTTTCAGCTCCTCTTGCAGGAGAACAAGATCGTCCAACTTTGGCGCCAGGATCATGGTTTTCTTTTGCTGATACCCTAAGCTGGCTAATAGATGCATCAAGAGGTAAGTCTTCCCACTTCCTTCAGGCCCTGCGATGTGCGTTTTGGGCTTCGTCAAAACATGTTCAAAGGCCGCAGTCTGCCAAGGATCTAGCATCTTTGGGCCAATCGGCAGTAAATCCTCAGGAGGTGTATCACTAGCCTCCGTACGACCTAATCCCTCTATTTCCCAATATTCATCCAGTTGAAAATTTCCAAATACCCCTGCCCAGTGAATATGCAGTGCATCTTCCGAAGAGAGCGTAAAAGTCTCTTTGGGTACGGGCCCCAAACTTATAGCCGTTTCTTCCAAACCAAAATCACTTGTTTCCGCCAACTGATTACATAGTCTAGCCAATACATCAGGACTATCCTGGCCTTTTCGCTCCAGGGATTCCACCAATGGTCGCAGCTTTTCCCAAGCCTCCGCTGGTGTATATGGCATCAACTGTCGGTTAAAGAAACTGGTTTGCTGTGGAGCTTGACGAATGACCCAAGTTTGAGCTTTGTTAGGATCGGGATCTAGGCTTAGTTCCCAGATCAGTAGTGGAGTTAGGAACTCTTGTTTAGCATCTCGCTTGCCTACCAAAGGAAAACCGAGCGCGAAACTGGCTCGTCCTTGTTGCTGAAGCGCCTCATTCTGTTCAAAGAAATATCTTTGAAAAGCCTCATCCAGCATAAAATCCGCTCGAAAAGAGATGGATTCTTGTCCTTCGTTCAATAAGAATTTCACAAACCGGTAGGTCCAATCCTGTTCAAGCTGGTTCAACCGCATCATATCCGTGAACTCATCCAGTCGCGCCAATAAATTGGCGGATGGGGAAATAGGATCTCGATTAGTAGTTGACCTTACTGAATTCATGGGCTCCAAAGACTTTTCACTCATTACTGGGTGGGATTTGAGCCAAATATAATTAAGCGCTTGGCTATTTCATTGCTTTGTGCCTAAAATCTTGCTGTTCAGCAATAAAAGCATTAGAAGCTACCCGAATTTAGCCTTAAACAAAGGGGTGAACAACTTTTTTTTAGACTAAAAAATGACAATATAAAAGGAGTATATTTTGGAACAATCATTTTAAAAGTTTAATTTAACAAATTGATAATCAATAACTTGAATTGTTTAACGTTTTGGGCTATAATCACAAAAATGCTTAAACAAAACATAAGTCAAAAATTCTATGGTACCCCGTATCGCCGTCATTTTAACGGATAACCTTCGTCGGATCCTTTGGGTCAACGAAGATTTCACTCGGATCACTGGATACGATGTGGACGAAGTTTTGGGCAAAAGTCCTGGACAACTACTACAGGGGCCAGAGTCAGAGCCCGAGGCAATAGAGCGCATCCGACTGGGCTTATCTTCTGAAATTGCCTTTAAGGAAGAAATCACCAATTATCGCAAAAATGGAGAGCCATACATTTGCAAGTTGGTGATCCACCCTATCCACAACCACGAGCGAGAACTGGTCAATTTCATTGCTTTTGAAGTCGATGGTTCGGAGAATGGAGATCTTGATATGATCCCCTTGATGAGAATAGAGCAGAAGTACCAGTCGAGTAGTTTGAAAGGTGTAGAAGAGGTAAAACTGTACTTCCGATTGAAGGATCTTATTGAAAGGGAAAAATTATATCTGGATGCAAGTCTGAACCTGAAGATGGTTGCAGATATGCTCAATACTAATACCAAGTATCTATCGCAGGTGGTTAATCACCTTTCCGGCCGTAATTTTCAATATTTTGTCAATACTTATCGGGTGGAAGAAGCTAAGACAAAACTGGTTAGTCAGGACTACCAAAACTTGACGCTTTATGGTATTGCACTGCAGTGTGGATTCAAAAATAAGTCCACTTTTTACAAAGTTTTTAAAGAAATAACTTCTTTTACGCCAAAGGATTACATCAATTCTTATGATAAATAGGCTTTTTCGGCCGTAATCTGTCCGTTTTTAAGAATATATACCCGCTCAGCCAGCATACATTTGATACTGCCAACTAATTAAGGCAACTTACAGTAAGCAAAAAATAAAACATGAGCGGGAACAAGGACTTAATGGGTCTGATCTTTTGGATGGATAATTCCAAGAAAGCCCGCTTGGAAGCCTATCTAAATGGCAAACAGGAGCTCTCCAAAGAAAAACGCCATATCATGCAAGCTATTCTCAAAGAAAGAACGGAAAAGTCGAATGGCAAGCATACTATACCTTCCTCTCCAAAATCCTGATATTCACGTACCTTCACTTTTGATAACCTTCTCAAGAGCTTAATCTACTGACTCATCTGATGTAACACTTCTATTCTCCAGCTCCTCCGAGATCGCCTGGGTAGATTGACTTTTCTTTGCCTGATTGAAAGCCATCAATACTAACATGGCTGCTGTCAACACCAACAATTGCTTGATTAACATATTTACGCTTTCGGGTTAAAGTACAGGAAGCCATCAATGATTGATCTTACTTCTTGGATCTCCTATTTCTTATCCGTGGATGATTCCACTCTTCTTTTTGAGCAAATTCGACCACCTTCCGCATGGTTGCCATCATGCTCAAAAATACCATGTATCCAATACTAACTACCACATAAATCCATTTGTAGGAGCCAGCTTGCCCAATAGAGAGAGAAGAAAACAGATAGGCCAAGCCTCCAGCTGCGGCCGCTAGCCCTAAAAAACTATAGACTGAGCGCCCCCAATACTTCAACATGTTTTCACTGGAGAGTGAAAACACACTATTAAAGAGGGCAAAAAGCAAGAGGAAAGCCGCTGCAGTCATCCACGGAAACCGCTCGGGGATCTCCATTAAACCAATGGCATGGATAAGCTTTGCCACCACAATAAAGACAAACACCCCACCCAGCGCTACCGCAGCCTGTAGAACTGGATCTATCGACTTCTCGAATAAAGATTCATTTTGAGTACTCATGGTTATAAAATAAGTTGATGCACAGAAAGTTTAGTACATCGCAAGAAATTTTATCATTTACATATACGTTTGAATACTTTGCTTAAAGGCGACAATTGAGTTCATTCTTAGTATCCGAGTTCACCAAGAAGTTCTTTTTATCCTACTATTTTTTGAACATTACTGCCTTTGTATTATTCATTATGCTATCGACCAAAAGGATCTAGGAAGTATATGCCAAAATCTCTACTCTCATCGCTACTTGCCATTTGCATTGCCATTACCTTGCCCGGGCAAGTCTTAGAAATTTGGGAAATCCAAGGAGCGAGCTTAAACAGTAACTATCAAGGACAACGCGTAAGGACGGAAAACAATGTCGTCACAGCTAAAGGAAGTAACTTCTTTTTCATCCAAACACCGTCCGTAAGATCAGATAATAAGGCCGAAACTTCTGATGGCCTACTGGTATTGACTTCCGGCAGTCCAGCTGTAAAGGTAGGGGATTTGGTTCATATTGAGGGGACCGTTTTAGAAGAGGAAAACACTACTGCCATTTCCAATGTTAATCTGCAGCTTACCGTCATTGCTTCAGATCAGGAACTTCCCGCAGCGATTGCACTTAATGCAGACTTCCCAGGTACCCAAAGAGTTTTTGTTCCCGATTTAGAGCAGGTAGAAAGTATGCGGGTCACTTTTGATGGTCTTATTTGCGGACCTCCAGAAGACAGAGACTGGATTCCCGTAACCACGCAAGCAACACGTCGCTTCAGAGAAGCAGGCATTCCCTACCCGGGGCTTCCCAATCTGCCCATTTGGGATGGGAATCCAGAACTATTCTGGATTGATTTAGATGCTCTGGGACAATCCAACAATCGCTTTGTAGGTGGGCAGACGCGCATTCAAATGCAGGGCGTGATGGTGGAAATCAGCGGATCATATGTGGGCTTCCCTAATTCCTATACTTTGACTGGAGATAATTTCGTGCGACCGGTACGAGCTCCTGAAAATGGGGAATTTACCATTGGATGCATCAACACGCTAAGACTGATTAGGGATGAGTCTGCCTACAGCATACGTGTGCGCAAGATGGCTGCTTATATTGTCCAGCAGCTCCGTTCGCCAGATATCGTAGCTATTCAGGAAATAGGAGGGATAAATGAGCTAGAAGATCTTGCCTTCCATATTCGGCAACTCGAGCCAGGCTCCAACTATCAAGCACAGTTTCTGGGCGGCAATGGCAATATCAGCACGGCCTTTTTGGTGCGGCCTTCTTCCTTCCAAAATATAGCGTTGGAACAGCTGAGCAAGAACGAATTTCTAAGTATTGGGGGTACTTTGCATGACCGCCCCCCGCTGCTATTGTCAGGGGAAATTCCCACCACTCCCCCTACCCCACTGAAAGTGCTCAACTTACACCTTCGATCTTTAATTGGAATTACGGGGAGTAACTCAACATTTGTACGAACCAAAAGAAGGGAGCAAGCCATTTCAGTGGCTGAAATTGTGCAAGAAAATCGTGCTGATAACCTAGTGCTTGTCGGTGATTTTAATGCCTTTCAATTTTCGGATGGATACGTCGATGTAGTAAACCAGATTGCCGGAACTCCAACGGAAGGAGCACTGCTTTCCAATATGAACATCGTCTCCCCTCCCCTGATCAAATACGTGGATAGATTGCCAGAGACAGAACGCTACTCCTTTATTTTCCAGGGGAATGCCCAGATGATAGATCACTGTCTGAGCACTGAACTAGAAGATTTTATCTACGAAGATTTTCAATTTGCCCGCGGGAATGCCGACAACTCATGGATTTACACCAATAGTGCTAATATTCTGGAACGCAGTTCAGATCACGATGGGTTTGTACTCTTCCTTCGCCCTAAGAATACAGGGCTAACGAGTACGAGCGCCTCCTCCTTAGCGTTTGACCTAAGCTTTAGCAACCCAATGTCTCCTGACCAAGCCATTTTACTAGATGGCACCTTAGAGGAGCCGACTTGGATCAGCTGGATGGACGCACAGGGACGTATATTACATCGACAAATGCTAAGATCTGGTGAAAATAGAATGGGCTGGCAGCAAACTCCGCTGGATGGATTGTACTTCGTGCAGATTGCCAATAAAAAGGGGCAATACACAACCAAAATTATACTGCAGCAATAGTCATTTTCGACTTATTCTTTATCGAGGGTGCCGTATAAGTCATAGTCTTCTGCTCTAGAAATCTTTACTGGAGCAAAATCTCCGATACGGACATAATGGTCAGCAGCATTAACCAATACCTCATTATCGACTTCTGGAGAATCTCCCTCGGTTCTGCCGATGAAGTACTCTCCTTCTTTGCGATCGAATAAGGTTTTAAAGGTTCTGCCGACTTTGGCCTGGTTCTTCCCCCAGGAAATATCCTGTTGAATCTCCATTAAAGCGTTAGCTCTTTCGGCTTTTATTTCCGCGGGGATATCATCCGCCAAAGCATGTGCGATGGTATCTTCTTCGTGTGAATACTGGAACACACCCAGTCGATCAAACTGCATCTCTTCTACAAACTGGCAAAGGTCTTGGAATTCTTGTTCCGTTTCTCCAGGAAAGCCTACTAGCATAGTAGTCCTTAAGGTAAGGTCGGGTACTATGAGTCTTGCTTTCTCTACCAATTCGATTGTTTCTTTCTTCGTAATCTGTCTTCTCATCCTAGCCAGTACATCATCATTCGCATGCTGAAGTGGCATATCAAGATAATTGCAGATTTCTGGTCGCTCCGCCATTACTTCGAAAACCTCCGTAGGAAATTTACTGGGGTAGGCATAATGGAGTCGAATCCAGTCGATCCCCTCCACATCCGCCAAAGCGTGCAGGAGTTTCGGAAGTTCTCTTTTCTTATAGATATCAAGACCATAATACGTAAGCTCCTGAGCAATTAGCATCAGCTCTTTCACGCCGTGTCGAGCCAGATTTTCCGCTTCCTTTACCAAACGCTCAATTGGCTTGGACACGTGCTTCCCTCTCATCAGCGGAATAGCACAAAAAGAACAAGTTCTATTACAGCCCTCAGAGATCTTGAGATAGGCATAGTGTTGCGGAGTAGAAATCCAGCGCTCTCCAATCAATTCGTGCTGATAATCTGCCTCCAACTTGGCCAATAAAGACGGGAGTTCCAAGGTGCCAAAGTAGGCATCTACTTCGGGGATTTCCACCTCAAGATCATCTTTGTACCGTTGAGATAAACATCCTGTGACATACAATTTATCGATGCCTCCTTCCTTTTTCACCTCAGCATATTGCAAGATCGTATTGACAGATTCTTCCTTAGCCAAATCGATAAATCCACAGGTATTAACGATGACTACATTTGCATCTTCATCATTACTATCATGCACCACCTCGTAATCATTCCCTTTCAATTGGGTAATGATATTCTCCGAATCCACCAAGTTCTTCGAACAACCTAGTGTGATTACGTTTACCTTATCTTTCCTCAGTGTTTTGGTCTTCATCCACTATTTTTTTGGCGACGCAAAGATATACCTTGCTTTCCAATTTCCGCCTGACTTTCAATTTAAAATAAGAAGCGACGCACAATTTCCGCTATTATTGCGTTGTATTAGCAATATAAAGGCACATGCATTAGTGCTTCACAACTATCAAATGTTTCTCCTATGCTAGGATTGGGAGATCTCAAAACAAAACCCTCACAACATGCGAAAAGTTTTCATGCTAGGAATCTGTGTATTATTTGCCTTCTCTGCTTCCGCTCAGTTTGGTGTCAAGGGCAGCTATCATTTTAGCAACGCCACCGATTGGCAGGTACCAACGAATAACGGGATTAATACGGAAAGTCTAATTGGTGATGGATGGTCTGTAGGTGTCGACTACTGGTTTCGCCTAAAGAATTATCGAATGGAGTTTTTGCCCGAGCTAAACTTCAGTCAACTGAATCAGAACCTAGATAATGCCGATTGGTCCAATCAAGTTACTTTCACCAGCTTCTTTTTCAATACCAATATCTATCTCTTCGATTTTAAAGGAGATTGCGATTGCCCTACTTTCTCAAAACAAGGGCCTACTCTTGATAAGGGCTTCTTTGTGCAGGTGTCACCGGGCCTGACATTCGCACAAAGCGAAATTGACTTTAGTGGTAATACGCTGAAAGCCGATGACTTAGCTTTCAGTATTGGACTTGGTGTGGGATTCGACCTGGGCGTATCAGATCTAGTGACCGTGAGTCCGATGGCTGGGTTGCGTTATTTCCCTAGTATTTCCTGGGATTCGCTAGCCGAAAACCCAGATGATGAGACCCCCCGATTAGAGGTGGAGGACAGTAGTTCTAGCCTTACTCAATGGTATGCTGGCGTACGAATTGGGTTCCGGCTGGACTATGGATATTGAAATTATTTTTTACATACTTTTTTATTGATAATTTGTTTTTTCGATTTTTTTGATCCACATTTGTTCCATCAATCAAAAGAATTTATGAGATCTTCTGTGGTCAATATTATCATTATCGTCATTACTGTGGTCGTCATTATTGGACAGACGCCCCAGGGAGGATGGTATTGATACAATCGATCAGAGATTTCACAAAAAAGCCGTTCTTCCTGAGGAGAACGGCTTTTTTGTTTAGGGAAAGGGTCATATTATTCATTGAAAGTTGTCCAAAAGCCTGCTTTAATTCGTAAGACAACTAAACCTTTTTAGCTGTTTTTCAATTAATTATAAAATCCATACTGGTACTTAGGCTCGTAAGTTTGGCATTTTTTCGTTCGATTTCTCAATTGCACCCTTTTACCTTTATATGAACAACTCATTATACCGAAAATAAAACGTAACATGAAGCAGCTGAACAAATACAGCAGACACCTAACGCAAGACGAGACACAACCGGCCGCACAAGCCATGCTTTACGGTATTGGCCTGACGGAAGAGGACATGAAAAAGGCACAGGTTGGTATCGTCAGCACGGGCTGGGAAGGCAATACCTGTAATATGCACTTGAATGGATTAGCGGAGGTAGTGAAGGGCGGTGTATGGGAGAGTGATTTGGTAGGTTTGATCTTCCACACGATTGGCGTGAGTGACGGGATGTCCATGGGAACAACCGGCATGCGGTATTCTCTACCTTCTCGAGATTTGATCGCTGATTCCATTGAAACAGTTGTATCAGCACAATGGTATGATGCTGTTGTCCCCGTTGTAGGCTGTGATAAAAATATGCCTGGAGCTATGATTGCCCTAGGTCGCCTGAACCGACCTTCCATCCTCTTATACGGTGGTACCATTAGCCCTGGCTGCCACGCCGATAAGAAACTAGATATCGTCTCTGCCTTTGAGGCATTGGGCGAAAAGAATACGGGACAAATTACGCCAGAGGACTTCAAAGAAGTAGTCAAGAAGGCCTGCCCAGGACCTGGAGCCTGCGGTGGCATGTACACTGCCAATACCATGGCTTCAGCCATCGAAGCCTTAGGTATGAGTCTCCCCTACAATTCATCTATACCGGCCAATCACGATGACAAGAAGATGGATTGTGAGCGAATTGGAAAAGCCATTCGTAAGGTGTTGGAAATGGATCTGAAGCCTCGGGATATCATGACCCGAAAGTCTTTCGAAAATGCCATTACTCTGATTACGGTATTAGGGGGATCGACCAATGCAGTACTGCATTTACTAGCCATTGCACGATCTGTTGAGGTAGAGTTGACCATAGATGACTTCCAACGCATCAGTGATAAAACCCCATTCTTGGCCGATCTTAAGCCAAGTGGAAAATATGTGATGGAAGATCTTTTCCAAGTAGGAGGAGTACCTGCCGTAATGAAATTCTTGTTGGACGAAGGATACCTACACGGTGACTGTATGACCGTTACGGGTAAAACACTCGCGGAGAACCTTGCTGAAGTGGAGCCACTGAAAGAAGGGCAGCAGATTATCCGGCCATTTAGCGAACCCATCAAGAACTCTGGGCACCTCCAGATTCTATATGGAAACCTAGCGGAAGAAGGTTCAGTAGCCAAGATTACCGGCAAGGAAGGGGAGGTATTTAGTGGGCCAGCGCATGTATTTGATAGTGAAGCAGATTTAAATGCCGCTCTGCAACGTAGAGAAATTGTCGCCGGAGAGGTGGTAGTAATCCGCTATTGCGGTCCTAAAGGGGCTCCTGGTATGCCAGAAATGCTCAAACCTACTTCCTCCATTATGGGTCAAGGTTTAGGAAAACAAGTAGCGCTAATTACCGACGGGCGATTCTCCGGTGGAACACACGGTTTTGTGGTGGGACACATTACTCCAGAAGCGCAGCAAGGAGGTTTGATTGGCCTGCTCGAAAATGGAGATATGATCACGATTGACGCTATTAATAATAAACTGGAAGTTGATCTTTCAGAAGAAGAGATTCAAGCCAGAAAAGCCAAGTGGGAAACGCCTGCTCCTAGAGCTACCACTGGCACACTCAGAAAATATGCGCTTACCGTTTCTTCAGCCAGTGAAGGTTGTGTAACGGATGCCATGTAATTTCCTCTAATTCAGCAAATATCACGTAGAAACCGCAAATTGCAATGCCATGAAAAGCAATACTCAGACAGCAACAGCGACTAGCGTAGCTCCTCAGAAAAAAGAAGTGATTTCAGGAGCCGAAGCCATTCTTCGGTGCTTAATTGAAGAGTCCGTCGACACCATCTTTGGATACCCAGGCGGTGCCATCATGCCGGTTTATGACTCTTTGTATTATTACCAAGACAGATTAAGGCATATCCTACCTCGCCACGAGCAAGGAGCCATTCACGCCGCCCAAGGTTACGCTCGCGTGACGCGGAAGATTGGCGTCTGTATGGCCACCTCTGGACCAGGTGCTACCAATCTCATTACTGGATTAGGAGATGCGATTCTTGATTCCACGCCCTTAATCTGTATCACGGGTCAAGTGTTCAGTCACTTATTGGGTAGTGATGCCTTCCAGGAAACAGATGTGATCAACTGTACCATGCCCGTCACGAAGTGGAATTTTCAGATTACTAAGGCAAGCGAAATTCCGGAAGTATTCGCGAAAGCTTTTTATATCGCCAATTCCGGTCGTCCAGGACCAGTAGTAATTGATGTTACGAAGAACGCCCAGTTGGAGGAAATTGAGTTTCACTATACGCCTAGACCAGTTATTCGTAGCTATCAACCGCTACCCAAAGCTGATCCGGAATCCTTACGCCAGGCTGCTGAGTTGATTAATCAGGCAGAACGTCCACTAATCCTAGCTGGTCATGGTATTCAGATCGCGCACGCCCAGGAGGTCTTTAAGGCCTTTGTTGAAAAGACCGGAATCCCATTGGCTTGCACGATTCACGGCTTATCCTCTATCTCTTCGGAGCATCCTTTACATATCGGGATGTTGGGCATGCACGGCAACTATGGCCCCAATATGATGCAGAACGAATGTGATGTACTGATTGCTATTGGTATGCGCTTTGATGATCGCGTTACGGGGCGCTTGGACGCCTATGCTAAGCAAGCAAAGGTGATACACATTGAAATTGATCATTCGGAAATCAATAAGAATGTCCATGCACATGTCCCCATAATCTCGGATGCAAAAGCCGCTCTAGAGTCTTTGTTACCGATGGTGGAGGAAAAAACCTATCCAGATTGGCTGGCTAAGGCTGCTGAATATTATCGAATTGAAAAAGAAAAGGTAATTGATAAAGCGGTCAACCCTTCTGAAGATGGTTACATCAAGATGGGGATGGCCGTTAAAGAAGTTTCTGATCAGACAAACGGTTTGGCGGTAGTAGCTACCGATGTTGGTCAACATCAAATGATTGCTGCTCGTTACTTCTCCTACCGCTCTACGAACCAGTGGGTTTCTTCTGGGGGAGCCGGTACGATGGGTTTTGGTTTGCCAGCCGCATTTGGCGCCAAGTTGGCGCAGCCGGAGCGAGAGGTAGTCGCCTTTATCGGAGATGGAGGTTTTCAAATGACTATTCAAGAGTTAGGGATGTGTGCCCAATGGAATGTGGGTGTTAAGATTGTTCTATTGGACAACAACTACCTAGGCATGGTTAGACAGTGGCAACAGCTATTCTTTGATAGAAGGTATTCATCCGTTGAATTGGTCAATCCAGATTTCATCAAGATTGCGGAAGGTTTTGGAGTGCCTGGGAAGAAAATCTCAAAACCAGAGGAACTAAAGGATGCAGTAGCGGAGATGATCGCACATGATGGACCTTACTTGCTACACGTTGAAGTAGAGAAGGAAGAAAACGTCTTCCCTATGGTAGCCAGTGGCAAAGCCGTAGATGAAATTGTTCTAGAACCCTAATTCTACTGAATAGCAATCAATTGAAAGATCATGGAATCAAAGCAAAAATATACCATAACGGTTTTCACCGAAAACCAGACAGGTTTGTTGGCTAGAGTTGTATCTGTATTTACTCGACGCCATATTAACATCATTAGTCTAACCACATCGGAATCATCCATTCCCGGCATCCATCGATTCACGATCGTTGTGAGCTTAGCTCCTCGTGCTATTGAAAAACTGATGGGCCAACTGGAGAAGCAAATCGACGTGATCAAGGCCTTCTACTACGAGGAAGATGAGATCGTTTATCAAGAAATCGCACTGTACAAGGTACCTACGCGTATCTTTAAAGGGACGAGTAGCGTAGAGCGACTCATCCGGCAATACAATGCTAGAATACTACAGATCGAGGAAGAATACATTGTCATTGAAAAAACGGGGCATGAACATGAAACTACCGCTTTGTTGGATGAACTCAAGGAGCTCGGTATCTACGAGTTTGTTCGTTCGGGTCGGGTGGCCATTGTCAAGCCCATGGAACGCTTAAATAAATACCTGCAGAGCCTAGAGCAAGAGGCCGGCAAAGAAGTCGAGGAAGGCGTATAGAACTGCCAAACGAACAAATAGCATTATGGCTAAGTAGTACAGGGGCACTAACGAATCGTTAGTGCCCCTGTTTATATGGTAGTTCTCTACTGGAATCAGCAGAAAATACTATTTAGCTAGATTACAAACGAAGCCTTTCAATCCATAGGTTCCTTTCAGCTGCCGTAAACTTTGAGCAGCTGTATTTTGATCGCTAAATGGTCCAACCACTACACGAAATACCTGATCACCATTCCGGCTCTTACCTTGCTTGATGAATACATTGTTGATTCCTTTCGCATAGACACTCCGTTGGCGCTTATCCGCATTGTTGTAGTTGGTATAAGAGGCTACTTGCACACCGTAGCCAGAACTAGCACTAGGCACGTAGCTATAGTTAGCTGGAACAGCGGCTGGAACATTCGTGTTTGCACTAGGAGCAGTATTCGTTCTGCTAGTCGCAGCACCTCGAATGGCCGTATTGGGTGACCAAGAGTAATTCGTTGGGACATTACGTTGAGTAACTGCCCCCTTGGTAGTAAACTCTCTGTCGCTCACCGCATTGGTGTTTGCTGGTGCACGAGAACTCAAAGTTGGCGAGGTGTAGGAGTAAGTCCTGGGTCGAACTTGAGAAGAAGTACGATTTCTCAGGTCCTGCTCCCAATTGGACAAGGTAGAGGCACCTGAGTTATTGTTTTGAGTGGTAGTTCTTCTTCTAATCGTATTATTCTGTGGTACACTGCTGTAAGTCTTTGGTACACTGCTGTAGGAACTAGGAATTCTCCCACTGGTATTACTAAAACTTTGTGGAATGTTATTCCCCCCTCGAGCAGTCAATACTTCGGTTGAGGCTTGCGTAGGAGCCGCTTGCGTTACCCCCATTGCTTCTACCTTAACTTCCGCCCTGCCTGCCTGTAGCAAGTTAATTCTGGCAGCAGCGCCCTTGGATAGATCTATAACGCAGCCTTCACAGAAAGGTCCGCGATCATTCACTCGTACTGTAACGGATTGCTGATTGTCTAAACGCGTAACTCTTAACCAGGTTCCAAAGGGGTAAGTTTTGTGTGCGCAAGTTAGTTCTGATTGCTTGAAAACTTCCCCGGAAGCCGTTCTTCTGCCTTCCAAGTAATCGGCATAATACAGCGCCGTTCCCGCTTCGACATTGTTAACAATTGACTGAGAAAATATTGGTGTAGATAGCAAAAGCGAGAATAGGACTAGATAAGTAAAACTTTGTTTCATGATCCTATTGTTTAATAACGTATTTAGTTTTTTTCGCATGGGAAATGTCTTCATAGTGAACGTTTTTTCCTTTAATTACATCGATGTGCAAAGATATAACAATAATTTAACGAAATTATTATACGTTGTCACATTCAATCGGTTACGTTCGATGCAAAGATACTCTTTTTCAATCAGTTAATCCAGTTTTCAGTTTTTCAAGCTGTTGCACTAACCAAGCTTTATTAAATATAGCTTTCGCCTCTTCTATCTCTCCTTGCAGACGCTGCCATTCTCGGTGCTGCTTATCGGCAGACCAGTACGCCCAATTGCCATTCAGTTGAGCTACTCTTCTCGTTAGCCGAAATAGGTTGGAATAACCCGTTCGGCGGGCATCCGCCAAATGCTCATTTCGGTGCAAAAATTGCAGAGATGAATCCACTAAAGAGTACAATGCCTCAAATGACCCCTGCTCGTAAAAGGTCCGAAGGAGCAATGCTTTTGCCCCTAAATTATATCTGAAGTCACTGTATGCCACTTCTTGCAATAAGGCCAAGACCTCATCGTATTTCCCCACCGCATGATAATAAGAGGCTAGATTAAACGAATAGGCATTCTCCCTAACGGCTGGACGCAAGGACATTCGGTACTGCTCGATAAAGGTCTTCACCCAATCTAATTCCTGCAGACGAATACCTGTAGTCACAATGTTCTTGTAATGCAAATCGGATAAATACCCTTCATCGATGATCAGCTCTTGTTGTAGTTGTAATTGATACAACAAGAAAATCTCCTTGAGAAAGGAGGGATTATTGCCGTTGATTTGACCGATGCAATAATTCTGAAAGTAATTATAAATCGTAGCTAATTCCTCTTTCGGAAAATAACGCTCCTTAGCCTGTAAAGTTTTTAGTGCATCAAAGTAGTAATACGTATCCTCTTGCGTGATCATCAGATAAATCCGATAATAGAGATCAATCGCTGGCACCTCTTGATACAAGTGATGATACTCCTCAACTGCACCCAAAACCGGCTTCATCATTGGATTGAGGTATTCCTGCTTTAGGATCTTTCTCCGAATCTGAATTTCAACAGCACTCTTCAGTTTCTCGGCTAGATAGTAATGATCAAGGCTTCGCAACTGCTGATCTAAACTAAAGTCCCTACCCTTTCGACGAATTGTTGTATAAAAGTAATCCGCCTCTACGGCCAATTCATACTCCTTTTGATGAAAACTGCTATCTCTAATGCCATGATACTCAAGCCCTTTCTGGGTTTTCCCCAATCGGCTTTCGTAAAGCTTAAATTGCTTACGTTGCCGCAAATCCTTTAGTAACAACCTGTTTTTCAAATACTTATCCTCTTTGACACGCTCTGAAACTAAGAATTCCTCCATTAAACGTTGCGTGTAGGTAAAGACGATAGCAAGCCTTGCTTGATCATGGTCCTCCCCGGGAAAAATTTTTTTAAAAATCTTCTTTCTATGGCAATTTCGCTCATCAAATTTTGGGTAAATCTTATCAAAGTAATCGAGGAGCGCCTTGACTTCCTTGTGTTTGTTGTAATAGGGAGAGTGCACGAATTCTCTAAAACGAGTGAATTCTTTCCTAGAAAGTGTAGATAACAATTTAGTTAATTTATTATCTATCATAAGAAATACCCAAAAAATTAAATCTTAAAATATGTTAATAATCAATACTTTACACCTCATATTGAGTGTAAAAATAGTTATTTTTTCCCAAAAAAACAACAATAATGTTTTTCCAAAATGGGGTAATAAAAGGCAGCTTTGTAGTGCAAAGGGAGCAGATATGAGATTTTTTTACTATTCAATGCCATTCGGAATAGTTGTATTTTCCGCTTAAAATCTCACAAGTATTGGATTCTCATGGTTGATCCCTGCAAGCACTAGATTTCAAGAACAGAAAACAGAACCATTAAATGATTATCAATCCCAAAAGAATATTACTTAGCCTTTGCTTCCTTGTCAGCCTATACGCAATCCAGGCTCAAGAAAACAATTGTGTCACTTTTGAGGAATTTGAGGTAGAACAGAATTTCGGTCGAGGAAGTGGCGATGAACCTGGAAGTGTGGCTTTCATCCAAGGGGACGTAAAGGTCACGCTTGAACCTTTCCAGTATTTTGACGGAAGCACGGACTTCTGGAATGCCACCGTCTACGAATCGCTTTTTAATGATTTTGAGCTCGCGGATGGAAAATCTCTCTTCGTCAGCAATATCAACTTACTTTTTGACTTCACGGCCTTGGAGCAACCTGTTAGAAGGGTATGTATGGCCTACTTTGACGGCGGAGGAGAAGAAAATATATCCGTGAATGGCTCCCCTATCGTGGTATTGAATCACCTGGGAGAGGCGCCTCAAGAAATCGCACCTGGCGTTACACTTAGGATTGAGCCTCCGGTTGGCGACAATCAATTCCTTTCGACAGGCATGCTATGCTTCGAAGGCGATATCAAAACGCTTTTAATCGGAGGACAAGAATTTGGCCTCGATAATATCTGTTGGGATACCTGCCCTATCTATAATGTCAGTGCAGGTATAACGGGATGCCAACAACATCCCAACCTGTACTATGAGTATGATGTACAACTAAATTTCCTGTACGACGGAGAACAGGAATCCAGTTTCAAACTATATCAAGCCGAAGAACTAATCAGCTCTTATCAGTACAACCAACTCCCGATTAGTCTATCCCAAGTCCCCAATACCCAAGGGCTTGATGCCTTCGTGTATACCATTTGTCAAGATGGGGACGAGGGCTGTTGTCGTGAGATAGAAATTCCATTGGCCCCATGCGAAGAAATTTGTCAATTGGAAGCGCAGGTTGAAGAGGTGGGATGCAACGAACTAGGAACGGAATACATAGCTCTAGTGGCCATACAAGGCCAAAATACCAGCGATACGCTCCGAGTAAGCAATAGCCAGGGTTTGAGCTATTTGGTGGTAAAAGATCCCATCACGCAGCGGATTGAAATCGGTTTTGAACCACTCCCCAACAACGTAGATCTAGTAACCATTTGTGATTACCAGGATCCTTCTTGCTGCTACAGCTTCTGGGTTCAATATCCTTGCGCCCCCACGGAGGAATGCCAGTTTAATGATTTGAAAGCTACTATTCTGGAGTGTTACGAAACGAATTCAGGAATAGCATATGATGTAAAGATCAACTTTGAGCCTAGCGGTATGAGCAATGAGTTTTTTGACCTTCACAGCCGCGAAGGATTTATTGACACCTACCGTTTTGACCAATTACCCATCACCCTTTCGGGATATGTTCCTGAAGGCAATCCGGACAATCTCTGGTTTAAAGTCAGGGAAGAAATCGACAATCCAAACTGTCAGGCAGTCACAGAAGTTGCCACCGGCGAGTGTCAAAGCACCGAATGTCNANTCAACGATTTTGAAGCTACCATTCTGAATTGCTACGAAACCAGCGCCGGAATAGCTTATGATGTAAAGATCAACTTTGAGCCTAGTGGAATGAGCAACGAGTTTTTTGACCTTCACAGCCGAGAAGGATTTATTGACACCTACCGTTTTGACCAATTACCCATCACCCTTTTGGGATATGTTCCTGAAGGCGATCCAGACAATCTCTGGTTTAAAGTCAGGGAAGAAAACGATAATCCAGACTGTCAGGCGGTCACAGAGGTTGCTACAGGCGAATGTCAAGCTACTGCGTGTGCGATTGAAAATGTCACGCTCTGGGAGATTGACTGTAACGCAACGGGTACTGAGTACATAGCTATAGTCTCCATGGAAGGTCAAGGACTAAGCAATAAATTCAAGGCCACCAACGCATTGGGAGAGGTATTCTACGGAGAATACCCCCCAGCGGGTCATGAAATTGAGATAGGTTTCTCCACCAGAGAAAGTGGTACGGATCGGATTGAAATCTGTGATTCGCAAATCGAGGGTTGCTGCTATGTGCTAGAGCTAGAGTATCCTTGTCAGCCCAACATGGAATGCCAAATCAATGGACTGGAAGCCTATATCCTGGAATGCTATGAAACCGATGCCGGAATAGCCTATGACGTCAAAATCAACTTCCAAGCCAGTGGTACAACTAATGAATTCTTTGACCTTTACGGAAGAGAAGGACTGATCGAATCTTATCCTTTTGAACAATTGCCGATTACCGTTTCTGGGTACGTCCCTGAAGGTAATCCGGATAACCTCTGGTTCAAAGTACTTGAGAACGACAATCCGGATTGTCAAGCTGTAACGGAAGTGGCAACTGGCGAATGTGCGACCTCTAATTGTGTGATAGAAAACGTGAGCGTTTGGGATATAGATTGCAATGCCAGCGGAACTGAATATCTCGCTCTTATCTCCATTGAAGGTCAAGGCCTGAGCCATAAATTTAAAGCCACAAATAGTGCTGGTGAAAGTTTTTACTACGAATATCCTTCCTCAGGAAGCGAAGTACAAATAGGTTTTTCTGCTAATGAAAGTGGTACGGATGTCATCCAGATTTGCGACTACGAAAGTCCAGATTGTTGCAAGACCATCGAGGTGGAGTACCCCTGTCAGCCCAGCGGAGGGAATTGCGAAATTAGTAATCTAGAGGTAGATATTTTGGCCTGTGCACTCACTAGTGCTGGCTATGCCTATGATCTGAAAATCAAATTCGGAGTAGAAGGTAATACTAACAATCTCTTTGACCTCTTTATCCAGGGAGAATTGTATGATACTTACAGCCTTGAACAACGTCCCATTAGCGTATCCAATTACCTCCCGGAGTCAGGCACCAATAATCTTACGGTCAAGGTTGCCGAAAATGGCAATTTGGAATGTCATCAGATCGTAGAAGTAGCCTTAACACCCTGTGATGATACAGGAGAATGCAACATTAGTGAGGTCATTGCAGAGGCACACCATTGCGATGGCGATACATACCTGTTAGATGTCGCCTTCCAATCCTCCAATACAGGCCCACTCGGTTATTATGTCTATGGAGATGGAGCCATCTTTGGCCCCTATAGCTACGACGAAGCATTTGTCACGATCGGCCCCTTTCCCGGTGATGGTCAGAATATTGTAGATATCCTCATTCTTGATATTGCCAATCCTTCCTGCTTCGGATATCTAGAATTTGGCCCCTTAGACTGTGAAACACAATGCAGAATAAGTGAGGTGTGGGCAGAGCCACAGGAATGTGTAGATGGTAGCTTTGAAGTACATCTAGGATTTGAAGCTGACAATATCGGTAGTCAGGGATTCACCGTACGAGGTAATGGGCAAAATTACGGCTCCTTCGAATACGATGGTTCGTATATCACCATTGGCCCTATTGAAGGTAATCCGGAACGAGAATTGGAATTTATAGTAATCAGCAATGAGGATCCTTCCTGTAGCACCTTCACAACACTCGGTCCTATCGATTGCCCTAGCTGTGAAATAAAAGACTTAAGTTATTCCGTACAATGTGATGACTACAGTGGCTACTTTACCTTAAACCTAGACTTCATCGCTTCGGAACCGTCCAGCGAATCCTTCTATCTACTATTTGATGGGGAAATCTATGAAAGTTTCTCTTATGAAGCCTTGCCCTTATCACTAGACCTTGATTTGGACCTAGCAACTGCTTCTAGTATTGCCGTAGTAGATAAGGAGAATCCTGATTGTGGCCAAACTCTAGACTTTAGTGTACCCTGCTGTAATCTAAGAGATTTGGTGGTAGAAGCACATCCATGTGAGGAAGATGGTTCCTTCCAAGTAGATCTAAACCTTGTGCCTATCAATACCCAGGACTCTTTCACGGTGGTATATGGCCCCGTTAACGGAGATCTTACCAGTGCCCAATATGCCTATGAAGATCTATACCTCACCTTAGGTCCCTTAAATGGAGTCAATCAGACGGACTGGTATTTCCAGGTTACTGACGAAAGCTTGTTCTGTAGTACTTCGGGCGAGTTTACTTTCGAGTCCTGCGAGTTGGCTGAGTGCATTAGCTTGGAAGAAGCGGAGGCAGGTTCATATGGTCCTTTGACTGGCTATGAGGCAGGGGATGTAATTCTAGAGGAAGGAGGACTAGAATTCAGTATAGGTTCCAGTTGTGACTGCTTCATCCATCTAGTAGAGTATCCTTCCATCTTCCCGAACTTCACCTTGGCGCAAGGGCAAATGATGGTACTGGATGGCGCTGAAGTAATAGTTGGTTTTGACGAATTGGATGCTGCTGTGGAAGAATTAACTGTCGACTATTATTTTGATGGAAATCAATTCACACTAATTGTGAATGATGCTGCGTTGATTGAAGTTGCGCATCCAACTGATTTGCCTAGTGTAGTTGCTCCGGGTATCACCGCTGCCGTTAGTCCAGATGAAAATGATTCCAATATGGGTACTATTACCTTTACTGGAAATGTGAATCTTCTATTATTTGGCGTTGACGGTAAAATGAGTGTAGACAATTTCTGTTTGACCTTAGGCAGTGAGGAAGTCTGGCCTGGAGATATCGATACCGATAATATTGTAACTCATTTCGACCTTCTGCCCTTAGGAATTGCACAGGGTGCACAAGGACCAATAAGAGATAATGAAAGTACAGCGTGGCAGGGTATCCCAGCAGCGCCTTGGGAGTTGAGCTTTGCTAATGGCTTAAACTACAAGCACGCTGATACGGATGGGAACGGCCTCATCGAGCCAATGGACCGGCAAGCTATCCTAGATAACTTTTTGCAGACTAGAGGGGAAGTCACGCCCTTTGAACCGATTGAAGCTACGCCCAACAACCCGACACTTTTTGTCGAAACCCCGACTGACGGTTGGCCTGTTGGACAGGCATTTAACTTACCCGTGGTCTTGGGGACTCCTACCCTACCTGTAGAAGGAATCCATGGGATTGCTTTCACGATCCAATTTGACCCTGAGGTAATTCGGCCAGAAAGCATAAGCTTAGATTTTTCTAATAGCTGGCTAGGGGACGTGAACCAGGACCTCTTAACCCTCGACAAGACGGAAGCCGCCAACGGAGAAATCTATATAGCACTAAGTCGAATAGGGCCACAGGAATTGTTTGGCAACGGACCGGTAGCCTCCTTGATTGGAATTATCGATGACATTGCAGGGCTAACTTCCACGCCAATCAACGTCGCAGCCCCCTTGGCTGTAACAGCAAGCTTGGATACCATCCCGATCTTCACCGAATCCAGTGACTTGATCATTCAAAGGTTCCAAGACGTACCAAAGCTCGATTTACTAAAATCCTTAGTTCTGTCCCCGAATCCTACCCATGATGAAGTCAGAATCTGGAACAAATATGGGGTTACCATTGATCAGGTAGATGTTATGGATAGTGCTGGTAATTTACTTAGAACCATTAAGGAAGGAGCCCATCGCATTTCCCTTAAAGCCCAACCTGCAGGCATTTACACCTTGCGAATTAGAATGGGACAAGTGATTGCCCATCGGCGCATTGTTCGCCTATAAAAGAGTAGAAAATACTGGAGTTTGAGTATATATACCGAAGCCATGCAAGTGGTTTCGGTATTTTTTTGCTAAAGGATTATTCTGACCATACCCAGATCATCCCCCGGACAAGCCGCTGTTTCATCCTGCAATTGCTTTAACTGCAGCACTAGCATCCGCTCATTTTGTAAATTGGTGCTATTAATCAAAAGATCATCAATAGCCCTCAAAGGGTCTAGGTAAACCTGGGCCTCAAAGTTTCTAAAGGAAAGGATGCCATCTGTGCTTAGACTCAGATCCTTAAGATCAGAAATAGATAGTAATTGCTCTTGCTTCTCCCACCATTCCTCAAAATCTGTTGCTAAGTGATAGGCAAGATAATCAGGTCGATTATCCTGATCATATTCCCAATACACTCCATTGGCAACCACCAGACCATCCCCAAAGATGCCGACTTCTGCTTCGGCATTTTTTTCATCCACAATTGCTACTACTAAGGTGGAAAGAAGCTGATTGGTATCCAAGTAAAGTTGATTCTTGACTGATCTTAGCTCGGTAAATAATTGCTTCAGTACAGTCGGCAATTGTTCCGCTAAAGTTTGTTTAGCTGTGGTATGATGGGCCTCCAGAAAATAGGCCTGCTTGGCAATCTTCTTAAGGATATGGCCCAACAAGGCAGAAGCAAAGAAGCTTTCTTCTCCCATACTACAACCATCTAAAACTGCCAAAAGCTGGCGATCAGAACCAATGGACTGAGCTAATACATAATCTTCACAATGGTTTTCATGAAATTCTCCGATTTGGGTAAGTTGATAAATAGACATGTCATGCCTAACCGAAAAACCATTATGTATGGTTCCCTAAGGGAAATAAAAAGGCGGAAAAAATAAGGGGTGCATCAGTTAATGAAAAGCCCCCCTTCATAATATGAAGAGAGGCCATCCCAAAAACCGATTAAAAAATCAAATATCTGTTTTTTTTTTGTATTTCGAAGGTATTTGTCAATAAAACACCACAATTACGTCAATTCGGTAAGGCATTGAAATTCACATCTCCCACCTTAATACCGACAAAATTGAAAGTTGTATCCGCATTAGTGAGGGTAAATATTAGTTCTTCTGGTATGGGATCTGCGAAGGGTTGGGTAGCGTTGGTGAATTCATGATTCGCCGGTACAAATCGCCAGGAAGGACTTTCTGGAAAGCGATCATCAATTCCCAGAATCAATCTTCTAATCTTCACAATATCCAAGGTAGTCACCGTATTGGATCGGTTCACATCCGCAGCAAGAATTTTATAGGGAGAATCCAGTGGATTCATGCCAATAATATGCCGAGAAATCAAAACAATATCGAAGGTGGAAACTCCATTGCTAGGCCGATCATCTTTGGATGGCCTCAATTTATACACTTGGTCCAGTTGCACATCTTCAAAGCAGAATTGACCATCTACTAAAGTAACCTCCTCAGCTACTACAGTTCCTGATAATTGAACCGTAGTTCCCGCAATGGGTTCGTCATCCACTTTGGCCACTACTCCACAAATTCCCCCAAATTGAATACAGGCATCTTCGTGTGGCGTTATTTCAAGTTGAACACTACATTCTGCCCCATTGCCCACTTCGTCTATGGCATAAACCGTTACAAAATCCATCCCTTCATCATCGCAGGTAAAGGTTAGACTGTCCACAGACATATCCATAGAAAAAGACAGATCAACAGCAGAACAGTTTTCCTGGACAGATTGAATGATATCCAAGGGGTCGATCGTCAACATCTCTGTAACGGGAGGAATCTCCACCATGGTCTGCTCCGGACAGACCAAGGCAGGCGCTGTACAATCCTGGACTTCAAAAGGTAAAGTATATTGTACAGGATTGGAACAATCATCAAATACCGTTAGAAAAATAGAATGAGATCCCACCGGGTAATCTCCCTCCAAACGATACACGCTATCCCCCCGATTCAAGGTACCGTAGGTATCCGGAAGGGTAGTTTCATTGTTTAGGACCAAACTATAGATAATCTCAATCTCCGAGGAACAGTTATCCGTCAAGCTCAAATCAAAGCTTACCGGCCCAAGGCAGTCCGCAGAAACCGATAATTCAGGCGTACAGAACGGATCACGCGGTGGAGCATCCAATTGTGGAGGCTCATCATCTACTACCGCGATAATCTGTACGTATCGATAGTTCCCGGTAGACGGGCCAACCGGTGTGCTTCCTTGGTTCGTTACTTTAAAAAGGGTAGTTCCATCAGATCTTAGCGCGTACCCCTCAGAGCTTCCAAAGGCATCTTCAGAAGGATCTAGACGTTCCAACTCCATAGGGTTAGGATTGCCATCAAAATTGCAAAGGTTAGTAATCGTGTGGGTTCGGCGAATGTAATAGCAAGCCTCTCCCCCCGGTAAGGTAAAAGGCTCCTCCGTAACGGTAGCCATGATATTATCACAGGCCAAGGCAGTAGTACGCAGATCTGGAAAACTTATCCCATTACAATCAACCGTAGTATCCCTAGGTAGGTTAATCCAATAGTTATTTACAATTTCTAGTTCTACATTTTGGGTAACAATGGTTGGAGGATTACGCTCATTATCTATGGCCGTCCAGGTCCTGGTCAGTCGGCCTTTACCACATTCATCAATCTCTTCTGCTGCACTAAAATCCACTGTAAAGGAACAGTTGTCTCCAAATTCCGGGGCGTCATAGTCTGCTTGAAAATAATTATCAAACTCTTCCTGACAAGTGAGGAAGACATCCTCAGGCTGGCTGATTACTACTGGAGGGATTGGGTCTGCCACAATTACAGTCGCTTCACAATTGTTGAAGTTCCCAGCACAATCCCAAAGTCGTAGTACGGCATTTATGGTATCATTTGTACAATAAAAAGTGATCTGGTCCCGAAATTCTGTATCGGGTTCTTCCAATAATTTGATCTTGCTAACATCCGTACAGCATTCATCTCTACTTCCCTCGTCAATACGATCCGGTAAAAGAATTCCATTACCAGCGAAATCGAGGGTAACGGTAATTTGATTATTACAGATCATAAAAGGCACTTGATCATCAATCACTGTAACTTCAACATCAAGGGTGGAGGTGTTACCGCATTCATCCCAGGCTTCGTAGGTTATGGTATGGGTTCCCAAACCTAAGCCGGGAGCAGGTATAGTTCCACCTGCACTGTGATCTGTTCCATTGGCAAAGTCTGCTTCTCCTAGCGGCGTAATGATTCTAAAGAAACCATTATTGCAAGCATCACTCACGACTGGGGGCGGGATAAAGCCGGTAGAACTACAGACTCCAGCAGCATTACTCTGTTGAGAAACATTGGCTCCTACAGTAAAGGCTGTCGCAGCTATTTCGGGTGCTGTTCGATCCTCCACCGTGATGACTTGAACATTATCGTTCCCTTCAGCATCCTGGGTGTATATTTCAAAACCACAACTGCTTAAAAATAGCCATTCTCGGATAATGACAAAGTTGTTCGAGTTATCCCCGCAGAGGCCGATGGTATCATCACTAAAGGTATAAATGAACCCACAATTCTCTACATCAAGGTTGGTAGGTAATCCAGCGTATTCATAACCAGGATCTGTAATCCTAGGGTCTTCCAGGTATTCGGCACAGGTGACCACGATATCATCTGGAAAGATAAAATCACTTTGATCCCCCCGTTCAATACCGATGATTTGCGTATCGCTGACCGTGTTCCCCGTCAAATCAGTGGCTGTCCAGGTTCTTTCAATTCGGATACGTGGTACGCCACACTCGTCTTCTATTTCATTGTCTATATAAGTCACCGTTATTTCATCACAGTCAGATCCCACTGCAATGCCCGTCACTGATGGATCCGGATTACCGGTACAGCTCAGGGTGGTGTCAGGAGGAATGCTTAAAATCGGTGCATTATTGTCGAATAAGCGGAGACCAGATGTACAAAAAAGTCCTGTGCATTCGTCCGTAACTCTGGCCGTTAATAGTTGATTGGCATAGGTACCAGGAACCGGGTTGGGGACTGGATTATCATTCTCATCGGTGATGGTGACCGTGTAAAGAAGTTCGGTTGTGATATCTGTGGCTAGTACAATGGAAGGAGTAATGTGTACTTCGCATGTGTTCGGATTGATCGGTACGTTGAGCAACCCATTGCAGACTAGTGTCGGGGTAGGACGGATATATACTTCCTGTTCAACGGTGGTAGAACAACCCGTATTGTTGTCTGCATCATTGGCATTGTCCGCCATGACAAAGGTGTATTGGACTAAGAAATCTCCCCCGCCTAGTTGCCCCGGATCAAATTCGCGTTCAGCAAAAACTCGGTTGTCTGCTAGTCTTCGGATGGTCCAGAAAGTCTCTTCTGAAGGTAGTGGC
Source organism: Saprospiraceae bacterium (assembly GCA_013214355.1). GTDB lineage: Bacteria > Bacteroidota > Bacteroidia > Chitinophagales > Saprospiraceae > DT-111. Next base: position 88,145 of record JABSSL010000018.1, on the reverse strand, counting down.
AGCAAATTGCCATCTGCAGCGGAGGTCGCCCTCCCTTGCAGGAAAAAGCTGGGATCAGATTCACAATAGAAAGTATCTAGATTTAATATTTCTGCATCTGGGTAAAAGCAGGTATTGAATATAGTGCCGAATTCTTCATCGGGGTAAGCGGGACTAGTCACCCTTGCCCGATAACGCAAGGTTTCCTGATGAATCACCTTTAGAACATAGATACCGGTATTTCCTATCTCTTCTAAAGGTGTACCCACTGCAATCGGAGACTGTGATAACGGATGATATAGATTGTCGGCGAAACTCACTTGCCAAATTTGACCAGAAATACCCGTTGCCACCACCAATTGGTCATCAAAAAATCGTTCATCATTATTGGTACCATTAGGGGTGGGATCATGAGGTCGACAAGAACAGGGCTTGACGATGTCAATTGTACCGTCATTGTTCAAGTCTAAGCCCGCATCAGGAATATTGTTGAGTAAAGCATCGAAAGGAGCTGAAAACTCACCAGGGATCTTAAATTGAGGTGGATCCATTGCTGGAAGCTCAGCAAAGTTCTTAGTTGACGAGTGCCCAAAGATCGGATAGAGGGAACATATCAAAAGTAATAGTAAGCCGCTCGATCTCCGATCGGCTAACGCCAATAGGCCTATTTTCATGGGATTGTAATTTGCTGTTTTTGGGAATCGGTTTTGGTAGGTCCTGGTTGCACTTTCGTCAACCGGTCCGATGCAAATTAGGAATCGAATAGGCTTGTTGGAAATTGGTAGGTAATGAGACTCTCATACGCTCAAAGGATTAAGGGATGTTAAAACTCTTAGTTAACTTGCTTGTTCAATTTTGTATAGCGATTGGTATGTAGACTCAACAAAGTTAATTAAAATTTATATTTGTCGCTCGACAAATAAGCATTTTTTGTATAGTGTCGTAGCCGCTACAAGTCGAGTCAATACCAATACCTAGATAGAATCAAGGTCCACGGAAGTCAAACTACCTTATCAATAAGATCTTATCAGATGGAAGGATATAGCTTTAGCAAGGAAGAATTGAATCGATATGCTCGACATTTTGCCATCCCTGAATTTGGTTTAGAGGGGCAGGAAAAGTTGAAGCAAAGCAAGGTACTAGTTGTCGGTGCAGGAGGACTAGGGAGTCCTGTTTTGCTTTATCTGGCTGCTGCCGGTGTAGGAAAAATTGGTATCGTAGATTTTGATGTCGTAGATACCAGTAACTTACAGCGTCAAGTACTATATACCTTGGCAGACGTCGGTGAGTCAAAGGCTCAATTGGCCAGAAAGCGCATCTTGGCTTTAAATCCACACATCGAGGTAGAGGTTTATCAACAGGCCTTTACCAGAGATAATGCCTTGGAGCTAGTCTCACAATACGACGTGGTTGCTGATGGCACCGATAACTTTCCAACTCGATATCTGGTAAATGACGCTTGTGTACTAGCAGGAAAGGTCAATGTTTATGCTAGTATTTTCCGATTTGAGGGACAAGTATCCGTCTTCAACCTAAATAAAGCGGATGGAAGTCGCGGACCAAATTATCGAGATCTATTCCCAGAGCCACCACCGCCAGACATGGTTCCTAACTGTGCCGAAGGCGGCGTATTAGGTGTGCTGCCAGGTATCATTGGGAGTTTACAAGCCAGTGAAGTTATCAAGGTGCTAACGGGTGTGGGAGAACCATTAAGCGGACGTCTGTTTCTATTCGACGCAGCTGCCTTCAGTACCCGCGTTTTGAAATTCCCGATCAATCCAAAGCTTGAAATCAAGGAGTTAATTGATTACGAAGAGTTTTGTGGGGTACCGAAGCCGCAGGAAGCGGTGAATGCTTTTGATCTCAGTGTACAAGCCCTATATGATCTGGCTGAAAGTCAAGAGGATTTCTTACTACTTGATGTAAGAGAAGCTTATGAGTACGAAGCAGATCAGATGGGTGGAAAGCTGATACCGCTAAATACCCTTGAAAATGTGCTTGCTCAACTTAATAAAGAGCAACGCATCATTGTGCATTGTCGGAGTGGTCAACGCAGTAAAAAAGCGACCAACTTACTCTTGGATAATGGTTTTGAAAATGTGCAGAACTTATTGGGCGGAATACTGGCTTGGCGAGAAGCCTACGGAGAAAAAAACATTGAGACCAGGCTAGCGGAACACTAGCCTCCTAAGGAGTTGTCTAATACCTCTTGGGCCTCTTCCCATTCCGAGTAGGCAGTTTCTAAATCCTGTTTCTTCCCTTTGTATTTTTCCATCGTCTTTTCAGCATCAGGAGACTGGTAAAAGGAAGGATCTGCCATATCTAACTCGATCTTAGTAATCTCTTGTTCTAGCTTTTCGATGCGTCTTTCGGCATTTTGAACAGCCCTGGTGAGTCGCTTCTTTTCTTCGTACGATAACTCCACTTTTGGTTGAGCCGCAGCTTCAGCTGTGACCGCTGCTGCCTTCTTTGTACTCATTTCTACGGCACGCATATCAGCCAGCGCTCGTTTTTCCAGAAAAGCATTGACATCTCCAATGTGGTCGAATAACTGCCGATCTCGAAATTCAATAGTTCGAGTAGTCAGCCCAGCTAGAAAATCTCTATCGTGCGAGACGACCACCAAGGTACCGTCGAATTCCAGTAGGGCCCTCTTCAAAATATCCTTGGAGATAATATCTAGGTGATTGGTAGGTTCATCCAGTACCAGTAGATTGAAGGGCTTTAGGAGTAGACAGGCTAAAGCTAGACGCGCCCGTTCCCCTCCAGACAGTACAGTAACCTTCTTATCCACATCTTCACCACTGAAAAGGAAGGCACCGAGAATATTACGCAGCTGTGTGCGCATTTCTGGGGGAGAAGCTTGCTCCATGGTTTCCAGCAATGTCAACTTAGGTTGGAGCGTGTCGGACTGGTTCTGGGCATAGTAACCAATTTGTACATTGTGCCCTAGTGTAAATTCTCCTCCCGTGCGTTCCAATTGCTTGATGATGATCTTGGCCAGCGTCGTTTTACCTTGTCCATTCTGCCCTACAAAAGCGACTCGATCTCCTCTATCTAGCTTGATGTTTACCTTATCCAGAACATTTAGCTGACCATAGCTTTTGTCCAATTCTTTGGCTTCCAATACGATTTGTCCAGAGCGAGGTGCTGGCGGGAATCGTAGATTCATCCCTTCTGTGTCTTCCGCCGCAATTTCTATACGCTCGATCTTATCCAACTGCTTCTTCATGGACTGCGCCATCTTGGTCTTGGTCGCCTTCGCCATAAAGCGATTGATAGTTCTCTCTTTCTGTGCAATTACCTTTTGTTGGTTATCAAAAGCCGCTTGCATCTTTTCTCTACGCTCTGCACGTAGAGCGACAAAATCACTATAGGGCGCCTTGTAATCATAGATCTGTCCCAACTCTACCTCAACGGTACGCTTAGTGGTATTATCTAGAAATTGCTTGTCGTGAGATATGATGATTACAGCACCGGGGTAATCCTTCAGGAAGTTTTCTAGCCAAATAATGGATTCAATATCCAGATGGTTAGTCGGTTCATCCAGTAGCAGGTAGTTGGGTTTTTGCAAGAGCATTTTTGCCAACTCCACCCGCATCTGCCAGCCACCACTAAATTCATCGGTCAGCCGCTCCATATCTGTCGACTTGAATCCCAATCCCTTCAACACCTTTTCCGCTTCAGCTTCCATGGAAGCGCCACCAAGTAATTGAAAACGGTCATTCGCTTCCGAGAATTCTTCTAAGAGTTTAGTATAGCCAGCACTTTCATAATCTGTACGTTCCGCAATTTCCTCATTAAGTTCCTCTATCCTTTTCTCCAAGGCCTTCACATCACCAAAAGCCGTCAGCGCTTCCTGCTGGACAGTTTTTCCTTTGGGCAAATTCATTTCCTGATGGAGAAAACCCAGAGAGCTTTCAGAAGGTCGGGTCACTCTCCCCCCATCGGAACCAATATCTCCAGCAATGATTTTCAAAAGCGTGGACTTACCGGCTCCATTTCTTCCTACTAAACCTACCTTATCTCGTTCTTGAATAACCAGGTTGATATGATCCAGCAGGACTCGATCACCATACTTAACAAATACATCCGCTACTGTAATCATTGTTTTAAATTGCTTGTGAGCGCAAAAGTAAGGAATGAGGGGTAAATAAACTGTAAGAGTAGACCCAATATTTTTCGATGGGTAATGGGCAGAATGGTGGTGCTGCTCATGCTCATTGCTAAGATAAGTCAAGCCTGCAGCCTAGAAGAATGATTTACCTAATATCCTACGGTCTTGCCTTTCTGTCAACCTTTTTAATTACGTGCGCTTCTCTCGCTTAAGCCTTTTCCAAGGTAAATCCAAAGGTAGAACCTAGGTTATTGGCACTGCGCACATTGATGGTTTGTTTATGAGCATCAATAATGTGCTTCACGATTGATAGCCCTAAGCCGGAACCACCTTGTGCCCTGGAACGGCTTTTATCTACCCGATAAAAACGATCGAAAACGTGGTCGAGGTGTTCTGGCGCAATGCCAATCCCATTGTCAGCCACTTCGATCAGGATGTTAGAATCCATATCGTAGAAGCCTACCTTGGTGCGGCCACTTCCCTTGCCGTATTTGATGGAGTTGTGGAGGAGATTGGTGAGGACTTGTCTGATGCTATCAATGTCCGCTCTTACTCGATAGTTGTGGTCGGCTCCTTCTTTAAAGGCTAAGGTAATATCCTTTTGATCGGCTTTGATTTCAAGGTCTTCAAACACCTCCTGGGTCAACTCCTTGATATCAAAGGAAACGGTATCTAAGACCAAGTTACCCGTTTCCAATCGGGAAATGGCACTCAGGTCTTCCACAATGGTGTGCAAGCGTTCCACATTTTTAGCTGCACGCTTCAGGAAGGAATGATTGATCTCGTTGTCATGCATCGCCCCGTCCAGCAGGGTATGCAAGTATCCTTGGATATTAAAAATAGGGGTCTTTAATTCGTGAGAAATATCTCCAATATACTTCCGGCGATATTCCGCCCAAGCATTATGTTTATTGATCTCGGCTTCCCTAGTCAAGGCCCACTCCTCTACTTCTTTTTCTACCTCTCCTATGATGTCTGAGGTAACATCAATAGAATTGGTCTTCTCCTCGGGAGATCGTTTATGTTTATGGATAGTCTTGTAGATCAGTTTGATCTTGCGATAGATATACTTGCGTAAATAGTAGATCGTTACCCAATAGCCGGAGAGGAATACGACCAGCGGTATAGCAAGGTAGGTCACCCAGGAAGGTGCTCCCAAATACTCTAGCCCCAATAGTACACCTCCTACTATAGAAACGACCAAGCAGATGTATAGCGCCGCGAATAAGGCAATCTGCTTTGGAGTAGGATTTTTTAACATCTAGAACTCAAATTTATATCCGATACCTTTAATGGTTTTGATGAAGGTATCGCCAATTTTTTCTCTTAATTTACGGATATGCACATCAATAGTCCGATTACCCACAATCACATCGGTACCCCAAACCTTATTGAAAATCTCTTCTCTTGAGAATACTTTCCCAGGCTTGGAGACTAGCAAGTTGAGTAATTCAAACTCCTTCTTGGCTAGTTCAATCACTTTCTCTCCCTTTTTCACGGTAATTCGCTCTGTGTCAATCTCCAACTCTCCCACCACGATGACCGCATCCGCATCTTCTTCTTCCAAGCGATCGGACCTGCGCAATAAAGCTTTGATTCTACTTAAGAAAACCCTTGGCCGGATAGGCTTTGTGATATAATCATCTCCACCAATATCTAAGGCTGCAATCTGGGAGTAGTCTTCTTCTCTTGCGGTCAAGAAGATGATCAATGTCTTATCAAACTCAGGCTTGCTGCGTAGATTTCTACATACCTCTACCCCATCCATCTTAGGCATCATGATGTCGAGAATAACCAAACCCGGTTTTTCCTTCTCTGCCATTATCACTCCTTCCTCTCCATTGGAGGCCGTCACCACCTGGTATCCTTCCTTGACAAGATTGTACCTAAGGAAATCTAGAATATCAGGTTCATCGTCTACAACAAGTATTTTGATTGGATCCATGCTATAACAATTATTTTGCCGTTGTGGCAAAAATAAACGAATTCATAAGCATTAAAAGAGGTCCTATTTTAAGTTAATGTTAAGTTTGTAAATCTCAAATTAAGACTTTTCATACTATCAGGCTTCTGCTCTAGAGTCCTGGTAACAAGTAAATTAGCGAAAAACGAGCGATTGCCTTTCCCCAATCTTCCCGTTTTAGTAAGCACTACTCCAAAAAATGTGCCTATTCTCTTACTTCTTCTTTGGATAGCTCTTCTAGGACTTTGGTGTATACGCGATCCATGATGGCGGGTTCTTTTCGTAGTATGGCAAGCGTGGAGTCTAGGTCTTCCGCTTGAATATTGTGTGTTCGATAGATTACGTTATAGTAGCGTTCAACCAGACTATCCTGAATATTAAAGGTCTGCTGCTGGATGATAGATTCAGCCAGTTGAATATCTTTAAGAACCGGGACTAGCGCTTCTTCGGGAATAGGTAAGCTCGGTTCTTTTGGTTGGCAAGCTACTAGTGCGATACCCAGTAGGAAAAAACAGCAGATCCTACCTATCTTCAATTTCCAATACTTCATATATTTCAACTGATTTAGAATCATCAATTACCTTATTCCACCTTTACTGCTGAAATTGTTTAGGGTAGTAAAAATTCCGCAGCTTCACCTTACCTTTCTGAAAATCCTTCCACTCCGTTATTGGACCGCTAATTTGCGCAATTCCACAAGTGGGAATATTGGCGATAAAGTCATCCGCAAACTGGTTCGCTAAGTTGGTAAATCCTGGATTATGTCCAAAGAGACAAACCGTGTTCCATTCGGGCTGCAAGCGCTGGATGATAAACAGTAATTCCTGGGCATAAGCTTCGTAAACCCCTGGTTCCTGTTGAATATCTTGTACCATAATCCCCAGTGCTCCCGCAAAATAGCTAGCGGTGGTAAACGCTCTTTTTGCGGGGCTAGAAACAAGTTTATCAGGTGTAGGATTTTGTTTACTTAGAAAATCTGCCATAAAGGGAGCGTCTCGAAATCCTCTTTTATTTAAGGGTCGATCAAAATCCCGCAAGCTTGGATTATCCCAGCTAGATTTGGCATGTCTGATCAGATAAATGGTTTTCATAAATACGGTTTTCTTTGAAGTTGTTTAAAAGTAAAACATATTTACCGAAATTTAATCTACTAAAAACCGAACCATGGTCTTCAAAGATAAAGTGATTTGGATAACAGGCGCCTCTTCAGGTATCGGAGAGCACCTCGCCTACGCCTTTTCGGAACAAGGCGCTAAGCTGATCTTATCCAGCCGCAACCAACAAGAACTCACACGAGTAAAACAAAACTGTTCTAATCCAGATTCCATTCGTATTCTCTCGCTTGACGTTGCCAAGTTCGAACAAGCAACTGTTATTTATCAACAAGTCAAAGAAGCTTGGGGCACACCGGATATCTTGATCAACAACGCCGGTATATCTCAACGAGAATTAGTCAAGGACACCGCTTTTTTGGTAGATAAGAAGATCATGGATGTAAATTTCTTGGGCACCGTGGCTGTAACCAAAGCAGTACTGCCAGATATGCTTGCCAAAAAGAGCGGTCAAATTGTAGTCATCAGTAGTGTGATGGGCAAAATCGGAACGCCCTTTCGGTCTGCCTACGCCGCCTCCAAACATGCTTTACAAGGCTGGTTCGATTGCTTAAGAGAAGAGGTTTATCAGGATAACATTAAAGTGACCATTATTTGCCCTGGCTACGTTCACACCAATGTTACTATCAATGCCCTCAAGGGCGATGGCAGCAAAAACAATACCATGGCCGATTCAACGGCTGGTGGAATGGAGCCTTCCGCCTTTGCGCAAAAAGCCCTTCGTGCCATAGCTAGTGAGAAGGATGAAGTCCTGATCGGTGGCAAAGAAATCGCTACGGTCTATCTCAAACGAATCTCCTCTAGATTACTGAAGTTTGTGCTGCGGCGAGCTACGGTGACTTAGGAGATGCTTAATGTTTAATGTTTAATGTTTAATGTTTAATGTTTAATGTTTAATGTTTAATGGAAGTTATGAATACTTACTTTTCCATTCTACACCATAATTACACATTAAACCTTCTCAATTATACATTACAATCATTCATCACTGCCTACCCCTTCCTTCTCCTTTTGCTCCAGTATGCGATTCATGAGCTCCTCCAGCTGATCCGCGCCGATTCGTTTTGAGATGATCTCCTTTTTATCATCTAGCACATAAACCTGAGGTGTTGATCGGATATCATACAATTTTGAGAATCTACTTTGATGGTAGGGATCGACGGTGTGCAACCAATCTTGAATTCCGTTCTCGTCGACATATTCCCAGCAACCTTTCACCTCATCCGTGAACTTGGTACATACCGCAAACAATTTCACACCTTTGTCTTTGAACTTTTCGTAGAAAGCCTTCATGTGCGGTGTTGATTCCTTGCAATGCCCACAATCATACCGCCAGAAATACAGAATCGTATAATCAGAGTCTACCTCGTGAAGACGTATCTTAGACCCATCTTTCTTTTGCATCTGTATATCGGGAGCCGTCTTACCAATTAATAGTGGTTTCAACTTGTCCGCACTTTCGATGATCTTTTTTAGGGATTCTTCCTCCGTCCAACTGGCTTCGCCAGTGCGGTAGTACTTGTCCACGAGGTGCACATAGGCGGCATCCATACCGACGATCTTGGATTTTGCATATTCATTGAGATAATGAACCAGGAAGAATTTAAAGGTTTCTTCTGCCGGCTTCATCTGCTCTAGCACATAATCCACCGCTAAAGCCATCGTATCTGGATGTTGTACTTGTAGCTTATTGATGAAGTAATCGACTCTTTGGAATAGGAAGGGCGTTCGTAGCATCCGCACATCTCCCAGATCGATATTATCGAAGTAGTGGCTCTGAGTATAACGCCAACGTTGCATTTGTACCTCATCTTCCGTTCCTTCAAAATCTGGCGTGTCAAAAGGGAGGTTAGCTCGAATAATGGCCGCAGTCAAAGTCGTTGGATGGTCAGCCACTAACTTGCGCTGGAAATCAATCACTGTTGTATTTAATTGCTCCTGTTCCTTTTGCAACTTTGCTTTGTCCGCTTCATTGGCGGACGCAATGGCCTTGCCTAATCTCTCTGCCTCTGGACGTCGAGAGTTGATAAAAGCTAGATATTCGTAGAACAGGGCATTATCTTCACTTCCCGTAAATTGAATTTTTGCAGCGGGATCATCCTTCTCCGTAACAAGGGAAAACTGCTGATTTTTGTCATCGACCAAGATCTGGAAAAAATTATTATCAGGAGCCATAACCACGAGATAAACGCCGCCTTCCAAGGGGCCGTCCCCTTTGAACCGAAAGGTCCCGTCTTCCTCTACCTTGACAGTGTCGCTGATGTACTGCTTGTCTCCAAGGTGATAAGCAAGGTATAGTTCTGTCTGCTCATACCCATTGATCTTAATACTAATATCGTGTCCGGATTGCGCCCAGCTCATGCTGAAGCTGGCTAAAGTCAAAAGGACAACAGATACAAAAATTCTCATTGATCTAATTTTTTTCTTTCCTAAATCTCTATTTGTAGGACGTTTTCCCACGCAAGGTGTCACTTTCATGCCTCGCCTAAGATTACTAACGCTCGCATACACTGTACCTACTATGCAAAGTTCGCTTTTTTTTCAAAACTCAAGATTCCCTAACTTGACATTAGCAGTACTTTAACCTTTTTAGGCTAATAATTGAACCCTGGGTCCCATGTCTAAAAAGGTCGAAATTCGCCAAATTGTTCGAATGAAATCTGACTTTTAGGTTAAGGAAACGTAACCAAGTGCAACCTACTGCATTATGAAATCGTCAAATAAGCAGATCTTTGTCGATAAAAATTAAACTTTTAGATAAAGGTTTTACGTTATTAGTAAATAGGCTCTATCTTGTAAGAATAAGACTTGTTCAAGCAAACCGTTGAAAGACATCTGACTGTGGTTTGGTCTTTAGGAATTCCCGATATGGCTGCAAACGACGCAAATTTTCAAAGCTATTACACCAATTCTCTGGGGAAATTTGCTTCGTTTTCCACCAAAAAACCATCCTCCAGGCATCCTTGACCATAGAAAGATGGCTTCTAGAAAAAGGAAACACCGATGAAGAAAAAAGAGGTTGCAGCAACGCTAGCACTATTTCTTGGCATTTTTGGCGTACATCGATTCTACTTGGGAAAACGATTTTTGGGTATCCTACACTTTGGTTTATTCATGTTCTCTTTCATGATTTTGATGGAAGAAGACTTCCCTTTAATTATTTTCCCAGCTATTTTAGGCTTTATTGATGCGGTCCTATTGTTCGTAATGCCAAAGGAGGAATTCGATGAACGCTACAATAAGAAATGGATTAAAAGTGATTATGCCGAGCCTGGTCGCTACCGTTCCTACAGCAAAGCTCCTGCCCTTCCCGCTCCCGCTGCTAAGACCGTAGAAAAAGAAAGATACTTCAAAAAGAAAGGCGTACAACTTTTCCGGCAATTCCGTTACGAAGGAGCGATTGAAGCTTTTGATGAAGCCCTCGAGATTAACTTTGAAGACCCTAGCACACACTTCAATTTGGCTTGTTGCTATTCGCTATTGAACGAACTGGACAATTCTTACTACCATCTTGAAAAAGCGGTGGAGTTTGGTTTCAAAGATGTGAATAAGGTGTACACACACCGAGCCCTTTCCAACCTTCGGGCCGATACGGAGTTCCATTACTTCATTGAGAATGGGTTCAAAGTAGCTGCCGAAGATCGAATGGAAGCGCCAAGATCTAGAACCATTCCCGTCAGCACTCCTATCAAAGAAGATCCCCCCAACAAGAAAGAAGCTGAAGCGCTTGATTTAGATGGAGATCTCTTGACTCAAATCGTGAGATTAGGAGAATTGCGAGATAAGGGTATTCTAACCGAGGAAGAATTCAAAGTGCAGAAGGAAAAAATCTTGGCAGAAAAATAAAAAACATACGTTCTATTATAATTTTTTAAAATATCTAAGCGTTATAGCACTGAATTTCTCCAAAAGATCTTAGAAAACTAGCGCTCTGATCAAATTTACGGTCAGAGAGAAAAAGAAAACTACACATAGTTATACATCTTGAAGTAATAAGACCTACGAAGGATTGCTGAATCTCCCCTAATTTTATTGTTCCAACCTCCACAGGTCTATCTCTTCATTTTAGTTATTAGCAAGCGGATTAAGCACTCATTATTCTAATTAGCTATAATCCTAGGTATAAACAATACCGAAATACTTACCTAATCACATTCAAATCGTCGTTCTACCCCTCCCCAAGGAACTAATCCATTGACCCAACCTCAGTTATTGAGTATTGTAACTATCGTTCCTGCTTTTAAAGCTAGGCTAGCTTTAGTATCAGTACTTACCTACTAATCCCAGCATTTTCCAAAACAAGGCTAAATCTTGTAGTCCGAGCTTTATCCCTCGCGACTATGAAACACTATTACATTACAACACTAATGTCCCCCTTTCTATTCTAACCCATTCAGTTATAAACCATAAGATTAGGTCATCCTATAAACTGATTTAAATGAACAGCCCATTATCCCTATGGTTAAGGAGGCTACTCGTATGGGTAGCCCTGTGGTCCAGCACCCTCTCTCTACATGCCCAAGACCCTTCCTTTTCACAATTTTATGCTAACCGAATTTACTTAAATCCAGCCTTTGCTGGTCTCGAAAGTGGTATAACCCTGTCCGGGGTTTCCAGAATTCAATGGGTAAATGCTGATCGGGGTTTTAAAACCTTCGGTGCCAGTGTAGAAACCCAACTCCCTTACGTTGGATTAGGCCTTGGCTTCCATGTCATGAGCAATACAGAAGGGATTGCCAACCTCAAATCCAACCAAGCCGGTGTCGTATTTTCCTACACCATTCCTGGAGAAAAAAGCAATATTCATTTTGGGATGGAAGGCCGCCTGGTGCAAAAGAGCTTAGACTGGGATCGGCTCGTATTCTCTGATCAACTGGACCCCATCTACGGTGTGGTACAAGGCAGCAGTGTATTACCGGTGCTAGATCAAGTGATGTACGGTGACTTTGATTTTGGTATAGTTTGGCGGCAGGTAAGCGATTTCGGCCGTGGAAAAAGAAGATGGCGAAATGTGCGCAGTCAATTGGGCGTAAGTTTCCATCACTTACCACAGCTGGTCAGCAGATCCTCAAGAGGTAATGACTCCTTCCTTAACCGAGAATCTGGTGTAGCTCCACGAACCACTTTCCACGGTGGTTTAATTATTCCTATGAAAATCTTCCAAGGATCGGGTTTGGATGTTTCTTTCTCACCCAATGTAAAAGTGGATATGCAAGGGTATAAATTTCTGAATTTCAAGGAGAACATTACCGTAAGTACGATTGGCATGTATGGCTTGGTCAATAGCTTCTACGTAGGCCTATTGTACCAAAACCGCTTCTTCGCACCCAANGCGACCCACACGGATGCCTATATCTTGACCGTNGGGGGATATGCACTTACCACTAGCCGGAATAAGGGGGCAGAACCTAGATTATTTTTTGGTGCAAGTGTCGATGTGAACACCACTGGTGTAGGTCCTATTGCGGGGAGCGTATTTGAAATGACTTTCCGTTACCGTTTCATGCCTGATCTGAATATTGGTGCTCGAAAAGGCGGTCGAAGTCGATCTGGAAAGAAGATACTCGACTGCAAGGACTTCTTTTAAACTTCTCTCTCTACTTTTCAAACGCTCTGACATGAAACTAGGAATTCGAAATTTCATCCTTATACTATTGGCTTGGACTACAGCAGCCAACAATAGCTATGCACAATGTAGTTTTACTTTCTCCGATCTTCAGCCCTGTGCCGGTGTAGCTGTAGATCTCACTGTTGATAATCCCGATGGAGGGGTGGATTACAGTTGGGATCTGGATAATGATGGCACACCAGATGAAGATGGCACCAGCATCTCCTATCGATTACCGATACTTCCACAAGAAATCGGCTATCCTGTGACCCTCTTTGCAGATGGAACGGCCTGCGGCACGGATACCCTTACCGTACTCGCTACACCAGATGCCACAATCGGTGTACCACCAGGGATTGTGACTCTAATTGACCGAGAGATCAAGGCCTGTAATGGATCTGCCGCCTTTGAGCTTAGCATTTTCAATAATTCGGCATCCTACGCAGAAAACGAAGGATACACCATCAACTGGGGGGATGGAACGCCCTCAGAAAACTATGACAATACCACTTTTTCAAATACAACTACCCTAACCCATACATACACTGGCTATGGTTACTATACCATCTTTTTCACTGTTCGACACCAAAACGGCTGTGTCTTTACCAATACTTATACCTTCTATAATGGCGGGAATCCCTCTGTAGGCCTGGTCATTCCAGGGAATACAGTAGGGCTATGTGCTCCTGCTACCTTGGACTTTCCCATTATTAATACCGAAAGTAATCCTCCGGGCACGGAGTACACGGTTTTTATTAATGGTGAAGAGGTAGCCTACTATGTGCAAGATTCCCTACCAGAAGTCTTCACCTATACCTTTGAAGAAAGTTCTTGTGGACAGATGACCAGCACGGGTAATTACAATGATGCTTTTGACATCAAAATTGTAGCTTCGAACCCTTGTAATTCTTCTACAGCGACGATTGAACCGATTGAGGTCAGTAGTCCACCAGATCCCATGTTTGAAGTGATTGCTCCTCCAAATAGTTGTGCAGGTTCCACCTATACTTTCAATAACAATACCACTGATATCAATGAAGTAGTCAGCGGCAACCCTTCGGCCTGTATTGATGTCCTCAATCCTAGCTGGACGATTTCTGGAACCGCTGGGGAAGACTGGAACCTTGTGAGTGGTAATCTCTTCAACTCCAACAGTGTAGATATTGAATTCATGAATCCAGGCACCTACACCATTGAAATGACTGTGGTGAGCTTTGCTTGTGGAGAGTTCACCTTTACGCAGCAGGTTACGATATACGAAGAGCCGGAAGCCACTGCTATTCCAATCTTCACGGATGTGGGAGCTGGGGAAAGCTGTACACCAGTAGATGTAGAGATCACCAATAATTCCCTTGGAGAAGGACTCACCTTCGATTGGGTGGTGAATTCAGATCTTAACTGGACCTTTTTAGATAGTACCAATGCCAATTCCGCTAGCCCCGTGATTCAGTTCCTAGAAGGAGGTGAGTATGAGCTGATTCTAAGCGTTAGCAATCCCTGTACCACCGTGCAATGGGATACACTTTTGCAAATGCCTGGTCCACCAGTCATCAACCTGAATCCCTTAGCAGATTCTTGTGCAACTGCCACTTTACATTTTGATAGTTTGAATGTGGAATACATCTCGAATGGCCTAACGATCACGGATTATAGCTGGCAATTCCCAGGTGGATCCGTAAGCAGCTCTACCGAGGCCTTCCCCAGTGGTATCCGATACGATTCCGCTGGCACCTATATTATACAACTTGAAGCCACCAACAGCTGTGGCAACTTTACCGTTGCCGATACTTTCATCGTACAAGAGTTGACTACACTCGCGCTGCCGGAGGATCAAACACTTTGTGCCTCCGTAGAACCCTTTCGGCTGGAAGTAGATCCAGTTGGAGGAACCTGGTCGGGAAGTGGAGTTAGTCCCAACGGACGCTTCGACCCGGCCGCAGCGAATAGCGGACCGAATGTACTCACCTATAATTATGGAGTCGGAGCTTGTTCCATTTCTGATAATTTCACGATTGAGATCATTCCAGCCCCGAATGTGAATGCGGGGCCAGATGTCACAATATGCAGTAATGAACCTAATCAATTGCTCACCGGCAGTCCTGCCAATGGTACTTGGAGTAGCACGATAGATAATATATTGGATGGCGATCAATTTATTACCGCGACGGCAGGGCCCGGTAGTTTTACCTTGGCCTACAACTTCACAGATGGAAACAACTGTCAGGGGGTGGACTCAGTCACCATACTAGTCAATGAAGCCCCTATCATTAGTGTGGCCGATTCTTCTTATTGCAATACGCCCGGCGCCACGGCCTTACCACTGGCTTCACCCGCGGGAGGTACCTGGTCAGGACCAGGGGTGGTAGACGGTAACGCGGGACTTTTTGATCCCATTGTTGCAGGAGGTCCGGGAAGTTACCAACTTAATTATACCGTTTCAAATGCCAATGGTTGTGCTTCTACCTTGGCCGCTAATATTGGGGTAATTGACCCGGTAAGCGTGGATGCAGGACCAGATCAAAGTTTCTGTCAGTTTGATGCTGTTTATGATCTAGCTGCCAGTGCCAATCCTACGGGAGGGTCATGGTCCGGCGGTGGAAATGGGTTAAATGGCAGCTTATTTGATCCTAGTCTAGCTGGGCCAGGAATTTACCAGCTGCGCTATCAAGTAGGAGCTGGCAGTTGTGCATTCGAAGACCAATTAACAGTAGAGGTTATCGCACCAGAGGCGGCGACGGCCGGGGCTGACCAGAGCCTTTGTGTCGATGCCGCCCCTTTTCAACTCATTGGCCATACTCCCTTAGGTGGGAGCTGGTCGGGGCCTGGCATCATCGATCCGCAGGCTGGAACCTTCGACCCGGCTTCAGCAAGTATTGGCACGCACGTTTTGACCTATAGTCTTACCGACGCTGCCACAGGCTGCCTTAGTCAAGCACAAAAAACAATCGTCATAGAAGACGTACCGGCTGCAGCTTTTAGCTTGCCCAATTTAGTTTGTGTCGGAGATGAAATTCAGATACAGGACAATAGTACGGGCGCCAGTAATTACAGCTGGTCCTTCGGAGATGGTAATAGTAATACTGCGGATATTAACCCAACTCACCAATATAGTAATGCCGGAGAATACACGATACAATTGATGCTAACCAATGCTGCTGGCTGTACAGCAGTACAAACACAAGAGATACAAGTAGCGGCCCCTCCTCAGGCTACCTTTTCAGCTGATCTATACGAAGAATGTGGTCAGCTCAGCACAACCTTGACCAACGAAAGTCAGGGTTTTGCCAACAGTTATAGCTGGAACTTTGGCAATGGCCAAACAGCTACTACTGAGGAGCCCCCTGCTTCCATCGTTCTTGCAGGCGGAATTAATGATACGACCTACGTGATACAACTGGAAGCCTCCAACCAATGCGGTATGGATGTTGTTTCGGATACATTTACGGTACGCGCCTACCCCATCGTTGATTTTGGATTTACAGTTGACACCGGCTGTGCTCCCCTGAGTGTTTATTTTGCAAATATTTCTCAAGGCAATCCAACTGCTTTTAACTGGGACTTTAGCAATGGTCATTTTTCCACGGATTCCATACCCAGTGTACAAACATTTGAAGCAGATTCTGCCACAGTGGGCTATCCCATTACCCTGATAGCCAGCAATGCCTGTGGAGCGGATACCTTAGAAAAACTCCTCGTCGTAGAGCCAGAAGAAGTCAACGCGTTTTTCAACATCAATCGAGCGGTAGGTTGCGCACCTTTTGAAATCAACTTTGAAAACTTTTCAACACCGGGAACTAGAGTACAATGGGATTTTGGGGATGGTAATGGAGCCTCGATGACAAACCCCACCTACACCTATGTCGACCCTGGCACCTATACCATCACCCAATATGCTAGTAACTCTTGTGCGGAGGATAGCACCATGCAGACCATCACGGTGCTTCCCCCGCCAAGTGTTGACTTTGAGTTTTCACCGAATCTCTGTACCGGCCAGGAAATTCAGTTTAATAACCTGTCGACCAACTTAGCTGCGGCCTATTGGGATTTTGGCACCGGTGATACTTCTAGCATGAGTAGCCCGAACTACGTTTTTCCAGAAATGGGCACTTACACGGTACAATTACGGGGAACAGCCTTGGGCAATGCTTGTGAAGAGACACTTACTAAGACGATAGAGATAAAAGCGGCACCAACGGCTTCTTTTAACATGACCGCGCCCAATGGCTGTGCGCCGCTATCCATTTCATTTCAACAGAATGCGCAAAACGGACAATATTACCAATGGGATTTTGGAGATGGTAACACCTCGGTGGAGCCCAATCCTAATCATACCTATATGGATACTGGAAATTATGCGGTGCGCTTGCGGGTTTCCACTCCTTCTGGTTGTTTTACCGATAGTATTTACGATGAGATCTTTGCTTTTCCTGTGCCAGAGGCGGGCTTCAGCTACGACAAAGAGGCTATCTGCGGGCTTCCCGTAAATGTGCAGTTCAATAATGAGTCACTGGGAGCTGATGGCTATAGCTGGAACTTTAGTGGGGATCAATCTTCGAACTTCGTAAATCCGGCCCAAACTTTCTATCAGCCCGGTGAAGTGGCTGTCAATTTGTGGGTAAGTAATACCTATGGATGTACAGACACCACTAGGCAAATGTTGTATTTCTATGAAAGTCCCGTAGCAGAATTTGAGCTTGACTCTATTGTAGGCTGTGAACCTATGCAAGTGCAGTTCACGAATCTTGGAGTAGGTGATCGATTCTTTTGGGAATTCGGAGACGGCAGCCAATCTACGGAGTTGGAACCACAACACACTTATACCGAAGCTGGAACTTATGATCTACAACTGATCGCTGCCTTTGATGATATCTGCGCGGATACTTTGAATCTTCCGGCTTACGTGGAGGTTCGAAAAACCGCCGAAGCTTCCTTCACATGGAGCGAAGAGATTATCAACGGAGCAGGTTCCGGCTTCATTCAGTTCCAAAATACTTCTACTGATGCCGATGCTTTCTTTTGGGATTTTGGGGAGGGCAATACGAGTGAAGAGGTCAATCCAAGTCATCGCTTCTACGAAAATGGCTTAAAGCAAGTGTACTTGCAGGCATTGGCGACCAATGGATGTCCAGATGACACCCTGCTGGCCTTAACCCCAAGCTTCATTCGGGGACTCCAGGTACCCAATGCCTTTGCCCCGAGTCAAGGAGCGGGTGATGCGCAGATATTCCTACCCAAGGGATTAAGTTTGAAAGAATACCGTTTACAAATATTTTCTCCTTACGGGGAATTGTTATGGGAAACAAGTGAGCTAGATGAAGGAAAACCAGCACGGGGATGGGATGGTACGCATAATGGCCATCCCTTACCCCAGGATGTTTATGTCTGGAAAATCTTAGCAATTTTCGAGGATGGCACCGAATGGCGGGGCGTCAAAACGGAGGTAGGAGGCTATAAGCGAATTGGATCTGTAACCTTGCTTCGATAATCCGCAATAGAACACTATAATAGACGCTAAGTGTTTCCTAGAAGGACTGGGAGGCGGGACGTAACGACCCCGCTCCCAGTTACTTATTTCTTTATTGGTCTTTCCTGCGATTACTTGTACTTAATTTTGACTTCAAAATCCCCTTGCTCCTCTCCAAACTGTGTTGCGGGTGCAGAAAAAGTCACGGTATTCCCCTTAATCACGGCACCAGGGATATTGATCTTTTTAACTTTCTTTGGGACATGAATAATGTATTTGTGACTCATGCCTCCCATGAAGGCAGACATCATTTTCATTTGCTGCATCGTTTCCTGATCTACCTCATCATAGTTTGAACCTTTCTGACTTAGAAGAAATTCCCTTTTTGATAGACTATAGGAAGGTGCATTGCCCATCATCATACGGGCCATCTCTAGGTCTTCTGGATCTCGATTGTCCATCGTTCCAGACAAGGTGCTAATGAACTCCATGAAGTTCATGTTTTGCTCGATCTCCTCAGCATTAGCATAATCTCGGACCATTGAAATGATATAAGTACCCGCTTCTCGATCAAATTGAAGACGTATTTGGGTCTTTAACATCCCTTTAAAGAACTTTACAAGTTCCTTTTTCTCCTCCAAAGTATGGCTACTACTCTCCTCTTCCAGCATCAATTGCCACATATCCTCTTCGGAGCTGACTCCCCTCGATTCCATCTCTTCCTGGAATACCCCCAAGAAATCGATGGTAGTGTCCACTCTTTCTTGCTCAAACAGCTTGGTCATCCCTTCACTAAATTTCTTCGCACTATCGGATTTGGGGTTTTGTTCATCCTCATGCAAGGGGCTATCCGGGTTCGTCTTAGTTCCCCCGGCTAAATCTTCGGGACTTAACAGCCCCATAAAAGCACTCATGTCATTATGTACTTCCACATGGATGCTACCATCTTTATTGATCCAGATCTCTTCGGTAGTAGCGCAACTACTAAATAATAGGGCAAGGAAGCCCAGGTAAGCTAGAATACTGTTTTTCATTACTTGGTTTTTAATGGGTTATATGACTTTATCCAATGGGATTTCAATCTGTTACTAAATCTCAATTTTTCATAAGGATCAAAATTCCTGGATAAAGGGTATTTAAATTCTGCCCCAATAATGCAGATTATTCTGCCTCAGCTATCTATTTTTAGATTTGTACAGTCATTTACTCGATAACTATACCCTAAAATGGAGGATTTCAACGGAAAAAAAGTCTTAATCACAGGAGGATCTCGTGGTATCGGTAGAGCTACTGCTCAAGCTTTTGCGGCTAGAGGCGCGCAAATTGCCATCAATTTTAGATCGGACAGTGCAGCTGCTGGCGAAACGATTGAGTCGCTAGAAGGAGAAGGTCACTTTGCCATTAAAGCAGATATCTCAAGGTCAAACGCAGTGGAAAAACTAACTGAGGCAGTGATTGGAGAATTTGAGCGGATAGACGTAGTCGTCAATAATGCCGGAATCTACCTCCCCCACCCCATTCTGGACTCCGATTATCAAGCCTGGCAAGAAGCCTGGAAAAATACACTCGATCTGAACTTAGTGGGGGTAGCCAATATGTGTTTCTGGGCGGCACAGCACATGAAAGAAACGGGTGGAGGACACATCATCAATGTCTCTTCTCGTGGTGCCTTTCGAGGGGAGCCGGACCATCCTGCCTATGGAGCTAGCAAGGCTGGCTTGAATGCGATGAGTCAATCGCTCGCCAAGGCGCTTGGCCCGCATAAGATCTACGTTTCCGTAGTAGCTCCCGGATTCGTGGCTACAGATATGACACAGACCATCCTGGAAGGGCCAGATGGTGAGCAAATTCGCAACCAAAGTCCTTTACAGCGGGTAGCCACCCCGGAAGAGGTAGCGCATGGAATTGTCTTCCTAGCTGAACAAAGTTCAGCCTTCATGACTGGGGCCATCTTAGATATCAACGGAGCCTCTTATTTAAGAACGTAGTACTACAAGGGTTCAATTCCCCTTTGTTAACTGCCGTATTTTTCGAATCAATTCCTGCTCAGCTATCGCTTGAATCGGCAACCTTAGCATTCGATTTGAGGTCCTTAGGACTTCGGCCTCGCCAAGGTACAACTGCCCTTTGGCCGATGCCATTACCAATAAGGTTGCTGTTAATTGCGTAGGGATATTAATGGCTGAAAAGCGACGTCCCGTGGGATACATCCGCACTACAGCATTGATATCTCGAAAGACTAGGAAAGCCAATCGATCATCAAACGCTTCTATCGACGTCTGCATCTTGACGCTCAACATCACCTTCTGTCTCGCCTTGACAAAGCTATCGCAATTCCACCAATTCAATTGATCAATAGAAAAATGGAAGTAGCGCTTGCCAATGTTCTTTATGAGCTTGAGGTGCTGATCACCTGCTTGTTCCCAATCAAAGTTGAAGCCCGATCGGTAAGCCCGGGTAGAGGAGCTACTGCCCCGAAACAGCCGCATAGCTACTGGATTATTGATCTCGTCTCTAATCGGAAGTTCCACACTTACTCCTTTATGCAAGGAAAGCTCTCCCGCTTTCGCACTCGCTCGCAAATGAAATTGCCCTGCGGACTCTAGCAGTCGATCTTCACTGGTTGTAGGAAGGCCGGTAAAAATCATCTCATCCTTTGAGAAGGCTTCACGAAGCTGTACCGTCACCGGATCGGTGACGACCTGGCCTGCCGAGTCGATAAAACTATTCGGGAAAAAAGTAAGCCTAGTACCCAATTTCCCTACCACTGTAGTGCGCCGACTTGGGTTGACCACAAAGGATTGAATGGGCAGCGCATAGGCCTCCAGAAAAGGTTGGAAAGCAAAGACTTGCCCCCCACGCGAAGAATGTGCCGGTACTTTAGTCGGTAGCGTCATACCTCAATTAGTTTTCTCATAGTTTAGAAATCTTAATTCAATTAAGGCGAGTGTCTGAACTAAGATTAGATCGCTGTGTAGTTCGGCTGTGAGTGCTGTCACAGTGGGGGCGAAAAATTATTTCGCTTGCTAATTGGATCAAATGATTTGCTGAATGTTTATGGTGGAGGGTGATAGTTGCCACTTAAAGGGATGTGTAGACAAATATAAACATTCGGTTTGAAAATCACCAGACATCGTGGCACTATTTACTAACAAATGGTAGCTTTTGATTCTGATTCGGTCTCTTTAGTTAAGAAAACGGTAAGTTTCACCTTTTGTTTCATCGGTTACCCATAAATGTGAATTCAGCTAGAATTATGCTTTTCTCAACCAACTCTACTTCTCCCCTTCGTGAAAATATTATACCTTGATCACTTAGGATTATATTCAAAAGAGCTATACCTATGAGACCTTTGGCAGAGCGGATGCGCCCGAATCAATTATCGGACTACGTTGGACAACAGCACTTAGTAGGAGAATCTTCCGTCCTACGTCAAGCTATCGAAACCGGACAAATCCCCTCCTTCATTCTTTGGGGTCCGCCTGGTGTTGGAAAAACGACCCTGGCCAATATTGTTGCCCAGCAACTCAAACGCCCATTTTACACTTTAAGTGCCATCAACTCTGGAGTAAAGGACATCCGAGAGACCATTCAGAAGGCCAAGAGTCAGCAATTTTTTGACCGCCCCAACCCCATCCTTTTCATCGATGAGATTCATCGATTCAGTAAATCCCAACAAGACTCATTGCTAGGGGCAGTAGAACAGGGTATCATTACTTTAATCGGCGCTACTACGGAAAACCCATCCTTTGAGGTAATCGCCGCACTCCTCTCCCGCTGCCAAGTATACATCCTTAAGCCCTTACACAAGGAGGAGTTGATCCAATTGATTGATGATGCCTTGGCAAAAGACTATTATCTCAAGGAGAAGGACATCAAAGTGGTGGAATATGATGCGATGCTCCGCTATTCTGGGGGAGATGCCCGGAAATTGTACAACATCTTGGAATTGGTGACCAACTTTGATGAAGAAGGCACCTTGGAAATTACGAATGAGTTGGTAACAAAGAAAGTCCAACAAAATGTGAGCATCTATGATAAAACCGGAGAACAGCATTATGATATAGCCTCCGCCTTTATTAAATCCATCCGCGGGAGTGATCCTAATGGGGCTGTATACTGGTTGGCGCGAATGATCGAAGGTGGAGAAGATGTGAAGTTTATTGCTCGACGTATCATGATCTCAGCGGCGGAGGATATTGGTTTGGCCAATCCCAATGCCTTACTCATGGCCACTACTGCTTTCCAGGCGGTTCAGGCTGTCGGATTTCCGGAAGCTCGAATTATTCTCTCTCAAGCGACCGTGTATCTGGCTACCTCCCCGAAAAGCAATTCGGCTTACATGGCCATCAATAAAGCACAATCCATTGTTAAGAAGACAGGTAACCTCCCGGTACCCTTACATCTACGCAATGCCCCAACCCAGCTCATGAAACAGCTGGACTACGGTAAGGATTATTTGTATTCGCATG
This sequence comes from Saprospiraceae bacterium, assembly GCA_013214355.1. GTDB lineage: Bacteria > Bacteroidota > Bacteroidia > Chitinophagales > Saprospiraceae > DT-111. Next base: position 65,430 of record JABSSL010000018.1, on the reverse strand, counting down.
ATTACCCAGGGAACTTCGTCCAACAACAGTATCTACCTGATGAGCTTGAGGGCCAGCATATCTTTGAACCACAAGACAATAACCCTTCCGAACGAAAAATCAAGGAACGCTTGCAACAGCAATGGAAAGGGAAGTATAAGTATTAAAAGCTATATAGAAGTGCCCATACCATCAACAAAAATTATTGAATGATTTGCAAAAACTGTGGAAATAGTTTCGAGGGAAATTACTGCAACCATTGCGGCCAAAAAGCCGGATTTAGGAGGATTGATGCAAAATATGTGCGTAATGAAATCCCGAACAGTATTTTCCAACTAGATCGTGGGTTTCTGTTTACAGTAAAGGAGTTATTTCTAAGACCTGGCCATAGTATTAGGGAATTTTTAGAAGGAAGGCGAAAATCACACTATAAGCCGTTTGCTTATTTGATCGTGACCTTTACGCTATATTCCCTCTCCGCTTATTTGATGGAACGAGGTACCTATATTGATGATCTTTTGTTTGGCTTTAAAACTAGAATGGCGGACAATGGACAGAGCACCGATGTTCCAACCTTAGACTGGATCTCTAAAAATCAGGTCTACGTTACCCTTTTGATCTTACCCGTTTTTTCCCTGGCTTCGTATCTGGCTTTTATTCGATCAAGTTATAATTATTTTGAGCATTTGGTACTCAATCTCTATATCACCGGGCAACAGATGGTCATCTATCTATTCCTGGTTTTTGTCTTTTTTGAGGACAATTTTATGGCAGGTATTCCGACCCTGATTGGTTTCCTTTACAGCTTATGGGTATATCACCAGTTTTTCGATAATAAACGGACCTCAGTCAAATTGGGTCTTATCACTTTAGCTTACCTCATATTTGCATTCATAGTATTAATAACTACGTTATTGGTCGGATACATTTATGGCCGTTTTTCCTAGCCGTTTACTAGGTCTTTGATCCTGAAGGTCAGGTTAAGATCGACGAAGGCCCTTCTCAAAATAATGAGAAGGGCCTTCGTCTTAATTCACCTTAATCACTTCTACTCAATTACTCTTTCACTTCCCCAAGGCTTTCCCGCCAGTAGAAGGAGCCACTGGGATCGTTAAGACATTTGTTCCCTTACTTAAGGTAGCATACCACTGGCGAGTACCAGCATCTTCTAAACCTTCGAGCAATTCGTAACAGCTGTCCAAGTATCCCAACATTTCTTTCTTGCCTTTGCCACTCAATAAGCTGAATCCTTTGATAATGCCTTCGAATTCGGAGCGTTTGGCTTTAATTTTAGCCATGGCTTCCAAGAGGATGGGATCGCTTGCTGGGTGACCTAAGTATACTCTGTCCAAGACAGACTGTAATTTATGATCTACATTGGCCAATGCATAGGAGGTATTTACTACTCCAGAAAAGTCAAAGTCATAAGCCACGGGAACGGCACGAGTACCTCCCTTCATGATGACGTACTTTAAATTTCTGCCCATGGGTAAATTCCAATCTTCATTACCGATGAGGTATTGGAACATGGACATCTGTGCAATTAACTTTTCGTCCACCTTTGCTACATCAGGATACATGCAATCACACTCCTCTCCTCCCAATCGCTCAGCCATTTCATCGGTATCTTCGATAAGGAAGCCGTAACGCTTGGTTTTTGGAAGCTTCTTAGCCGTATCAACGTAGGTGATCTTAACGAGTTGGACACGGTAGCTATTTGTACTTAACGCATTGTACATTTGGTAGGTCAAGTATTCCTTTAATACATTTTCGTTCCCTGCCTTCTTATCGCCAAGGCAATGGGTAACCAATTTCAGGTCATTGTGATTATTGAGGCCACGCTTCTTCAAGTCCTTTTTGGAGAACTTCAATTTGACGGGTGGGAACGCGCACACTCGACGTCGAAATTTACCACGTAGTAGTACTTTTAAGTCTACCGCTTGAGCCGTGCCTTCGGTATCATCAAAGTACAATTTTGCTGTTTCTTCAAGATTTTGTTTTCTGTTTTCAATTAGGTTAGACCAGTCACTTTCTAGCGTAACTTCGAGGACTTCTCCTCCGGCACTTAGCCAGTCAAATACGGTTTCAATTTTAGCTTCTTTGGGGGGCGAGGGATTAGCGGAAAGGCTGATCCAGGTACAAAGCCCCAGACAGAGGGTTAACAAATTACGGGTTACCATTAGGTTGTTGATTTTAATATGAACAGTCGGATTTTTAAACACTTTTCTTAGCTTTACATATTAAGGAGTAAAAAAAAATTATAGGGTTGCTCATACTCAAATATTTTAACACCCTGTTAAGAAATACTCGATCTTTATTAGGACACTTCAGGTAACTAAGTCTTCTTTTAAGGGTCCACACTCCAAATCCTGCTACCCCCTTGACACTCTCCTACCGGTCTTCTCCATTTTATAGAGGATGAAATAGTTAGAGTGTCTTAAAGTTGAGGCAGATTCATAGAGTAGACTCTTTTACCAGGCAAAAAGTTACCTAGCGTTAAAGAAATCTGGCAAGTAATTGGACAGTGGCAGCTAAAATGGTAAATATTCTTACAACATAAGACCTTCTAAAACAAGTCGATATTCCCTAATCCCAAATAAAATTGGGAATTCAGCTACCCAAGTCCTCTTTTGGACTTTTTCCTTTACCGCCTACATCCTGCAGCAGACCAAGAATTTCATGACGCAAAGCTACAGGTATTCCAAATAAGATTCCAGTATTTATAGACAAACTTCCATTTTCGAAATTTAATTTCGACGAAATTCATGGGATGATCTATTAATGCTTGAGTGGTACGTAATGCCTGTTTAAAATTTTATAAAAAAGCGACTTCGAAAATTTATCATGTCAAAACGGGTAAAAACACTATTGCTATTGGCCGTAATCGGCTCTTTTTGGGGGTGTAAAGCGACAGATCCCCCGCCAGCGCCCATTGTACAGGCCCCCATAGCCGAACAACCTAAGAACATCATCTTAATGATCGGAGATGGCATGGGACTAACGCAGATTAGTGCTGGGCTATTTCACAACAACAATCGTTTCAGCCTAGAAAAATTCCCGGTTGTCGGATTACATAAAACACATTCAGCCAATTACCTCGTAACGGATTCAGCTGCCGGTGCCACAGCCTTTTCCTGCGGACGCAAAACGCTAAATGGCACGATAGGGATGACGCCTGATTCTTTGGCCTGCGAAACCATCTTAGAGGAAATGGAAAACAAAGGCTACGCGACCGGAGTAGTGGTCACCTCTACCATTGTGCATGCTACTCCTGCTGCATTCTTTGCGCATCAACCTTTACGGGTGTTTTATGAAAACATTGCCGCAGACCTGGTGAAACATGAAGTAGACTTATTTATAGGTGGCGGGCTGGAGTATTTTACCAACCGTAGTGTTGATGAAAGAAACCTATTTGAGGAGTTAGAAGTTAAAGGATATAAGGTCGGGGCCTACAATCGACAGTCACTGAAAAAATTCAGGCCAGTGCCCGGACAAAATTTTGCCTACTTCACCGCACAGACGCAACCACCGGAAGTCGTTGAAGGAAGACACTATCTACCATCGGCCAGTCTTATGGCGGCAGAATTTCTCAGTGCACAAAATGATCAGGGATTTTTCTTGGTCGTAGAGGGGTCACAAATTGACTGGGCCGGACATGCCAATGATGACTATGCTTTGATTAAAGAGCTCATGGATTTCGACCAAACGGTCAATAATTTACTGAACTTTGCTAGGAAACGAGGGGATACCCTAATCCTAGTTACTGCTGATCATGAAACGGGAGGGCTAGCGATTGGAGAGGGTTCAAAAGTCGGAAAATTGAGACTCACTTTCAATCTTAATGATCATTCGGCTTCCATGATCCCCGTATTTGCCTATGGTCCAAGGGCAAATTTATTTTCCGGCATTTATGACAACACGGATCTATATCACAAAATGCGAGAAGCTATGGGCTGGGAAGCGAAGGAAAGCAACACTTATCGCCCTAGCAGATAGGTTCAACCGAAGTGGCTTAAGCCGAAATTTAGACTGGAATTTTGGTAGTGCAGTAAACATTTTATGCTGAATTCCATTTAATACTGCATGAATTTATAATCGACTGTTAGACTCAAATCGTTATAACTATATACAAAACATCAAATTATGACAGTACAGGTGGAATACACTGAGGACCTGCAAATGATCATGGAAAGTGCCCGTGATTTTGCAGAAAATTATATCCGCCCTCATGTAATGGAATGGGACGAGACCCAGCATTTTCCCGTTGACGTATTCAGAAAAATGGGAGAATATGGATTTATGGGTATTCTAGTACCAGAGATCTATGGAGGTGCTGGATTGGGCTACCAAGAATACATTACCATCTTGGAGGAAATCTCTAAAGTTTGCGGTAGTATTGGTTTGTCTGTAGCTGCCCACAATTCACTTTGCACCAACCACATTCTTTCCTTTGCCACTGAAGAGCAAAAGCATCAGTACTTACCGAAATTGGCCAGTGGTCAATGGATCGGGGCGTGGGGGCTTACGGAACCTAATACGGGAAGCGATGCCGGTCGAATGAAGTGTGTAGCTGAGCGGGATGGTGACTATTATGTGCTCAATGGCGCCAAAAACTTCATCACTCACGGTATCAGTGGAGATGTGGCCGTAGTAATTGCTAGAACTGGAGAACTGCTAGATAGTCACGGAATGACTGCCTTTGTGATTGAGCGAGGTACCCCAGGATTTAAAGCTGGCAAAAAAGAGAATAAGCTCGGTATGCGCGCTTCGGAGACAGCAGAAATGATCTTTGAAAATTGCCGCGTCCATAAGAGTCAAATTCTAGGAGAAGAAGGTGAAGGTTTTGTACAGGCATTGAAAATCCTTGATGGTGGCCGTATTTCCATTGCAGCCTTATCCCTAGGTATTGCCAAAGGAGCCTACGAAGCAGCTCGTAAGTACTCTAAGGAACGCCAACAATTTGGCAAGCCGATTTCTTCTTTCCAAGCCATTAGCTTCAAGCTTGCCGACATGGCCACTAAGATAGAAGCCTCTGAATTACTTACCCGAAAGGCTGGAAACCTAAAGGATAAAGGGGAAAGAGTGACCAAAATTTCAGCTATGGCGAAGTATTATGCCTCTGAAACAGCCGTAGAAGTAGCCAATGAAGGAATCCAAATCCACGGTGGGTATGGATACATAAAAGATTTCCCAGCAGAGAAATTCTATCGGGATGCTAAATTATGTACGATTGGTGAGGGTACTTCAGAAATTCAGAAGTTGGTTATCTCTCGCCAGATTCTGAAAGACTAAAAGAAGATTTGTCAATCTAAGAAAATACGATGGCCCTTTGCTGAGCAAAGGGCCATCTCTCTTTAACAGTAAGTTAGAGGTTTTTAAGGAAGAGATTTACAAGCGGTTTACATGGAGTAGAGTTATTCTATTTTGGTTATTTGTCTAACTGTAACCTCCTTATGGTACTTTGGCAAAAGGCAATGTTTCTCTTTTACCTTCTTGATCAATCAGTACTAGATAATAAATTCCTGTTCGTAAATGTCCAACCTGAATGCTTGTGTTACCCGCCTCCGCTTCGACTCCCGAAGACTGCTGCTGCAGTACTTTCCCACTTACATCTGTCAATCGCCACTGAGCCAATTGAATTCCTTCTTTCTCCCAACTGAGATTTAACAGATCCGAAGTTGGGTTGGGGTAAATTTGGGTCTTAAATCCAGCTATTGCAGCTGGTGGTAACTTCTTATTCGATGGCTCAATTCGAGCTTCTGAAGCGGGCTCAATCACCAAGGTGTAATCCTCTACCTCGCCCCAACCAGTTATTCCACAGGCTGGCGAAAAGTCTCCCCATTTCATTGCAATCCTTATTTTGGTTGGACCCGTCTTAGCAAAATGAGGGATCATAAATTGACCGATATACATGCCACGATGACTCTCCAATGCGAGGACTACCTCCTCCTCATCCATAAAGTCACCATCTTGGTTGAAATCAATCCAAATATTCCAATACTCTGGATAATTGTTTGTGGTCGTGCCTGGCATTAGGCTAAACAAAACTTCTTCTCCTCGAGCAGCGTAGATCTCCATATCGCTAAAATCTCCGTAACCACCATTGTTCCCACTTTGATGCGTTATATCACCGATGCTGAGCGATTCGATCCATTCATACTCAGCGCTCGTAGCTCCAGCTTCACAATAGCTGATCCCTGGATGAGGGCTGCCAAAAGCCAAAAAGGATACGCTCTCCCCATCGTGACTTCGCTCTTCATCTACAATCTGATCTTCATCTATGGCTAGCATCAATTTGCTGCGCTGGCCGAAAGGATCTTCAGTAAAAAGAACGGGGAAACCACCATCCAATCCTTTCATGGTCGCCATACTTGCTACTGCACAATCCAGTTGGCCTAATGGCGTTTCATAAGGATAGCCATGACTACTATTACTCACCCCTCGGATGGAATCATCGCCAAGAGCAGCATAAAAATGTACGCCGTTCAATTCGTACATACCAGCCTCTATCACGACATATCCCAAGGTTTCCGCTAATCGATCCGTGTCGGGATCCTCTCCCACCTGCCGTCCCATCGAAAAACCTAGGACATTGGCAGCGCTCGCTCGATCCGTTTTAGAGGATGACCAAAAGGAAGACCATCTCGGGTCATTATAACTCATCACCTGACCGATAACCACCGGTTCCTGATAGGTATTCTGATAGGTTTGAGGATCTAACTCCCAAGCCGTCACGGAGGATACCATATTCGATTCAAAGCGATGGGCTTCCAAGTTAATTCCATGCTCAGCCTCCGTGTAGGTGCCTGCTTCCACTACGAAATAAGTCAGCGCATAATACCCTACCTCCTCACCAGCAGGATTTTGCAGTTTTATTTCAAAAGAGTTATGATCTATCGTTCTTATCCGAGTCACCACCGGTATTTGCTGTTCCGAGTTTAGCACCACATTGGCAACGATGACCATGGATTCGTAGTCGTATTGGAGGTGGATGGTCTGCCATTCACCACCTACCCGCTTTAAATTTCCATGCTCCATCACCAAGCGACATCCACCTTCGTCGGTCAAATTGTCGCAATCATTATCCTGCCCATCACAGATCTCTGGAGCACCAGGATATACAGCGCTATCCGCGTCTTGGCAGTCCTGATCATTTAGCGTGTAGTTGGGCGGGATGATACAAGCCAAGATGCCTTGGGCAGGGTCTCCATAGCCATCCCCATCTGCATCTAGATAATACCAGCTTCTATCAAAGCCTTCATCGATCTGCCCATCACAATTGTTATCTACACCATCACACACCTCCTTCACGCCCGGATTTCTATGACTGTTATCATCTGCACAATCACCAGCCTGTTTCACATAACCATCTGGTTCAAAACAGGCGTCCAGCCACTTGTCCGGATCTCCATATCCATCTTTATCCGCATCGTAGTAGAAGCGTGTATTAGGATCAAATAGACTGATGCTAGCTATTTCTTGACAGCCTCTGTAATCTGTTACAGTTAGCTGATACTCACCGCCTGCTAAGCCGGATATCTCGGCTCCACTTCCAGTATAGCCATCAGGTCCTATCCATTCATACTGGTAAGGTGGAACACCTCCGGTCACCATTGCGAGAATGCTCCCGCTGTTACTTTCATTGCAAGTTAGATTTGTACCACTGAGTACAATTTGTAGGGGTTTTAAGGTATCTATTTGCAGGGTTTCCGTCAGGAACGTGCCTTCATCATCTGTGACCGTCAGACCGTATTCTCCTGGCCCCAGATCACCAATTGAAGCATTTTGGCTCCCGGTAGACCAACGGTAGGTATAGGGAGCTTGACCTCCGAAGACTTCGGCTGATAAGCTTCCATCGGTCGATCCTGCACAACTAATCGGGCTATCCGACACTTCAACCGTCAGCGCCTGAGGGCCCGTGATCGTAAAATTTTCATCAGAAATATCAAAGAAGATATTCTCACTGGCCTTAATCATGATGCGCAAGCTATCCGTAAGCATACTAGGTACGATCACCTCTGCTGCACCATTGTTAGGTATTTGCTCTGCTAAGACAATATCAAAGTGATGACCTCCATCCGTAGATAACAATATATCTACCGCTGAGGCTAGAATTGGTGCCTGATCCGTCCCTGCCACGTCCCATTTAATCTCCTCTACAGTTTGTGCCACCCAATTATTTAAACCATTGGGTTTCACTACACGGAAGGGAGCACCGGTGTCAATTACTTCAATTTCTGCACTAGACTGCGCTATACAGCCACCACCCAATTGATTATCGCGAACCGTCAAGTCAAAATTCAAAGTACGCGAGACAGCAGGTAGTACTTCCCAGGCATTACTATCATTATTGAGTAGGTCATGCATATTCGGGAAAAAGCGCTGCTTTTTGGTGCTGGGAGCATAAGAGCGAAAACAAGGACCGACCGTATTACCGGGTTGGGGGGGCATGGATGCGATCTCACGATCCATTTGTTCCCAACAATAGGTCAGTCCATCGCCATCAGGATCAGAAGCGGAGGCTGAAAGGACAAAAGGGGTTCTAGCCGGAATGGTGTAGTTTATCATAGTAGTAATGGAAGGACGGCTATTACCATTATCCCAAGCCTGAGCACAACTGTTTCCTGTGTTTGAATCCAAATAGGCATTGATCTCTTGGATACTAAAGGCATGAAAATAGGCATCAGAATTGGATTGTACATTGGGGGAACAAATACCTGCGTATCCCATGATCGTAGATGCACTACCTGGTTCTACAGCTGCATTAGCAAATCTATTACAGTCATTATTTTGTGTATGATTAGCACCTAATTGGTGCCCTATTTCGTGCGTAACGTAGTCGACGTCAAAGGCGTCGCCATAAGGGGATTGCTGTCCTGTAACCCCACCTGCTTTGTAGGGTTTACATATGGAAGCGAGATAGGCCACACCGCCACCCCCGGTACTGAATACATGACCTATATCGTAATTGGCCGAACCAATAATATCATCACAGGTGGTCTGATTTTGCTCCAACATCGCACCGCCACTACCATTTGTATAAGGATCAGTCTCTGCATCTAAGAAGATTAACTGATCATTATCTGCCACAAGGACCAAAGTGATATTAAGGTCTCGTTCCAAGATCCCGTTTACACGGGTCATCGTGGTGTTCATAGCCGCCAGTACATCAGGGACAGTTCCTCCGTGGAAGTCCGCATATTCGCCCGTACAAGCCAGGGCCATTCGATAAGTTCTGTAGGTACACAGATTAGTTTTTTGAAGCCCTCCAAAAAATCTTGGAAGGGCTTCATCATTCATGGGGCTATAGGAGCAATGAAAATGCTCATGTTTGGAGGCCGGAGCCGCCGTTTTATAAATGGATCGATAAATGGTTACATCTTGTCGATCTAGGGGGTCAATTAATACCATCCGGTCAGTACCTGAGGATATCATGGCATGTAGTCCTTTATGACTGATATCTAGTCTCACTAAGGCACTGCGGTCTTTCAGGCCTTGGCCTGCGTAGGAACGTATTCCGGGGAACTTTTTGGCCAAGCGCTCGTCCATTATGGAGGCATTTCTCAGCCGAAATTTTTCGTTTTGTCCGTTAGGCAATGGCAATTCTACCACTGCTGTTTCCTTCTTTCCAATGTTAAATAACTGGGCCCGAAAAGCTTCAAAATCTAACTGAAGCCGTCTGACCTCTTTCGTTTCTTTCCCTTTGTTAACCTTTGTAGGAGCTTGTTCTTTTGTTAAGGTATGCCATACTTGAGTTTCCTGGGCTGAAATAGTGGCAGTCCAGCAAAGCAATACTATGCATACGGTGGTGATCGCGGAGATACGCTTCATGTGTTCAACTTAGTTTGGTGTTAGATAAAGCATTAGTTGTCATTGCCCGTCTTAATGAAGCAATGAATAGTTGAATTCAAACCACCTTAGTGTGTTACATGTATTGAGTTGGCGATGGATCTTGCCTGTAAGGACAACACGGAAGCGTATTGTTTACTAAGCTATATTTAGGGGGAATATTGACATTCCAGATTGCAGCTGTCAATCTAGGAATATGGTCTTGCTTGTTTGCTTAGTGAAGTTTGTCCGAGGAATGGTCTAGTCGCACACCCAGCTAGAGCTGAGCATTTCTATTGTGCATCTATTTTTTGGACATAGTGTTTGGAAAGAATACTACTCTATACGACCAACTGGGCCGATAGTTGCAATTATATCGTGATCTTACTGAAAAATAAACAGCTGTTATAGATGAGGGGAATACACTGTTTTTTTGTTTTAGATGAGAACCATGTGGTATGACGGGCACTATTGACCCGCTAATAAGTCAAATGTAGGAATTCTACCGAACACAAACAAGTATATTATATATAAATTTTAAAATTTTATTTAATCCAATTTTTACTGCTAACCCTCCCCTTCTATTTCAACTCACTTTTCAGGGGCCAAAAGGGACTGGGTGTATGTTCTCGGGTAATGATTTTTTCCAATTCAGCCGCGATCTGTGGATACTCCTTAGCCCAATTATAAAGCTCTTGAGGGTCCTCGGCTAGATTATATAGCCGTAGCTTAGCTCCTTCCCATTCCTTTACCCCCTTCCACTTTCCCTTCCGAACAGCAAACTTTGAGTTGGCTTGATCCATGTATGGAAACTCCCAGTATAAATAGTCTCTTTCTAAGTTATCGGTAGTCCCTGTCAATAAATCCACTAGACTTTCTCCATCCGTTTGGGGCACTTCTACACCAGCCAGTTCTCCCAAAGTAGTCATTAGATCATAGTAAGCAACTGGCTCTGCGCTTACCTTTTGAGCAGGAATTACATCTTTCCATTGCATCAGCAAAGGAACCCTGATCCCTCCTTCATATAGATCCCGCTTGGTTCCCTTAAAGTCACCATTGGATTTAAAGAAACGAACATCATGATAGAAGATTCTTTCCCCGCTACCGCCTCCGTTATCACTTAAGAAGAGGATGATCGTTTCTTCGGCAAGTCCTAAACTATCCACTAGTTCCATCAACTCTCCTATCTGGGCATCTATGGTGGAGATCATGGAGGCCCAACGTTTATCTCCTTCTGGCCAGGGTTTATCCTGGTAGATTTCCCAAGGTTCATAGGGCATGTATAGATGGGGCAACTGAGTAGGAATGTAAGTGAAAAAGGGGCGATCTGTTTGGGATTCTCGCTTGATAAAATCTTTAGCCTTGTCGAAATACCAATCTGCGCTAGCATATTGAGCTTTCTCGTCCAAAGGTACTGGAATCTTGGCCTGGTTGTGCCATAGCGAATCGACGTAATAATAATGAGCTCGCCTCTGATTTAGGAATCCCCAAAACTCATCAAAACCCTGTAAATTCGGTATTCCCGTCCCGCCTTCATTACCTAGTCCCCATTTTCCAAAAAGCCCCGTGGCATAGCCAGCAGACTTAAGCATTTCTGCCATTGTGTAATCACTATCAACGAGATCAACTTCTTGTTTATCAATGGAGCGATTATTTCGGACTCTCGCATGTCCAGCGTGAAGTCCCTGCAGTAGCGTCGATCTAGAAGAGGCACAAACCGGTGAGCCACAATAAGCATCCGTAAAACGAATACCATTCAGTGCCAATCGATCTAGGTGAGGGGTAGGAATCTTCTGTTGGCCATAGCAGCCTAGGTCTCCCCAACCCAGATCATCCGCTAAATACAAGATAATATTGGGTTTAGAGCCTGCGGCCTTGCTGGAACTCGCTGGAGGAATAGCAGTCGTTTCTGCTTCCTGACAAGCAGATAGCCCAACTAAAAGGCCTAAGATATAGAACAAAAATGGACGCAACTGAGCATTCTTCATGGCACTAGAAATTTTCGATAGCAAGCTTGTCTAGCTTACTGTAAAGGTGGCAGGATCTCTCGTTGAAGGCCTATGGATTCCCATCCATCTTTGGTAATAGACTGCACATAATAATCAAAGGCTTCTCGATCACGATGCCATCTCCACTGCCCCAGTGGTACATGTACCGGATAGTTTTCCATGGCCGTAATCAGCGAATCGCCCTGTTCTAAACCTTCCCAGATCAATTGCAATAAGGCTTTTGTTTGCAGGGCCTCATCTTTACACCACAAGCGATAACCAAACACTGCTTGCAGTACGGCTTTTCGTTCTTTGGTAAAGAGTAAGGTTCTTTCGAAAATATGAAATAAGTCTTGGGCAATCTGTGGATCCTTAATATAAGGCAGGGCATGCTCCACCATAGTAAGATTCTGCTGGGCTAGGTCGATCGCATATTGCTTTTCCGTTAACATATCCTCGAACAATTCAACCGTAAACTGTTCCCTTGGCACCAGCCAATTACTATCAACAACCCAGGCCAAATCTCGGAACAAAGCAGTAGTATCTGCTTTATGAGCCGGGAAGGCAAGTCCATTCACCACATCCTTATAATTGTGATACCACTTATTCACGCCATGCTTGACAAATCGCATCTGATCATCTGGCCGATACCACTCTCCGGTAGTATGCGTCTGATAAATATTCTGCCGGTGAAGGTTTAGGCGTGAGTGATTGGCTTGATGAAGCCCTAAGGTGTACATGGAAGCCATGATGACGTTCCAGGCGGAATCAAAGGCCGGCTGCAGCCATTGTACCGTCTCAGGTCCATAGTTCTTCCTCAAGAAATTCGTGGTGATTTCATCGGCCGTTAGCGTTGGATCTTCTACTAGAGAAGAAAGGGTATAAAAGTTGATTTCTCCGGGCGTACCGACGGCTGTTGTTTCTTCAAAGCGATCCGCCCGGATACAATAGCCAACCACATTGTCGTATTGATGATAATGTAAAAAAGCATCTCGGAAATACTGCACAAAGGGATTAGCAATGATATTCTCACCAGCATATTCCATTCCACCATCGTATTCTATGATAACGGGGAAAGGTATCTCCTCGACAAAATCTTGGTAGGGATAGGTCATAAACCAGTCGTGCGGCACCATTTTCATCATTACCCGAATCCCAGGGTGTCGAATGCGTTGCATGGCATCAAGGATGGCCTCCTTCTCAAATTGGTTATAGATAAAGGTTCTGATGGTGAGGTCAAGTCCTTTTTGATCGATGAAATAGCCCGCCAAAGAATCCACTAAGGCTGCAATCTTTTCCCCATTGGTTTTCAGCCGTTCTGAGTGCTGGTAGATAACGTAGGTCCCCGTTTCGATGAAGGTAAGGGTGATCCCGTCAATGCCTGGGGCCAAAGCCAGTAAGCTATCGTAATCCTGATACACCCACTGCCAGAAAGTAGGGTCATCCAGGTTTAGTTGCTCGTGAACCCCTCCCTCAAAATGTTTCGCGTGGTGTTTAAAATCTTCCGTTGTATCTGCGGGCACTTTAAACTTATCAGGATAATAGTCCATTTCATAGAAGGCATGATCCCAAAGAAACACTTTTTCTATACCGCTTTCATGTGCTTCTTTCGCAAGTGTATTCACCGCCGAACGATTCTTCTCATTTCTAAGATCCTTTAGGAAATGACACAATTGATAATGACTAAGTTCAATATAATTAGCGCCATACACCGCAGCAGTATCTATGGTGCGCATTCCGTTCGAGTGATGGGAGGATAATATATTCCATCCACGCATTTCATATCGCTCCTGATCATCTGTGGTAGGGGGAACTTCCTGGCAAGCCAGGCTCCCAAAGATTAAAATTCCGAGATAAAGTAATTGTTTCATTGATGTCGATCCTTGTGGGTAGGGCTAGCTCTCTAAGTAGCGTAACCAGTCTTCCTGCTTTGAAAATCTAAAGCGCCATCACTTTTGGGCTTGTCTTTTTTTGAATGCTGTCTTCATTTCTACAAATTCTTGTGGGGACAAGACACCGGTAGATTTTTCCCACTCCTCATAGCTTAGCTTCAATTCTTCTGCCCGTTCCACATTTTCTCCTAAGACATCATTCAATTCAGCTGGGTCATCTTTAAGATTGAATAAACGCCATTGCCCATTCTTTTTCCAGGAAGTAGATAGGATATCATAGTTATTAGCTACGAGCTTCCAATCTCCTTGGCGGACCGCCCTTGCTCCTTCATGTTCCCAGAAAAGTGTTTCATGCCCTGCTTGCGTTTCCCCTCGTACTGCAGGTAGTAAAGATTCACCCGTAGTAGGAATAATCTGCCGGCCAGCTATTTCGGCTGGATAAGTCACGTTGGCAGCATCTAAAGCGGTGGGCAGAAGATCCATGATATGCCCTATTGTCCCTGTATTGATCGCCCCTTCTGGCACCGTGGAGGGCCAATGCACAATGAAGGGTGTGGCAATGCCTCCTTCCTGCACCCATCCTTTGTAGAAGCGAAAAGGAGTATTACTGACGTTGGCCCAGTGCGCCCAGTAAGTAGGGAAGGAAGTTGCCGAGCCTGGCTCTCCATCGGTCGGATGGGAAGTATTTAACATCCGTTCCGGGCTTCCCCCATTATCCGAAAGAAAAGCAATCAAGGTATTTTCGAGTTCTCCTTTCTCCTCCAACTTCTGAATAATACGGCCAATGCCCTGATCCATTCGGTCGATAACAGCCGCGTATAATGCCATTCGGGTATCCCAAGTAGCCCTATCCTCAGGGGCAATTTCCTCCCAAGCAGGTAAATCGGGAGATCGCTCCGACAAGGGCGTATCCTCCCTGATCACTTGCAGGGACTTCATTCTCTGCCATCGTTGCAGTCGTAGGCTGTCCCATCCCATCCTATATTTCCCCTTATATCTGGCAATGTCCTCCGGCAAGGCGTGCAAAGGCCAATGAGGAGCAGTGTACGCCAGATACATGAAGAAGGGTTTATCTTCATTTTGATCAATGTAATCTACCGCATGGTCGGAAAAGGCATCGGTCATATAAAAGTCCTCTCCAGGTCGAAAAGGCTTCCCGTTCCAGGCCATCTTCATGGAATCTCCGCCTACTCGATAGGGCTGTAGATTGTAGTAGCTACTTGCACCATTCAAAAAGGTAAAATGCTGTTCAAATCCTTTTTTGTCTGGCCAGTCTTTCCGGGCATCTCCTACATGCCACTTACCCACCTGATAAGTATGATATCCATTGTTGCCTAAAACTTCTGCAATGGTAGTCGTATTTTCTCCCAAATTACCTTGATAACTAGGATGGCCGAAGTCCTGTGTCATGGAGCCCATTCCTGCCAAATGTGGATAGAGGCCTGTGAGTAAGGACGCTCGGGATGGACAGCACCGGGCGGCATTATAGAATTTGGTGAAACGCATCCCCTTGAAGGCTAGGCGATCTATGTTTGGGGTGTTGATCTCCGAACCATAACAGCCAAGATCCGAATACCCCATATCATCGACCAGGATATAGATAATATTTGGTCGATTGTCAGCGATTTCCTCTTCCAAACTACAGCCTGCTATGGACAGAAGTAGAGGGGCAAGAAAGTGTACGTATCTTTTAAACATGATGATTGACTTTAATCTTCTAGTCCTTTAGTAGACGGCGACAATTGAAATTCAGCAGTACCCACTTTCACCCGATTTTTCATCTTATTCCAGCTTACCTTGGGATGTTCTTCTCCTTCTGCTTGTAGGGTAATCACTACTTTGATGGATCGATCGCACCGTATATCAATCGCCCGACTATAAGCATAAGATTTAGCCTGATAGCTAATACCAGGATTTAGTCGAACGGTGGATCCTCCATATCTGACCATTTCCTCGCTCACTTCCACGGATCCTGAGGTACCCAGAACTTTGACGCGCATCGAACTACCGTTGGGTGCCTCCAAGCGATAGCCATCTTTCTTTATTGATAGCTGGTTAAACTCTGGAGTACAGATGCGAAATCGTTGCCCATTAGCTGAGGAATCGGCAATAATAACAGCTGCTTTTGCTCCCGTTTCTTTTTGATAGCTTACTTGGAAAAAACGCCGATGATCCTGGACCCCTACACAACTTCCACTACCAAGCGCAAACCCTCCCCCTGCTTGGTCAAAACCATAGTCTCTCAATTCACCAAGTCCTCGGTCTCCCCTTTGTGGCGTTTCGGCTTCTGCCGGAAAAAGGTTGCTTTGGCCCGCCACCTCAGCTGTGCGACCACCGCCAATAATCCAAGGCACCCCCAGTCCGATTAGTCTGGGGGCATTGGTATCTGGCCCCTGGTGGCCTTTGATGCGCTTGGCCGTAGCCGAATAGGCAGCCACGATATCATTTTCGTCCTGAAAAGTATTTCTGAAAATCACGATGCCTTGCTCTGGATCGTGATACTGTAGGGCAGTTGGAGCGTATCTATTCTGAGCATCCTCAGGATAGAACAAAATGGAGAATAAAAGGCTATTGCGTCTATCAACGAAGGTTTCTGACGGACTGATATAGTCGTACATCCACAGCAATTCCGCTTGCTGATCAGCGGGGTAAAGTCGCCATCCCAATGCCAAGAGCTTAGATAGATTCGCATTAAGATTATCATCAGATAAGTCGATTTTCATCATCAGTCCCCTAGTACTAGGTATAGCTACGGTAGATATCGCTTGTGCCTGCAAGGAACTCAGAGTGTGCGGCACAAAATTCTCCAGTTCAAAAGCTGGATTCCCCTTTACCCCATTCTGCAAGGCGACTAGGGCCGGTCCTACGAAAGACCAGCCATAGTTGTGGTACCCGAGACTCTCTCCATTCCATCCATTGGCATAAACGTTCTTTTCAATATGTTCCCGAAGGCGCTTTCCAGCATCCCAAAGTAGGGGTAAAGCCCGAGAACGCTTTCCGAGCATGACATCGGGGTCATCCCAAACGGAGGCTGCCATGATCACGGCACCAAACCGCACTCCCATCCAATTGCTTTCAATATTATAATTGGCTTCAAATCCCATATTCGCATTCACAGAAAACATACCAGCTAGCAGCCCTTCATTGATGATGCTTCGCTGCTCCGGGGTCCAAGCAGTGTAACAAAAATCATAGGTAATGGCAATCTGTTGCAGAAGCGTGGCTCGATTCAACCCTCTAGAGAAAGGATCGGTATATATACTATTGCGCAGTAAAAGTAAAGTGTTTTGAAAGGCCTTTTCTGCCCAGGAATCATCCTGCGTCAGCAAATACAGCCCAGCCTGATCTACGGTCAGATAGGACCGATCATAGTGACTAAACAGTTCCCCCTCTTGTATGGCCTCCGCTTCCTTCTTAGCTACATTTTCTTGTAGCTGGGTCAACATTTTCGCTAAGTCCGGTTGCTCGAGTCTTGCTCTAAGATCGGTTAGTTCAGCACCCGTTAACAAGGCCCGCGGGTGGGCTGGAGGATCAATAACATTCGTTGTGGCCAGTGCGCCCCAAGATAAAAGCAAGCAACACAGCCGTATAAAGATTTTCATATAAGCGTTCGGCTCTAGATCAAGACTTAGTACTTTGTAGTATTAGGTTCTACCTGACTAGTAAGTGTAACCAAAGGGAGAGGCCTTACTGATGGCAGTTACATAAGAAATGGTGAAGACTAAGAGGAGGTGAGCGCTACTAGGCCGGAATGATAGGACATGCTTAAAAAGCGAAATTCAAAAATAAAGCATGCCTTGTCGAGTGCCAAGACATGCTTATTAGTCATCTGTTACGATTTAATCTGACGTAAAGGAAAATTCGATTACTCCGTGCCAGGGCCTTCAATAACCAGTTCTTCGTTGGCATCATGAATTATTTGAGCCATAGCAATCTTCCATTTTCCATTGCGTTTTTCTAGGATTCTTGTTTCTAGGGTACCCGTTCCTTCATTATCTTGTAAAAAAGAAACCCAGGCTCCATCTCCATAAATCCTAAAGCGAAAGTCTGTTTTATTGACTTCACCGATATACGTCTTGGGTTCGGGGTTTTCGGCAAAAAACTCTTTTACATTATTGCTCCAAGCTTTCCAACCTTGGTATTGTCGGATGCCATCACGGGATGCAGCCAACCAAACGGCATAATCCGCATGTACCCATAACTTCTTCCAACTCTGATAATCTCGAGCCCAAAAATGCTTGGATTCATTTTCAATGACCTCCTTTATAGCTGCTTGCTCTGCTTTGAGGTTCTTGGACTGGGCAAGTAAGGTAAAACTAATGGCGACTAGGAATAACAAGGAAAAAATGCGTTTCATACAAATAGATTTTGGTGCTTACCCCTACCCACACTATTGGCATCATCCATGGAAAAGCATACATCTTTTCTGAGCCTATAGCTAAGGCAGTCTTTAGCCGGGGTAGCACTGTTTTTGTCCGCAGAAAGGACAAATAGAAATTAGGATAGTAGTAATTCGACGATTTTCGGAAGAAACGTAAAGCGGTAGGTACTAGTTTGGTTGCGGTTCGAGCATTACTGGCATAGTCATGCTAAGTTGCTGAATCTATCTTGTCTTTGTGGGAGAGTAAGGGAATGCTTACGTAAACAGCATACCATATTTTTTGTACTCTCAAAATATAATTTAGAAATATAATTTCACAAAGTCAAGCCTTACCAAAATAAAAAAGCGCCACCCTCCCATGGAAAGTGACGCCGAATCAAGCCAGTAAATAATTAACCAATTCTTATTCCAAAACCGTATTTAAAATTTGTTTCATGTCTCTAAAAAGGACGTAATCCCAGTCGGAAGAGAGAAAACTTTTCAGACCCAATACAGTTTTTCCCATTTTATTTCTTTCCAAACTATCGTGGGATTACGCCGGGAACACTATTACTTTTATCTTGTAATCTTTTTGTTAGGGGTTACTTTGTCCGCTCACGATTTGTCCAAATCCAAGTCGTTTACGAACTTCAGCGCATATTATCGATCGACGATTCCATCAAAGCAACCCCAAAATCAAGCTAGTAACTAGGCTTCAAGCTTTCTTGATTCAAAAAGCCTTGCCCATTTCGCATAGGTTTTCCTGCGGCTGACTGGACAGCTTTTTTTCTTGTTGAGACCTAATTACCAGACTTTTACAAATTATATTCATCACTCAAGCAACCATCATGCCAAAAATTAAGTGCGCGAGAATTTTCTTTATTTTTTTCTTTTCGGTAGGACTATTTATTGGTCCCACTATTGCCCAGAAATTAAGCTACAGTAGTAATAAGAATGCACTAGGATCACAAGCCATGGTGGTGTCTCCCCATCCCCTGGCAAGCGAAGTAGGCTTATCCATTCTGCAGGCTGGCGGCAATGCCGTTGACGCCACCATAGCGGTACAATTTGCTCAGGCCGTCGTTTATCCCAGAGCAGGAAATATTGGCGGAGGGGGGTTTATGGTCATCCGGATGAAGAATGGAGAAACCGCGACCATAGATTATAGAGAAAAAGCGCCCCGAAAAGCGCATAGAAACATGTATTTGGACGAGGCTGGAAACATTATTCCTGGCTTAAGTACCAAAGGACACTTAGCCGCTGGCGTTCCAGGTACCGTAGATGGTTTGATTCAGGCACACGAAAAGTACGGGAAGCTCCCTTTCTCACAACTCATTCAACCCGCCATCGAATTAGCTGAAAAAGGATACCCCGTCAGCCTAACCGAAGCCAAGCGCTTGAATCGCTTCCAACCCGATTTCAAGGCCGTGAATGATGATCCGAATCCCTTTATTCGAGAAGGATGGAAGGAAGGAGATATGTTGGTGCAAACTAAACTTGCCAGTACCTTAAGAAGAATCCAACAAAAGGGCCGAGCCGGATTCTATAAAGGGAAGGTAGCGAAAGCCATTGTTAAAGAGATGAAGGAAGGGAATGGCATCATCAGCAAGCGGGATCTCGCTAAGTATCGCGCGCAATGGCGTGATGCGGTGACGGGTCAGTACAAAGATTACAAAGTTATTTCAATGCCCCCGCCCTCAAGTGGAGGTGTAGCGCTACTGCAACTCTTGAAGATGGTAGAAGATCATCCCATCGAGGAGTGGGGATTCCACGATCCTCGTACTATCCATTTAATGGTTGAGGCGGAGCGCAGAGCTTATGCGGATCGATCGCAACATTTAGGAGATATGGACTTCTATCCGGTTCCAATTGACTCCTTACTCTCCAAGGACTACGTTGATGGACGAATGGCCAATTTCTCTCCGAATAAAGCTTCTTTGAGCTCTGATATTCTCGCTGGAGCCTTCCAGGGTCAGATTAAGGAGAGCTTTGAGACTACGCACAGTTCTATCGTAGATAAAGATGGGAACGCGGTTTCTTTGACGACTACCTTGAATTCCAACTTTGGTTGCAAGGTATGGGTAGACGAGGCGGGGTTCTTCTTGAACAATGAAATGGATGACTTCAGCTCAAAGCCTGGTGTTCCCAATCAGTTTGGATTAGTGGGCGCGGAGGCGAATGCTATACAAGCGGGAAAGCGGATGTTGAGTTCGATGACCCCAACTATCATTGAAAAAGATGGGGATCTATTTATGGTTATTGGAGCGCCGGGGGGATCTACCATTATCACGGCTGTATTTCAGGTATTCCTGAACGTAGCAGCCTTCGGTATGGATTTGGAAGAAGCCGTCAATGCCAGCCGCTTTCATCATCAATGGCTTCCTGATCGGATTTTGGTTGAGAAAAATGGTATGAATGAGGAGTTGAAGGAAAAGTTGAAGGCTTTGGGGCACCAATTGTATGAAGTGAATTACATGGCTGTAATCAAAGCTATCCACCGATTAGAAGATGGTAGCTTACAAGGCGTAGGTGACAGACGAAATCCCGATGATGATGCCAAAGGGTATTAATGGGTGTGACAATAGCCTCCCCGGGGTTTAGGCTGCGTTTTAAGTGACTTTCCTTCCTTACGCAAAGCCTTGCTTGGCATTGGCTATCCAGTCTGGCGGCTCGACAGCTTTGCGGTTTTCGCAGCTTGTTGAGCCACTCAAACCCCGACCTAAATTTGCCCGATTACTATGGTTACACTACCTCAAGATTAGGAGCAATGATTTGTCCAGTAGTCCAATCATTGCTCCTATACGTTTATTAAATTGTATTTTTTTAAAATATCTATCTCACTCACTAACAGTTTGGCACGCAATTTGAATTCATAGAGGCAAGAAACACATTTAACTTACCTTCTCTGAAAGCTTTTGTGTTTTGAATTAGCGAGAATCCTGAGAATTGTCAGAGGAGGTATGAAACAAAGCGATAAAAAAACCAGTTAAACATTATAAATTTTACTTATATATTTTATCTTTGCTATAACGCAAAAACTTTTTTTGACTATGAAACATTATTTACGCATCAACTTACTTCACTTATCGGCAAGGCCACCCTGTTCCATCATCTTTCCTCGGTGGTTATTTCTTCACACTACAAGTTGGGTTCCTATTCACGTTGGAGCGAATGCTTATGCTCCATCCTACATCTAAGGGTATATATGCACCAAATCAAAACTATGTATAGTTAATGAAGGCGACTTTTTAGTGGACTCTTCGTTGCTCAAAGCTTCGCTTAGCTATGGCTAGGCTCGGTTTTCGCCTCTCGATTCTACTAAAAATTCACTCCTCTTTTTCCTATACATAATTATGCTCTGGTGCTTAGACCGCTTTCATAAGGTCTATCAACTTTCCTTGGATCATACAATTAATTGTTCCTAGACTGAATAATCTTTATCGGTAATAGTAAATCGCATTATCTACCTGAAAGAGAGCAGCAGTCTGGTTACTAGAAGATTGTAGAAGGTATCGGTCTTTATTTTGATGACTTTGGGTATCACAGCCCAAGGGCTGTCAATCCATTCACTATGAGGCGTATTCAACGTCAGCTTCAGGTCATTCCTGTACTTGATGCACTAAGTGATACCTTCCGGATATTCTACTGCACTATGTTTTCCTAACACTACTATGGTTTCTCATTAGGCTTTAGCTGAGTCATGGACCTACTGGAGGCAGTTTGGCCAATGTGACTCTTGTTCTAGTCGCTTGATTCTATCTGTCAGCAGGTGGGAAAGGGGTAAACTATATTCGTGTGGAAAATTATAGAATGGAACCAAATTACTTCTGAGCAGTCGCTTAGGAGCTGGGATTTTTATGTCCCAAATCATCTAGGCAATAAGGTTC
Organism: Saprospiraceae bacterium; assembly: GCA_013214355.1. Taxonomy (GTDB): domain Bacteria; phylum Bacteroidota; class Bacteroidia; order Chitinophagales; family Saprospiraceae; genus DT-111. The sequence continues at coordinate 43,496 of JABSSL010000018.1, read as the reverse complement.
TCTGACAATTTATGCGTTTCTGAGTCACCCTTTTAGCTAAAAGCCTTGCTTCCAGCGGGCGCAATTCTTCTAACTAAAACGCTGACTACAAAAATTGTCAGAGAAGGAGCAATGGACAGGTTTAACCCCCTGACCCATCTGGGATTTTTATGTCCCAACTACACCCAAACATCAATACGTCAACTACTTTAATTTTTTCACATGAAACACGAAACTACACCAAACTCAAACAGAAAAATCGAATCTAGCCTATTGGTAATCATGCTATTAGCTGGTGTTTTAGGCATTGTCTTCCTCATGAATGCCAATGCATCGCCATCAGCAGAAGTGCCTACAGCCTATGACAAAGGCACGCCCAACCAAGCCTTTATTAGCATTGATAATGCAGCCGAAGTAGGTTTGCCAACAAACATCTCATTGAGAGATCTTAGTCCTTCCGAAAACTATCTTTTGGTACTTGGAAAGGAGAAAACAATTGAGGTAAATCAAACAGAGATCCAGTACGTGTTCGAACAAAGTGGCAGACATTCCGTACAACTATTAGAAAAAGGCACTGCTGGTTACCAAGTCATTGATCAATTTGAAATTCAGGTCAAAGCAGATCGACCAGTAGCCGTCTATTAAAGCAAGAAAAATCGGTTAAGGCTCGGGGATAAGAGACTTAATTTCCTCGGGTCTTACCCTTTCAACATAGCGATAAAAGCGATCTTATTGTGATAGCTATTCCAGCAAATGGACAAATTATCGTAATTTTTTATGTAAGATTTTAAGCAAAAATGAGTTATTTTTGTTGTAGGTCATTGCAAGGATTTTTTACCGGAAAGCAAGCCTTTCTCTAAAACACAGCGATATGATGGAAGTAAAGGGAATATTGGAAAAATCTGCTTTTGGTGTTTGCAATTATCTAGCCGAGAAGATTGGCGTAGCCACATCCAGAGTTCGGCTTTACTTCATCTACATCACTTTCGTTACTTTAGGCTCTCCGATCATCTTCTACCTTTTCGGAATTTTCTGGTTAAACGTGCGCAAGTACATTAAGAATCGACCAAATCTGGCTCAAGAGTAATCCAGCGTGCGCATGGCGCATTTTGCTACCGCATTTTAATCAGCTTTTCACTTTGAATGATATTGAGTTTACCATCGCGCAGGAGAACCCAATAAGTCCCGTCCGATAGTCCACTAATATCTAAACTCGAAGTCCCCATTTCTACTGTTGGAAAGCAAAGCGGATAATGTTAGCCCCCATTTGCAGGGCTTTGCGCCGGACATCAGGTGGGTCTTTATGTACTTCTGGATCTTCCCAGCCATCCCCCAAATCGCACTCGTAGGTATAGAAACACACCAAGCGATCCTCCCAAAACAAACCGAAGCCTTGGGCATTCTCATCATCGTGCTTATGAATCTTGGGTAGGCCCCCTTTGAAGCTATATTTCTGATGATAGATGGGATGTTCAAACGGTAATTCGATGAATTCTTGGTCTGGAAAAACCTTCTTCATAGCTACCCGCACATAGGGATCTAAGCCATAATTATCATCAATATGCAGAAAGCCTCCGGCTACTAGATAGTTACGTAAATTCTCAGCCTCCGCATCGGAGAAGAGTACATTACCGTGGCCAGTCATGTGGACAAAAGGATAATTGAAAAGTTCCGCACTACCTACCTCTACCACTGCATAATCGAGTGCAAAGTCTGTACCTAATTGACCGTTACAAAAACGGGCTAAATTAGGCAGCGCAGTAGGGTTGGAATACCAGTCCCCTCCCCCGTTGTACTTTAGCAATCCCAACTTCAACACTGGCTCTTCTTCAAGGGTAAATGCCAGACTTCCAAAAATTAGCAGGATTAGACCTGCGAGTGATGCCTTCTTGAACATGGATGATATCATTGGTTCATGAAATTTATACTGTGACAAGCTACCATAGCAGCCGTTTCGGTCCGCAACCTAGCTTCTCCCAAACTGATCGGCTCAAAGCCTAGCTGCAATGCTGCCTGCACTTCTTCTTCCGAAAAATCGCCCTCCGGCCCTATTAAAATACAAACGCTTTTGCCGGGGCTATAGATGTCTTTTAACAACTTTTTTTCTCCTGGATTACAATGTGCTATCAGCTTTTGTTCACCATTTGCCTCAGTCAGGAAATTACTCAAGGTTTGTAATGGGTGTAAGATCGGTAGTTGAGCTTTGAGCGATTGCTTCATCGCTGCGACTAAGATGCGTTCCAGGCGTTCTGGCCGTATCCGCTTCCGCTCCGAACGCTTGCACAACAAGGGGGTAACTTGGCTAATCCCCATTTCTGTAGCCTTTTCCAAGAACCATTCAAAACGATCAATATTCTTGGTAGGGGCCACGGCCAGATGCAGATCAACTTTCGTAGCTGGAGCCTGTACCACTCGTTGCTCTATACTGACTCGGCACTCTTTTTTATGCAGGGTAGCTAGTCGTCCCGTATACCAACTCCCTTTACCATCAACAAATTGAATGGCATCGCCTTCCTTCTTTCTCAATACTTGGACACAGTGTCGAGCCTCCGTTTCCTCCAGCACGGCCCATTCTCCATCAATCTTATTGGTGTAAAAGAGATACATACAAGTCAAAGTTAATATTCATCAGCTATTTGCGAAAGTACTTCCAAAAAATTGCGCAATTCATAGTACCTTTGTGTTCCTTTACAAAGAGACGTTGTATATCAAAACACAGGCGGTTTATACCTGAAGGACCAAGTACAAGACGAAGCTTTCTGCGCTCCGATAAATTGGTCCTCCGATACAACAATGATCCGCTAAAGGCTGTTTAAGTTAGGTTGACGTGCCTATCCTTTTTCAAGGCATTGGTATCCAACTAATAGTGATTGGATAAAATATAAATCAAAGAATTAATGGATGTTCTGATTATGGCTGGGCAGCTGATGTTAAGCTTGTCCATTCTGATAGTGCTGCACGAGTTGGGTCACTTTTTACCCGCCAGACTGTTTGGTACGCGCGTAGAAAAGTTCTACTTATTTTTCGACCCGTGGTTTTCCCTATTGAAAAAGAAAGTTGGTGATACTGAATACGGAATTGGCTGGCTACCTTTGGGTGGCTACGTGAAAATATCCGGTATGATCGATGAAAGTTTCGATCGCGAGCAGATGGCCCAAGAACCTCAACCTTGGGAGTTTCGCTCCAAGCCAGCCTGGCAGCGCTTGATCATCATGCTAGGTGGTGTGACGGTGAATTTCATCTTGGGATTTTTGCTCTATGGCATGGTTCTCTTCATCTGGGGAGAAGAATACCTACCTACCAAGAATGTACAATACGGTATTCATGCAGATTCCCTGGGCATAGAGCTTGGTCTACAGGATGGGGATCAAATCGTTTCGATTGGCAACAAGCCTTTCGACCAGTTCAATGAAAGAGAAGTCATTAGAGAAATCGTGATCAATAGTGCGAATGCGCTGACGATCAGTCGCGATGGAGGACAAAAAGAACTGAGCATTGACGAAAAGTACATTGGTATCCTTTCCAGTCATGAAAACAAAGACAAGCGCCTATTCTGGGCACGGGTCCCATTCGTAGCCGGTGACATCCGCAAGGATTCTCCCGCTGAGAAGGGAGGGCTTCAGATCGAAGATCAGATCATAGCTTTGGATGATACCCCAACCCCGTACTTCAATGAATTCTCCAGCTTGGCCAAGCAGAAAAAAAATCAGCAGATCGCGGTGACCGTGTTACGAAATAAGAAAGACACGGTAGTCCTGAACATGACCACTACGGACCAGGGGATGATTGGCGTAGCCCCTTACGGCGCTACCTACTTCTTCGAAACCGAGAAACTAGAATATACTTTCGCGGAAGCCATGCCTGCTGGCGTTGCCAAAGGCTGGAACTTCCTTAGCGACCAGATCAAAGCCTTCGGACAAATTTTCCGTAGCAAGATCAAAGCTTCTGAAAGTCTCGGCGGATTTGCTTCCATCGGCAAAATGTTTGGCAACGAATGGAACTGGGAACGCTTCTGGACCATGACGGCCATCCTCTCCTTGATCTTGGCTTTTATGAATCTATTGCCTATTCCGGCTCTAGATGGCGGGCACGTGATGTTCTTGCTGTACGAAGTAGTCAGCGGTCGCAAGCCATCCGATAAGTTTTTAGAATACGCCACCATGGCCGGCTTCGTCATCGTAATCGGACTCGTCCTTTACGCCAACGGCCTGGACATACTGCGGATCTTCAAATAAAGCCGCTCCTCCCCTGCCGAAGGATTGACTCAAAATGGGCCCAAAGAGGCTCCTCCTTCCGCAGGGGAACTTTTTTCCTCAAATTGGAATTTATTAGGGTACAACCTTTGGCGAATTCCAAATTTTGTCTAGATTTGCAACCCGCTGGAAAAACGTTCTGGCATTCATAACATATGCCGAAGTGGCGGAACTGGTAGACGCGCTGGATTCAAAATCCAGTGGGAGCAATCTCGTGTGGGTTCGAGTCCCACCTTCGGTACTAAAAATCAAGCTGTAATCATTAAATGGTTACAGCTTTTTTATTTGAAGCTCATTCCATCTGGAATCTACGGAAGAGGGGGCGAGAAGTTCATCCCGATCGTCGAAGTACATTGGGAAGTCCCACCTTCGGTACAAATAATAGAGCTACATTTCTTAAATTGAATGTAGCTTTTTTCGTTTATATCCTCTCCTAATCAAAATCTACCGAAGGTGGGACGAGAAGTTTATCGCGATTAACGAAGTGTAACGGGAAGTCCCACCTTCGGTACTAGAAAGAGCTGCATCCTTAATTGGGTTGTAGCTTTTTTACTTATAGCTCATCCCATCTGAAATCTACCCAAGGTGGGGCGAGAAGTGTATCCTTAGCTAAAAGTCTCCTCTTCAAAGCAGCAAAACAGTAAGTCTTCCCAAACCTCCCCCGTTCTCTACTTTCTGCTGGCCAAGAGGTGGTCCACCGGAGATGTTATCCTTAAAAAAACTAGGGACTGGATAAAGCAGCTATAATTGAAAAGAATTCACATTCCATGTCAAGAATTCTCAAGTACCAGATTATCCCCTCTCATCCAATTCTAAGTTCTTTGAAGCTATAGGATCAAATCATGCATTAATCCCACTAAATACACAACATGAAGTACTCGAATATCAGTCTGGCCATCATCGGGGCTTTATGGCTCCTACTAGCTTCTTGTCAGCCCAAAATATCTCCAGAGATCAGAGATGCCCTAACCTTTCACGCTTCATTTGACGAAGGAACTATGGCAGACTTTGCCTTGGGAGATCCTAAGATATATACAGCAAAAGCTAGCTATGTCAATTCAAAAAGACAGTTGGACGGAATTCAGGAGGGCATGAAAGACTCTAATCACAGAATCACAAAGGGAAAAGGCCGCTTTGGTAATGCTTTTGAGTTTGGCGATAAAAGTAATACTGTCATCTTCTATAAAAGTAAAGACAACATCGTCTATAATCCACAAAATTGGTCGGGCTCCATTTCATTTTGGCTAAGTGTTGATCCTTCAACGGATCTTGATGGGTATACAGATCCTATACAAATCACGGATGCCAGTTTTAATGATGCATCGATTTGGGTGGATTTTACTGACGATGATCCTCCTGGATTCCGATTGGGCGTGATAGGTGATAAAAGTGCCTGGACCTTGGATACCTTGAATTCTTCCTTCATGGAAGAGTTTGAAAAAAGATTGGTAAGTATTGCCAAGCCCCAATTTAGCAGAAGTACCTGGACCCATATACTAATCGCTTATGATGCTCTGGGCACTTCGAATAGCTGGGCCAGTCTCTACCTAAACGGTGAAAAAATCGGCACGATCAGTGGAATAGATGATCCCTTTACCTGGGAGCTGGAGCAATCCAATATTTTCCTAGGCTTGGGTTTTACCGGCTTAATGGATGAGTTGTCCATATTCAACAAACCTTTGACCGAGGAGCAAGCTTTGGAGCTTTATCAGCTGAAGGATGGCATCAAATCCATGATCAGGAAATAAAAGCACCCGAGAGTATTTGGTTTGCAAGAAGTCATGTATAGAAGCAGCCACTGGTTCTACGTCAACTCAACCACCACCTCCCTCAAGGCCGCCTCTTTCTCCCTAAACCCCAATGCTACTTGGGGCTGAGCTTCCCGTTGAACCGCTCTCGTGAGTCGTTTCTTGCCCTTTGCAAAATAGTCCTGCCTTCGCTTGGCCTGAAGAGCCTTTACGTTTACTTTGACTAAATAGATTAGGCCTAGAAGTAGAGTATAAAGGAAGGTCGCGGACATGAAAGGTGTATTTTGATTTAGTGGCATACCATGCTACAGGTACTAAGCGAAGACGAATCAGTTTGGGTGTTCAACATTTGGAGCGTAGGAACGCCTGTATTTTTCATTTCACTTCTGTTTCTGACAGGGTGCAGCACTTTAGCCATAGCTCTACCCGTCCTTGAAGCGTCCATGAGGAGTGCTGAACAAGGGTATTTATATATTTCATTTAAAGCACCCTGTAAGTTTCCCTGTCATGGATGCACAGGGAAACTTACGGCCTAGGCACTAGCGTTAGTTCATAGGAGCTTGATTACTTAGATCGGATCATTCTATTGGTCGTCACATAATTTCGACCGTCTCTACCTCTCGCAATGATTTTATACACGTACATACCACTGCTTAGGTCCGAACCATCGAAATTAAACTGATAATTACCGGGCGCTAAGTCCTGATTAGTAGATTCATATACGCTTTGGCCAAAAAGGTTGAACACTTGTAGGGAAACCTTTGCATGTTGCTGTAGCCCAAAATTGATCGTAGTTATTCCAGTAAAAGGATTGGGGAAGTTTCCGGTGGAAGATAATTGAGTAGGATCTACTTCCTCAATGGAAGTAAGTGGGGTAATCAATGGCGTTTCATCCATCGTAAGTGGATCGTAAACCTCTACCGCCATGGTCATCGAATCCCGAATGGCGGCTACAATAGATGCTCTGTTGGCTTCGAAATCTGCCTTTTCATCCGGGAACCAATTGAGGTCACCGAGTGGTAACCCGTCTGTCCCAGCGGTTTGTAAGAAGGTATTGGAATAGCTCAAGTCAAAGGTAGGTGGCCAGCTATTGTATTGTGGTTGCCCACCGCCATCATAGCTAATGGGTGAAGGAATTCGCCAATCTACCCAATCGCTGGTGGGATCAATCCAGTGGCCGTTGATGTGATCCGCAATAGCTTGGGCATTGCCAGGGTGCATGGTAAAACCAGGATCCATATCGGCATAGTTGGCACCAATCGTATAATTGTCATCAGCAATGATGAATGAATCCACATCAGGATGTTCCCAGAGGAGACTGGGTGCCAGAGAATCACCACCTACCGTAGCAAAGAAGTCCAAGATTTCCTGATCCCGATAGAATAGATTTTGGCCCAAGTACAAGGAAATACTATCTAGAGAATTCTTTGAATCAGCAAAATAATTCCAGGTGGTGAAATAGGAATCGTAGGTGTTATTCGGGCTGGAATGAAATTCGGTTTTATACCCTATGAAATGGAAATTGTAGAAGATATTATTAGCCGTAATAAACTCGTCCGCACGCTGTTCGTGGCCTGCTACCGTTTGGTTGAGATAGGTGTTGTGCATTTCATGAACACTGGCATTGTGGAATGGGCCACTATTGGCCAGCAAGCGTCCAGAGTTGACAACCGAATTGTTCTCTAGCGTTACGTTGTCACAAGCTACATCCATACGCAAGGGAAAGCCTCCCCAAGGAGAATAGCGAAGTCGAACGCCATTGATGAACACACAATTCGTGATACTGATACTATCTCCTTTGTTTTGATTCCTAAGCGCAAAATCTTGCCAGTCAGTAAATACACAATTATCGACAATCATTTTGCTTCCACCAGTATTGGCTACGAAATTGCCCACCACTTCATCATTACTGTGCGTTCCACTAAGCAGAATGTTCTTTAGGGTCAATGAACCACCTTCTTTCAGTTCAAAGAAGCTTCTCGCTGCGCCATCGGCCGCTGGTGTATTCAAGAAAACCGGTGGAGTGGCATCATTCATGATCCAGCCGTTGTCGGGTCCTTGAATCGTCACCTCAAAGTCCAAATCAATACGGCCATCAAATGCATAAAATTTACCCGCATCTACCGTGTAAACGCCTGGACCGGTTATCTGAGTGTTTACAAATTCGTTGGGATCAAGTGCAGTTTGAGCACTTGCTGCTGAAAACAGTCCAAGTATGAATACAAATAAGCATGTAATCGTTCCTTTCATAATTAGCTCTATTTTAGAAGTTTAAGATGTAATGAATAAGTTTCCTAGATATGAAGGCGCTCCTCACATCCAGTTTTCTACTGATTTTATATTTCTGTTCTTGTAGCTAGGTGCATGCTTGGCAATCCCTATCTAAGGGTAAAAGTCCGCCTAATACTGATTCGGAATGCCATCAGGTAGACGATATGACTTTCCAAATCTATATCCTATAGATCGGGGCCTGCCATAGGTACTCCGTCTCAGCAAAACCTAGCTGGCCGGCTGGCAATATGTGACGCTTTTCCCCTCCAAAAGCAATCACCAAACATGCACTAAAGCAGTCTTATCTTACTCAAATTGATAACGAAGACCTATATCCACTGTCCTACCATAGTATTCTACCGAAGATAATTTCTGTAATGTGCTAGTAAAGGCACGATCGGCCGTATTAGTAATGTTATTGGCATTCAGATACAACTGGAATCCTCCTTTGAACCACGGGAGTTTCTGGTAAATGGTAAGATCCCATCGCCGATAGGCTGCGGTATAAGAATCCAGCTCATCATAAGTTCGGTTGACTCCCGTCAGTATATTATCCTGATAGACATAGGTCAAGCGGGCGGAAAACCCACCAATGTCATATCCTAGTGTAAAATTGAATACATCATCCGGCTGATTCGGCATCCTGCCAACTCGAGTAGAGTCAACAAATACGGTTTGTGCAAATGGTCCTGATCCTTCCTTGACGGAGGTCTGAAACGGATAACTGGTTTCAGAGGTAATATGTGTATAATTCACACTCAAGACAATGCCCTTTAGAAAGGATGGAAGGTACCAAAAGTGAGTCTGCCAATCCAGCTCAAATCCTTGTACGGTAGAAGTGGCATCTAAATTAATCCAGGTATCAACGGTAGTTTGCTGTGTTTGAGTTAAGTTGAATCTATTATTGATTGATTCAGAGTCTTTGCTCCTAAAACTCGTCGTAACAATCAAGTTATCAATCTCTTTGTAGAAATATCCGGCAGTAAATAATCCAAGTCGATTTTTAAAAATTGAAGCGTACACATCATAGTTCTGGGACAATGCCGGTTGCAGCGCGGTATTGCCTAATTGTATGCTAGGGCCACCATATGAGTCGTAATAAATATAGGGTGAAATAGCACGATAGTCCGGATAAATTATACTCTTAGTTCTGGCCAAACGAAGGTCGAACCAATCCGTAGGTTTCACGCGCACGTGCAGCTGCGGGAACCAGTTTTGACCGCTAATCCCATCTTCTACCAAGCCTTCATTCCTGAAATCTTCTGGATTGGGTCCAAATCTTTCGGTAAAGAAGGAATTGTAATTGAAGGTAAAGTTCTCATAACGTATGCCCGGGAATAGCGTTACATACTTGCCAATATTGATCTCTGCCATCGTGTAAAAGGCAAAAAGATTTCTTTCATAATCATAATCATACTGGGCAGATCCTCGGACGTCATTCGGATAATAGCCATTGCCAATGGCTAATGCTTCGTAGCGGTTCATCTTAGCGATATCGGCTTTGTAAAAGAATCGATCAATACCCTCGTTGCCAGAAAGAAAATTATCCACATTGTAGTTAGGATCTTCAAACAAGAAGGCTCTAATTCCAAGGTTTTGATCAAGATTTTCCAAGCCTAGATCCGTCCATAGGGAGTCTTTCAATACGCGCACAAACTCCTCTCCAATAAAATCTCTATCTGGCTGGCTAAAGTTCTGTGTTTCATCATTATCTCTAGTATTGCGCACATATTTACCTCCGAACCGGAACATGCCTGAAACACCTTCTGACACACTAAAAGGAACTTTGATATTGAGCATAGCTTCTTGGGCTGCTTCCGTAACATCTCTTTCCAAGGTGTTGAATCTCGTCACCCTTTTTGCATTAGGCGCTTGAATAATCTGAGCTGCATTCAGCAGCTCACTAGGGGTTGCCTTAAGCGGGTCATCCAAGGACGGTGTTGTGAAGCCAGATTCGTTTTGAGCAATGCCAATATTCATCGTCAAATCCCCGGGAGAGTATTGTTTGGAGATCGAATTTGAGACCGAAAAATCTATACTAAAGGAAGAAAAATCAAATTCTCCCTGAAGTGCATTACTGAGTACCGTATTGCTCAACTCCCGATCCGCCGCAGATCCAGACCATTGGTTTCCGATGAGTGCCAGAGAATTTTGCTGCTCTATTTGATCTTGAGCAAGATTACTAACAAAGTTATTCAGGATCAGCGAACCCTTTTCAAATTTATAGTCAAGCACCAATCCACCACCTGTTCTTTGTCTTTCGGTAACTCGATCGATGATACTTACCCGCGTCAGATCAATCGGAATGAATCCATCTTCGAGGACGGCCTCTTCATTCAAAGCATATCCGACACTCAGTACATCCGAATTTCTATTGAAGTTATCCAAATAGCCAGAAACCTGAACGCCAAGTTTATTGTTAAAAAAGCGATTGCTTAGCAAGCCATTTACCCGATAGTTACCGTAGGTATTGGCCAAGGAGCCATATCCAGATTGCATGGCAAAATTACCTCGAAAACCCTCAGAAGCACCTCCAATTTTGAGGTTAACTGTTCCTCCCACCGCATCGGCATCCATATCCGCCGTCAAGGCTTTCGTTACTTCAATGCCACTAAGGATGTTAGGCGCAATCATATTCAGATCCACACTACGATCATTCCGGTCTGTTGATTGCATCCGCACACCGTTGACCATGGTCACATTGTATTGTGGAGAGATACCGCGAATGGCAACCTTCTGTCCCTCTCCCCCATTTCTGATCAGAGAGAGACCAGGCAGCCTTGCTACTGATTCTGCGGCATTTACATCCGGGACATCTTGTATGCGGTCTGAGTAAACAACATTTTTGATCGTGTTGGAAGATAGCTGCTCATTAATGGCAGACATTTGTCCGGAAGCCTGGGCCGATACTACCACCTCTTCTCCCAAAACAGCGGCATAATCCAATTTGACTTCTACTTTTGAAGTTTCATCGGCCATAACAGTAACTGGTATAGCTTGCTCCAAGTAGCCAATATACGTGACCAACAGTCTGTAATCGCCAGGCGGTATTTGATGAATGACAAATTCCCCTTTATCCCCAGTAGACGCTCCAAGACTTGTGCCCTCTAATTGAACATTGGCAAAACTGAGCGCTTCGCCGGAGGTCTTATCGACAACGGTTCCGATAATCGTACCTGGACCTTTAGCTTTGGCTTTGGCTGCCTTGATGGAGGACAAGATATTTACAGCCTTATCCTGTGGTTTTTCACCCGTTCTTCGCACACTCAGGTTTCCACTTCTTTCCAGCTTTCCAATCTGATTGAATTTCTTCCGAATTTTCTTAGCCTTTCGCTGGCCCTTCTTGTCATTTTTGTAAACCACAAGAAATTTTTCATTGACTAGCTCATAAGTGAAATTCGTTTGAACCAATAAGCGGTTAATAGCGTCTTCCAGCTTTTCTTCCGGTCGAATGGCAAAATCCACATAAATTTCCTTGACCAACCTAGGCTCGTAACTAAAGAATACTTGGTACCATTCTCCAAGCTCCTCTAGCACTTCATCCAAAGGTTGTTCCTGGATGCTGGTGCTCTTAGCCCAGGCACTTCCTTGTATGCCTGTCAATAGCACAAGAAAAAGGGACAGGGACAGGAGTCTTCTGTACAAATATTGGTTTTTCATGATCGTTCTGTTTTGATTATCCACCCCTAATTCCAGGGTAGCCTTCTACACTAGCGGTCAAATGTCCTGACTATTCTTACTCATCTTCACTGGAGGTCTTCTCCTGTATCACAAGTTGATCATCTACTTGCTCAATGTTGGTTCCGGTAAGTCTACTCAAAAGATCCAGTGCCGTGCCCATATCCGCGGTAGGTATCCTTAGGGTAAATTCACGCTTAGCTAAAATCTCATCGCTTATGGTATAGCTGAGGTTGTTCGGCGAAGCCAATCGCTGCAGGATATCTTCGAGCGGAGTTTCGACAAACTCAAGCATGCCTTGTTTCCAGGATACTTCAAGTTCATTTGCTACTCTTCTCGGAGGTTCCAACTTTTGTTCTTTAGCGGAATAACGCAATAACTCCCCCGGTTCTAGGCGGACTTCTTGGTCATCAGAATTCTCCAGTTTTACGTTGATTTCTCCTTCCTCCAGAAACACGCCGGTTTCTTCTTCCCAGGATGTCACATTAAAGGAGGTGCCCAGTACCTCAATGGTTAAATCGGAAGTCACCACCTGAAATTTGGTAGTTCCATCGCCAAAGTTTCTCACCTTGAAGTAAGCTTCTCCTTCTAGTTCCACGGTTCTAATCGGATCTTTCGACCAATCTTTCAGGTACCGTATGGAGGAGTTTCCATTTAATGTTACCAATGATCCATCTGGCAGTGTGACTTCCTGCACCTGGCCAGCCACGGATTGATGAACGACCCAATTTTCGGTAAGGAAGTACTGCACTACAAATAAAGAGACAAGGATTAGGGCAACAGCAGCTGCTATTCTTAGTACAAAACGACTTCGACGCCACAATGGTCGTATTTTAATCGTTTCTTGCTTTGGGTCACTAGCCCGTTCAGCAACTTTCTTCCAAACTCGATCGTAAGTTGCTTTTTCGACGGTCTCACTATCTTTAATTTGCTTGAAGAGTTCATCCATCACCTCCGGTGCAGTACCGGATTGATCTTCACGAATCATTTGAAGCAGCAGCTTGAGTTCCTCTTCAGAACACTCATTGGCAAAAAGCTTCAGAATTAATTCTTCTCTGGTTTGCATTAGCAGAATAAAATTAGGTTAATCAGTTCCTACACCTATATATAGATCGGGAAGCCGAATGGGATTACTCCCCATCCAACTTTTTTTCATTTTTTTGTACATTTGGTTAGGTAGGGGCAACTTTTAGCCAGCAAATTAAATCGATCATATTGCCAATAATAGAGGAATACCGGCATCTGAGCGCATTGAAGAAGGGAGAGCAAAGCAGTCTGGAGTGGATTTATGCTAAGTATTTCCAGATCATTTTTCTTTATTGCAAAAAACTGATCGGCATAGAGGTGTTGGCGGAGGAAGCTACTTCTGAAGTGTTTCTGACTCTATGGGAAAAGCGGGCCATTATTAATACAGATAAACCTATTCAGGCATTTTTGTATCATATCGCAAAGGTCAAGGCTTATGATTATCTGAAGAAGATAGCCAACGACCAACGTCTCCAAGAACAATTTTTATTGAGTCATAGTACCGGGAATTCTAAGAGCGGTGAGCATTTGTTGATTGAAAAAGAACAACTGGAAGCCATCAACAAGTTAGTAGAAACACTTCCTCCACAGAGAAAAGCCATCTTCAAAATGCGTTATTTTGAAGGCAAGAACAACAAGAAGATCGCCGAGCAGATGCAGATTTCTACTAACACCGTGAAGGTACAACTCGTTAAAGCTCGACGACATTTAAAGGAACATCTTACTTTTGATCACGAGCATCTTTTAACTATTGTTTCCATTCTTTCTTTCATCCGGTAAGACAATCCCTGCAAAAGAAATAAAAGCATCGAGAAAGCCCGTATCATAGATCATCGCCTTCTACCGCTTAGACAACTTCATCACCTTAACCATCTTATCAAAAATCTCATTGTTTTGATAGATCCCCATAAATTGCTCCGCGCCAGGTCCATAGGCAAAAACGGGAATGAGCGCCGCAGAATGGTTACCGGTGGAGAAAGAAGGAGTTATTTTGGAATAATCCCCTTGTCCATAGATGGTGGAAGCAGAAAGGGATAAGCCTCCGGTTTCATGATCGGCTGTGACGATGACTAAGGTATTCTTGTCTTTGGCCGCAAAATCGAGTGCCACTTCCAGGGTTTTATCGAAGTCTAGGGTTTCTTGTATGACGTATTGGGCATCGTTGGCATGCCCACCCCAGTCGATCTGGGAGCCTTCCACCATGAGGAAGAAGCCATCTTCATCCTTGGCCAAGTACTTCAAGGCTAAGTCTGTGGCTTTGGGCAAAAAATCACCTCGTCCTTCCTGCATTTTGGGCATCCCATCTGGCGCCAGGAGAAAGGCGTGGTTCTCTTCAGGGTTAAGGCGTTTGGAGGAAAGACCGGCTGTGTTAACTTGAAATCCCCTCTGCTGTAAGGTATCTAGGTAGTTGACTATCTCTGATCTTTCCACAAAGAATTTTGTACCTCCACCAGCAAAAAAGTTCACGGGTGCGTAGACCAACTGACGGGCAATTTCCTCATAACTGCTTCGAGAAGCCGTATGCGCATAAAGGGAAGCGGGTGTGGCGTGTACAATGGAAGAGGTTGCAATTAGGGCCGTATGATAGCCCTTGGCCGCCAGCATCTCCAAGATTGTTCGGACCGGGGTGGTATCTTGGTCCACACCGATGGCTCCATTGTAGGTTTTCACGCCCGCAGCAAAGGCCGTAGCGCCAGAGGCAGAATCGGTTACTTTATGGCTAGTCGGTTGATTTTGGTGGAGACCAATGTGCTTAAAGCGAGAGAAGTTACTTTCCCCTTCTTTATAATAATAAGTGGTGGAGACCTGCGTAAGGCCCATGCCATCCCCGATAAGCAAGATTATGTTTTTGGGTGATTTCATCCCCGTTTCACTGCTTAGTCTATTGGTCGTACAAGAAGCCAGTAGCACAGTCACGGCTGCCAATAGCAAGGTATAGGTATACTGTTTCATTTTGGAAAGAAAGTGTAGTGTTTACGGTATAGAATATTTAGTTGTATCTAGAAAAAATGCTGGAGTGACGAAGGCTATTTTATATCAGCCTGTTATCCTTCAGCAAAGCCAAAGGTAGAGCTATCCCCGAAGAGAAGAGGATTTCTAAGGTTAAATAATTGTCAGAAGATCGGATAGCCTATCTCTTCATTGCCCTGGATGAAAGCTACTTGATTTGGGATAGTGAAAGAGCGGGAGGATTTGGTGATTCCAATTTGTATGTCAGTTTTCGTCAAGAAGATGGTTCCTGAGGCGCAGCGAAAAATCTGGGAGAAGGGGTGAACACAGCGCGTGAGGATATCTACGGAAGTGTGCCCCCAGATGGAAAATATTTGTTCTTTCACACCTATCTAGATGAAGGGAAGGCTAACATCTATTAGGTAGACGCGCAGGTGATCTATAATCTAAGGGATAAATAGTGCTCTACTATGAAACAATAATCTTAGGGTTCGGTGTTAGCATTCCAATTTTCTTATATTAGATTACAGATCTAATTAATCAACGCGTTAAACTCACTAAAATGGAAAATCATCTCTTAGATGAAATGGAAAGGGAATACACTTTCACAGATCAAGAAATCTTCACTAAAATTTGGACTCGCCCCAGAGCAGTTCTCCAGTATGTTCACGATTTCCAGTATGAAAAATTTGTCGCTCCTTTATTGGTTTTAGCTGGAATTGCTAGGGCTTTTGATAGAGCTGCCGATAGGGGTTTGGGAGATAGCCTATCCTTAATAGCTTTGATTATCACTTGTTTGATCTCTGGGGGCTTACTGGGTTGGCTCTCATACTACATTTATGCTGCACTTGTCAGTTGGACCGGCAAGTGGCTAAATGCACATGGGGACACCGCTTCTATTCTACGTGTCATTGCATATGCTATGATACCCGCCATTCTTGCCTTGGCATTGTTGGCTGTTCAGATTGGGATCTATGGAATAGAGGTATTCAAGGCCGACGGCGATATTTATAGTGGAGGTATTACTGCAAATATCATTTTCTACGGCTCTGCGGTACTGGAGATAATATTGGGCATTACCTCCTTGGTGTTTTGCGTGATTGGTGTATCCATTGTACAGCAGCTATCTACAGCTAAAACCATTTTGAATCTGCTACTGCCCATTTTGATATTTCTTGGTCCCATCCTGTTAATAGCTTTTTTAATCGGAAGTTTTGGAGGCTAGCGGATCTCAAAAGAGCTAATTAGCCCAAGTTGCGGTGAATGAGCGCAACTTGCATTAATTATAAGTTTATCCTGGACGATAAGCAGGATGGAGGTGTGCCACTTACACCTCTTTCCTTTACCTTATCACAATCGAAGATCAGGGAATCAATTCAACTTGGGAAACTGATCTACCTTCTTTCCACCCCAATACTTATAGTTCTTATCCTCGGCGAAATACTTGCCCTTTCTACTGGATAAGACCTTGAAGGTTTTGGCATCTGCCCCTTGGATCACCTTTTCACGGTAGTAGACATGGTCACCACTTTTGGAATAGCGATCTCCGTAATATTCAAAATCAGCGGAATTGGCGTGCTCTAATTTATTAGAAAGATAGTAGACAAAATGCTGATCCACGTAGTAGCAGTACTTCACCTTTTTGAAAGTTGCTGCGTGAACACCTATTAACTTCTTACCGCTACAAAACACGGATTGGTGATCCTTTGCGAAGAAGCCTTTTTCATCCATTAACTCAAAAGTCTTAGCGTGGGCCCTGGGTATGATTGCCCCTAGATTGAAGACGTGGCTATCATTTTTGGCGAAACCACCGCCTAAATATTCAAAGCCATCCGAAATTTCACCGATCTTCCGGGTGGAACAAAATAAGGAGGTGTTATCCTTGGCATACTTGTGAAGGTCTTCAAGTATCTTGAAACTGCTTGGATCTGCTTCCGGGATTGGGTTACCTTCTAAAAATACGCGGTTTTTATCTTTTGCATACACTCCGCTGAAGCCAAATACCTTTAGCGTCTCAGGGTCGGCCCCCTCAACCTCATGTTGTACTTTTTTCCAAGTTGTGTTCCTTATCTTTTGGTAAACTACTTTTCCATCCACTATTTTGTATCCGGTAAGTCTTCGAGTCAGGAAAAAGAAAGTGGCGAACAGTACAACTCCAATAGCTACGAACCAAAGTAGGATTTTCATGGTTTTGGTTTTTTGGGTTAAGGGCCTAGAAGGTGTTTCCTTTTGATATCCAAAATTATCGATAGATCCTTACGCAAGCGACAAAATTGCAGTGAACCCAGCGCATAGTGAAGTGACTTGAGTCTGGCAGATGATTGAATTAGGCAATTTTGTCCTACTCATTCCCTGCAATTAATTACCGAGAATTTTAGTTTCGCTCTATATTTGCGTGAGTACTAAAAACCCATCTGTGATTATGAAAAAAATTGGCCCTCTATTAGTCCTATTACTTTTGTGCTCCGGACATGACATGTTCCTGAAATTAGACACCTACCTACTCCCACCCAACAAAGACGCCAGCATTGAACTGTTTAATGGCACCTTCGAGTCAAGTGACAACACGATCGATCGAGATCGCATGGTAGATGTGAGTTTGGTGGGTAATGGCAATAGAATAGTGGTAGATACCAGTCAATGGAGGGAAAAAGATGGAATTACGATTTTGGACTTCAAGACAGGAGAGGCTGGAACCTGGCTGGCCGGTGTTTCCACTAGAGCCCGGAATATTGAGATGAATGCTGAAGATTTCAATAAATACCTGGAACACGATGGCGTGCTAGATATGCTGGCCTGGCGGAAAGAAAATAATGCGCTAGATCAGGCGGCAGTCGAAAAATATTCTAAGCACGTAAAAACTGTTTTTCAGGTAGGCGACAAAAAAACCAATGATTGGTATCATATTCTGGGATACCCTATAGAATTTGTTCCGCTGAACAACCCCTACGAAATGCATATTGATGATGTCTTGACGGTAGAATTGCTGTGGAAGGGAGAGCCACTAGTGAACCAGCTCGTATACGTTGGATCAGATGGGGGTCATCACGACCACGACCACGACCATGAGCATGAGGAAGGGCATAGTCACGATCATGATCACGAGCATGACGACGATGAGGATCATCATCATCACGGTGATGAGGTACAGCAGCTACGGACCAATGAGAACGGCGTAATAGCGTTCAAGGTGACCGATGGTGGACGTTGGTTCCTTCGCACCATTCATCTCACCACCTCTGACGAACCGGGTCTCACTCACGAGTCAAATTGGGCTACTCTGACGTTCCAAGTGGGTCACGATCATACTCAGGATTCGCATGATCATGACCATGCGCATGGCGACCACAGCCACAGCCATGATGATGGTCATCATCACCACGATCATAGCCATGAAGAGACCGGCGGTCTTCCGTCCTACGTGTATTGGATTGGCAGCCTGCTCTTAATTGCTGGCTTATTTTTCTATTTCAATCAGCAGAAGGACAGCGATCTAGAGTAAACTGAACTTTTCTGGTTGCTTGTTCACCTATCCAATTATAAATCCTCAGACGGCATTTCCCATGAAAAGATCACTCCTTCTAATTGTCCCAATATTAGCTGCCTTTCTAGCCCCTTTATGGCTCCATGCCCATGGCGTTAGTCCCGGTGATCAGGCAATTCTAAACAATGGTGGTTTGCTCTCCTACATTTGGGTGGGAGCTAAACATATGGTGACTGGTTATGATCATTTGCTTTTCTTGGCTGGCGTAATCTTCTACCTCAGTGGATTCAAAGATATCATCCGGTTCATCACTGTTTTTACCATTGGTCATAGCATCACGCTCACCGGTGCGACCTATCTCGGCATACAGGCAGATGAGCACCTGATTGACGCTGTGATCGCCTTGAGTGTACTTTATAAAGGCTTCGAAAACTTAGGTGGTTTTGAAAAGTGGTTCAAGGTAAAATCGCCCAACCTGTTATTCATGGTCTTCCTGTTTGGATTGATCCACGGTTTCGGTCTATCTACTCGTTTGCAATCCTTTGACCTTGGTGCTGGACAGTTCCTGCTGAAAATCATCAGTTTTAATGTGGGGGTAGAATTAGGTCAGGTTGCCGCTTTAATTCCAATCGTATTTTTCATTACGCAGTGGCAGTCTAAAAAAAGCTATCGCGCCTTCTACAAGGCTGCCAACGTTTATCTGATTATAGCGGGTATCTTCCTGTTCCTATTCCAAATGAATGGCTACTTCTTCGGACATTAACGCCGAGGAATCAATCAATGGATCATCTGCATACGGGCGATCTCCCACTTCTCTTCTTCTTTGAATATGCTCAAGGAAAGCAGAGGTCCATTCAAAAAAAAGCTATTCTAGATCAAAAAAGTACGCTCTTAACTTCTTGATATTCAACATTAGTCAGTTTTCTATTACTAGGCAATTTAATTATAACTACTTGTGCTATTGTAACTATTGGCAGAGCTTTGTGGTATCAAATCAAGCAAAAATTCTGATATGAACAAAGCTTCTTTTCTAATCACTGGTATTCTTGCACTTTGCTTATTTCAATCGTGCAAAAGTACTGCTCAAAACCTAAGAAAAACAGCCATGCACAACATTGCACAACCCACCACACTAGAGGAAGTAAAAGCTTACGCACAGGGAGAATGGACATCGATTAGTGTAGAACTAAGACCGACCGAGGATCGAACTGGTAGTGGCAAAATCGAGCCCACTTTTCTCAAGAGAAACTTCAAATACTTGGAGGGCGATAAGTTCGTCGGAACCATCACTTTATTCGGCGACAATTATGGTCAATTCCCACTGATGGAATTCGAATTCAAAGGAGATTTAAAATGGGGAGAAGAACATCCCATCGCCAAAGGTGCTTGGAAAATTGACTATGTACTCAATGAGGGATTCGGCGTCACGCCCCTTCATGAGCAGGCCGCACAAATGCTAAACGCTGGCTTACCAGCAGGCATGACTCCTTTTGCCTTAAATGAGAAGAAAGATATCCTTGGCAAAGCATTTCCCATGTTCAAGATTGTGGAAGGTCAGATCGTTTCGGATTACGACCTGATTTATTTCAAGAATGGCTTGTTATTCATGGGCGCGAAACACGTTGATGGCACTCCATTTGACAAAGCAGAGAACCGTCCACATCAGCTTCAAATTCCATTAGAGAAAGTGGATTCAGACTCGTAACCTCAACTTCTGTTCAATTCCATTATTATGCAAATCAAACCTGAGACGGCATTTTCCATACCTAGGTGGTGGTACCTATTACCCGCCTACTTAACGCTCTGGACATTGGCCTTTAGTCTATACAGCTTAATCGATGGTCAAGGAATGATGGAGGCCTTTGGGATTGACACGGGAGGAGCGAGTGAATTCATTCTTCTGAATTCAGGAGGAAGGTATATGGCACTTGGGGTGGCTATGGTT
Organism: Saprospiraceae bacterium; assembly: GCA_013214355.1. Taxonomy (GTDB): domain Bacteria; phylum Bacteroidota; class Bacteroidia; order Chitinophagales; family Saprospiraceae; genus DT-111. The sequence goes on along the minus strand of JABSSL010000018.1, from coordinate 23,162 downwards.
CTAGGGATCTGGGTATTCCGGACCTTTAGTGCTACCATAACCGCCCTCTTAGCAAGGCTGAGCATGGATCTCTTGGATCTGTGGGCAGGGCTGCAAGCCGGGGTGATCGTGGACGCTAGCGGCGTGATTCAATCTTTCCTACTATTCCTCCTACCCAATTTGATTTCACTCTGGCTACTGATCCGGTTTCGAAAAAGAGCCTTGGTCACAAGCTAAAGAAACTAAGCAGGAGAGGTTTAGGATGGACTTCTCCTGTTTCTTTCTGTTTATGGACTGGAATCGGGTCTAATTCAAAGTCAGTACTGCTCTTATATTTATCAAGTAAAGGTATGCGTACGGGTTGCAACAATTTCTATCGATATATCAACCTCCTAAGGGTAAAACCCAATGATTCTTTCCTACCTTATGGCATCGCCTACAAATACTTTAACATGACTCAATCGAAATTCAAAAACAACTGTGATGATGAAGCTGGGAAGCTTATGCCCGTGGTAAACTTCAATAGCTGCGGAGCGAAGGAAGACTGTGTCGCTGTTTGCCCCTATGATGTCTTTGAAATGCGTCCCATTACGGTAGAAGATAGAGCCAAGCTTAACCTTAAAGGAAAGATAAAGACCTTCTTTGATAAACGAAAAGCCTACCTGACGGATCCAAGTCTGTGCCATGCCTGTGGCGCCTGTGTACAAGCGTGCCCGGAAAGAGCCATTAAATTGGCTAAAGTTCCTTGAATCTCATCTTTAAAAGCGGGGAAAGTCATGGGGCTGCTAGTTCCTACTAAGAGAATCTTTTCTTGCCACATAGCCTGAGTACAACTACCAGACGATAGGTAATTGAATTATTTTTGAATTTGGATGGTTCTACAATCAAGCCGGCGTATGAACCCCATGCTTTACCCAACAGAAGTTAATGTGATGAACAGAGAATATTTAAGACTAGAAAAAGACGATAGAAATATCTTGTTGATCTTTGCAGAACTGCGAAAATCTTTACCTCCACTCCAATCTATGAAAAGGCTAATGGAGGTATTTCCCGAATTGAAATTGGTACAAGCCAAAGAGATAATGGTTTTGCACGATACCGATTATAAGAGCCTCGAGGACTACCAAGAGGATTTGTTTAAACAGATAATGGACGAACTGGGTGAGCAGGCAGATGCCGATAAATAGGAAAGACTGGGTTTCAAGAAGCCCCGTAACTCACCCTAATTTTCGATGCATCAGCATGTTTTCTTTGCCGCTTATCCATAGCTATTTTCCATTCCTGAACACGCCGCGAAAATGAGGCAATTCCGAAGGTATGTAGGACCAAGTCCTGCCCTGATCCTGTGTTTTATAAACAATGGCCTTTTGGTGGCCTTCGTCTAATGATCCTCTAAGGATATAGCCTTCATTTTTATCCAGAAATACAATATGTTCGAGCATCCCCCTTTTAAAGGAATGGGCAAAATCAATCCTTTGTCAGCAAAGCACGAATCTTCGCCACATCAGGATGCGTGATGCCATAGGCTTCTAGATCCTCTAAGACCTTCAAAAAAGACTTGCGATAACTACCATAGCCTTCTACAACTTGGTTCTTTTTTTCCTGATAGAGGCTAGCGGCTTCGTTATATTTCCCATCTAATAACAAGGCCGTAGCAAGGTTTAGGCAAGCCTGGGGTTGGGTAGAATCAAGTTCTATTGATTTCCTGGCAGCTTCGACCGCTTTTTTGAAATCCTGGGCCAATAAGAAACAATTCGAAAGATCACCATAGTCCATAGCTAAAATACTGATCAAATACTTACTATCGCTTCCTTTCTGTATGGCCTGTTCATAGAGATCAATTATCTCTTGAAGCTTTTTGGCTTGGATAACTGGATCCTTTGCAGAGAAAAAGGCTTTGCGAAGTTGTAGATATTCTTGGTCGATCTGGACCAGGGTACGATCAAAACACCCCCAGCCAAAGTAGTTTATCATTGAAAGGAAGATCTGTTTAGCCCGCGGCTTTTCGAAATATTTGACCGTGTACTTCTTAGTCATTTCAAGGTCTTCCAAAGCGGCTGGCTTATTATTAGCTTGCAAATTTACATAGGCTGAAAAAAAGGCTACATTGGCGATTTCAAGTTCAAAAGTTACTGGATCATTTTCTGCCAAACGATAAGCTATTTTAATCATTTTCTTGTAAGTCTGCTTTAATTCATCCCACTCCCTGGACAAGAATAAAGCCGCGGACAACTGACCGTAAGCGTCAAAAATTTGCTTTCCGTATACAGGGCCTCTCAAAGCTTCCAGTTTCTCAAAGCACTTGAAAGATTCTTGCAGAACTTCTTTCGCTTTTTCTGGCCTCTTCCATCGATTATATAATAAGGCCAAGTTATTTAAGCTTTTTACTAGATTCGGTAGAAATGCTAGTGGGTCTAGATTAACCAGCTTTCTCCTAATTTGAATGGATTTCAGGTATGCTACCTCTGATGCCTCATAGTTCTCCTGTAACATAAGAAGATTAGCTAGCGTATTTTGATTCTCAGCGAAACCCAAAGCGTATCGTGCGCTATCTAGTTTTTCTAGTTTACTCCATAAATTCTCCCCCTCATTCAAAATCCTTTCGGCTTCATTGAATCTCCCTAAAAGTCGATAAATACTCCCTAACCTGTTTAAAGTATTTGCTAGTTGATCATTAAACTTGAGAGGCGCTTCTTTTACAAGGTCTCTGCGTATTCTTAAAGCTATATTGTGTTCCCTAAGCGCCGACTCGTAATCTTCTTCCGATTTATATACCTCAGCTAAATTACTATGGGTCATAGCTATATCTTCGAGCCATGATAAGGTGTCATAGACAGTCTGACTCTTTGTGAGATATAAGGCCTCCTGCTGATATAATTTAGCCTTATCTAACAGCCCTTGATCGTGATAAATTACAGCTATATTACCCAATAAGTCTGCCTTGAAATCCAAGAGAGAATCCCCTCCTGAGCTTTCCGACTCCTGAATCAAAGAAATGGCTCTTGCATAAGCCCCTTCGGCTCGCCCATTTCTATTTTGACGCGTGTAGATTCTTCCTTGGAAATCATGAATAACTATACGTTGTTTGAGATTTAACTCTTCCCCGAACCGTTTATTCAATAAATCCAGGTAAATCTCTGCTGAATCTAATTGATGTTGCTGATAGAAGAATTCAGTATAGTTCAATAAATTGGTAAATCGTTCTTTACATCTAATGGATTGCTGGTAATAATACAAAACTGAATCCAGTCTATTAGTACTATCATATTTGATCTGTGTCAAAATAGCTTTTGTAAGCCACTCATCGGACTTAACGGTCAACAGACTATCTGTTTCGTCCTGCAAAGTCTTTAAACGGCCTTGCTTTGCTAAAAGTTGATCCGTCTCGGTTTGCATTTCTCCAACTTTTAGAATCGCATCTGCCTGAGTTATTTGTCCCTCTTCAAACAGTTGTTGAGCGATCAAAATTCTTTCTGAATTGACCTCAACTTGATCGAACAGTGCAGCCAAACGCAACACATCATTTCTAAACTTCCTTTCAATTTTTTGAATGGAATCTCGTTTGCGATTGAGTCTGGCTAACTCGGCAATACAATTTGCGATATACCTGGCAGGTAAACCGTCCGCTTCCATTTCATCACAGAGACTGGCTTTATCTCTAATCTGCTCTTCATATTCATCCAAAGCAGACTTCAATTCGGCATACTCCGGCGATTTGCCAAAAATTTGGGTAGTATGGAGGGTATTTCCTTCCCCCGTTACGATTAGGCCCACACGGGCATCATCCTGGATGAGGACACTTCGTCCTTCCTGGGCATAGGCTGCTAGCTGCACTAGGAGTGTCAGCAGCAAGGCGTTGCTCAATTTGATCATTAGAAATCCTGTTTAATGTCAATTTTATTTGAGTCGCCGGTAACTATAGTGCCCACCTTTGCTTGATCTTTTACTTCAATGTGGGTCTTTACATTTGTTGAGTCAAAATTCGTTTGTGAACGTAAGTCTTTTGTAGCTGGAGTTGATTGAGTGGTTTCGGTAGTCTGAGTAGAGTCATCTATTTTTGGCTGCTCCTTCGCCGGAAGCAGGAAATATACGGTCATAGAAATCAAAACGATAAATGCCAATACACTTAAGCCTAGTAGTCCTCTGGATTGCCGAGCGCCCCATTTAGCGGTGGCTGGAAGCCGTTCGATAATATCCAATACCTTTTGATTGATTCTATTGAATTCTACATCTAATTGATCTTGATTTCTGATCTGATCTAATCGATCTCGTTGGTACTGATGGAAACGGCCGGACAAGGATATGATCTCGTTGGAAAGCGTTCGGTCATTAATGGACAGCTGAGTAAGCTGCTCAATAGCTTTTTCGGTTTGACCTTTAGCAATAAGCTTCTTTAGATGGGTTTTCAAAGCAGTTGTCCATTTGGTGCGATGCGTTAAAAATACGGAACAATATGTTAAGATAAAAGTCCATGTCTGAACACAGCTGACAATTTCGTACCAAAAGGACTTCTCCTCAAGTAGTCAATTCAACCCACTTTCTAATATCAATTACACTATACCTAGCCAGATCCTTTGAGTAAAATACCCAAATGGCGTTGACGTCTGAAAAAAAAGACACTCAGTATCCCAAACCTGGACGAATTCACCGATTCATCACTCCACAAATTCACCATCTCAAGTAGCGGCGTCATTCAATCATCAGGGATGGTCATTCAATCAAGTAGTATTTCAGGAAGTAATCTATTCAGATAGCTTTGTATCGTATTCATAACACAAAAAACCAATATACCAATGAAAACAGTTCCTAATAATCCTATTCTGAAAACTTCCGTTTTAACCCCAAGGCAGGAAGATTCATACCTTGAAAAGACGTATAGCACAGCAGCATTTCTTGCACTAGCACATGATCTAGGAAGAGAATTTGAAAAAAGGGCTAGCCAACTTGATCAAAACGATCAATTTGTAGACCAAAACTATGCTGTGCTGAAGAAGCACAGCATTTTTACCGCGCTCATTCCTACCCAATTTGGAGGGCTCGGACAATCCCATAGCGACGTAGCGAACTTCCTGCGCATACTAGCTCAATACTGTGGGTCCACCGCCTTAGCGCTCTCTATGCATCAGCATTTGGTCGGTGTGAATGTTTGGAAATCTCACCACGGTAAAGGAGGCGAAGCCGTTTTGCAGCGCGTTGCCAAAGAGCAAATTATTCTAGTAAGTACTGGGGCAAGAGATTGGTTGGATAGCAATGGCGAAGTCAGAAAAGTAAAAGGTGGTTATATCGTAAATGTCTACAAAGCCTTTGCCAGTCAATCCATAGTTGGAGATGTATTTATAACCAGCACACCCTATCAAGATCCAGAAAAAGGACCTGTAGTACTACATTTTCCAGTACCAGCCTCAGCGGATGGTGTGACGATTAAGGACAGTTGGTACACCATGGGGATGCGGAGCACTGGATCGCATGGCGTAGTATTCAATGATGTTTTTGTCCCGGAATCAGCCGTCGGATTGGTACGGCCGCAGGGTCAACCTCATATGGTCTATAATCTAGTGCTAACTGTGGCTATGCCGCTCATCATGGCCGTATACACGGGTATCGCAGAAGCTGCTGCACAAAAGGCTCTTAACACAGCTAAAGCTCGAAAGCAATCTGCCACCTACCTACCTCAGTTAATTGGTGAGATGAACAACCTATTAGTCAATGCCAGGGTCCTGTTCCAGGATATGTTACGGCTTTGTAATGATTTCAACTTCACGCCAAGTTTTGAGGGTGCACATGGCACTTTGAGCAGAAAGGTTATGGTAACGAAATCCGTGATTGGTACGGTAGAGAAAGCTATGGAAATCGTCGGCGGGCAAGGATTCTTTCGGAGCTATGGTATGGAGAAGCTTTTCCGTGATATTCAGGCATCGCATTACCATCCTTTACCAGAAAGAGAACAACAACAATTTACAGGTTGCTACTTACTCAAGGAAGCCAGCTCGATCTAAAGATATAGGGTTTTAGGTATAGTAATTTTCACAACATCAGTAAGGTGTCTCAACTTAGCTTGGGATACCTCTTTTGTCTTGTAAGCCCGTCGCAATCCAAGCTCGGGTATCCACTGGGTCGATTACTTCATCGATCTCAAGATAGGCCGCCATGTTCGTAGCCTTGCCCCTCTCATAAGCCATAGCCAACATTTTCTCGTAGGTAGCTTTTCGTTCGGCAGGATCAGTAATCGCCTCCAATTCTCTACGATAGCCCAACTTAATGGCCCCTTCCAACCCCATGGCTCCAAACTCTCCACTGGGCCAGGATACGATGAAGTCTGGCGCATGAAAACTGCCTCCGGTCATGGCCATTGCTCCTAATCCATAGGCTCTTCGCAGCACCACAGCAAAGGTGGGTACGTTGAGTTTAGCCCCAATTTTGAAAAGTTCAGCAGCATGTTTGACGGTACCTGACTTTTCGGCTTCCGGTCCCACCATGATACCCGGTGTATCTACTAGAGATAATACTGGAATACCAAAGTTTTGGCATAATTTTAACAGCCGTACAGCCTTTGCTGCTCCAGTACTGGTAATGGCCCCGGCATCGTATTGGGCATCATTTGCTAATACTCCAATGGAATGCCCCTCCACACGAATTAAGCCGGTGAACATGCTCTGAGCTGTTGCTCGACCCAATTCGAAGACAGAATCCTTATCTGCTAGAGTGGCTACTACTTCCCGAATGTCAAAAACACGTTTGCGATTGAGTGGAATCATTTGACGCAAAAGGCGCTGATCCGCCACTTCATAGTCGTTCATGCGGCCTTGGAAGTAGGCCAAATATTGCTTAGCAGCCTGAATAGCCTCCTTTTCATCTTTTACCAATACATCAATGACTCCATTGACCTCTTGACTTGCCGCTGGTCCAATTTCTTTGGGATGAAATCGGCCTAAGCCTCCTCCTTCCACCATGGCAGGTCCACCCATGCCGATACTCGTGTTTTCGGTCGCGATGATGATATCAGAAGCCCCTGCCAAAGCGGCGTTTCCAGCAAAGCAATAGCCAGAAACAATGCTGACTCTGGGAACCAGTCCATCCAGCTTCGCAAATTCGTAGAAAGTCATAATGTGTAGACCAGCTACCGTCTGTACATCTACATCTCCTGGGCGCCCGCCTCCCCCTTCAGCAAACAGAACAACAGGCAGTCTTTTTTTTGCAGCTACCCCCAGGAGTCGATCCATCTTATAGTGATTGTACATGCCTTGCGTACCTGCCAACACGGTATAGTCGTAGGCCATCACGGCGCAATTCTGGGCTTGGCCATCAAATAATTCTCGATTGATTGAGGCCATTCCGCAAACCAAACCATCCGCGGGCGTATTTTTTATCAAATCCTCTTCTGATCTACGGTTTCGCTGTGCCGCTACAGCCAGTGCTCCATATTCTCGGAAGGTTCCTTCATCGCAAAGCAGGGCTAAATTCTGACGAGCCGTCAATTGTCCTTTAGCTGCTCGTTTAGCAACTGCCTCCGGTCGCGCTTCATCCTGCAAGAATTGGCGGCGATCGCGTAGGGCCTGCAAATCGGGCCGAATAGCATTGATATCTTCCTTATCTTTTTCTTGAACGGTGACAGTCTGAGGAGCTGCCTTTTGGTAAGTGAGCAAGGGTTGCCCTTTCCGAACAACATCGCCCTGCTTGACGAGTATCTCCTGCACCACGCCATCTACTTTTGACAGAATGGTATTCTCCATTTTCATGGCTTCCACAATGAACAAGCTTTGTCCTTTGCGAATAGCTGTTTGGGCCGAGGCCTGGATCTCAATAACGACACCAGGCATCGGCGATAAAATCTGCTCTCTAGCCATAAGTTAGATTGATGGCATTATTCAGTAATGGTGAAAAAATAAGTTCCCGTTTTTTGAATAAGCTATTTTGTTGATTGGCTAGGCAAAAAACGTAGGCGAAGCAGCGCTTCGACGAGGCTTTTTAACACCGCCAGGCCACAAAAGAGCTGTTCATAAATGAGGAAGCTATTGTTTTACCATTACTCAGTATACATCTTCACCGTATTTCTACCCAGTTGATACATATGTACCTCATCTGGACCATCAGCTAAGCGAATTGTTCGAGCAGCGGCAAAGAATCCAGCAAGAGGTGTGTCTCCACTAACGCCCATTCCACCATGTGCTTGAATAGCTCTATCGATTACGGTTTGTGCCATGGATGGAGCCACAATCTTGATCATCGCAATCAAGTCTCGAGCCTCCTTGTTGCCAAAACGATCCATTTTATCGGCAGCGGATAAGGTCAACAGACGAGCTTGTTCAATTTCACATCTCGACTTGGCAATATCTTGACGTATACTACTGAAGTCCTTAATAGATCGGCCAAAGGCAACACGCTCAGCTACTCTCCTACTCATCAATTCCAAGGAACGTTGAGCCATTCCCACCAATCGCATACAGTGATGAATTCGTCCTGGTCCCAATCGCCCTTGTGCAATTTCAAATCCTCTCCCCTCTCCTAGCAACAGATTCTCTTTTGGCACTCGCACATTGTCCAGTAAGACTTCGGCGTGCCCTTCCGGAGAATCGCTGTAGCCGAACACCGTCAAGTGACGGAGTACTTTGAGACCGGGGGTATCCAAGGGAACTAAGATCATACTTTGTTGGTGATGGCGACCAGCATTTGGATCTGTTTTACCCATTACGATAGCAATCTTACAATGGGGATCCATAGCTCCCGACGACCACCATTTTCGACCATTGATGACATATTCATCTCCATCAGCTTGGATAGTAGTGCAAATATTGGTGGCATCCGAGGAAGCCACTTCTGGTTCCGTCATCAAGAAAGCCGACCGGATTTCACCTGCCATTAAGGGCTTCAACCATTGTTCTTGCTGCGCAGGGGTACCATATTTGGCCAACACCTCCATATTCCCCGTATCAGGTGCGCTACAGTTAAAGACCTCGGAAGCCCATCTCACCTGCCCCATTAATTCTGCCAAAGGAGCATATTCCAAATTGGTCAAGCCAGGGCTGAGATCTCCATAAGCCTTAGGAAGAAACAAATTCCATAGCCCTTGAGCTTTGGCTTGCGCCTTAATTTCTTCCATTTTGGGCCATTTCTTCCAAGCATTTTCGGGCTTCAAAGAAAACTCAAACCATTCCTTTTCATGAGGATATATGTACAAGTCCATGAACTCCTTTACGCGTGCCTGGAGTTCTTTGGCTCTATCAGTGTATTCGAAATTCATTGATTCTTTTGATTAAATATGGGTAATAAATAACAATCGTTCTTGCTAAGCCTAGCCGCCGATCAAATAGCCTCCGTCATTGGCATATACTCCGCCTGTCATGTAAGAAGAGGCATCCGAAGCCAGCAATACAGCCAAGCCAGCCATTTCCTTAGGAAGGGCCATGCGGCCACTGGGCAAGGTCTTCTCCAGCTTTGCCATCAGTTTTTCATTTTGCCAAAGTGCCTCGCTGAGTTTTGTTTTCACCAGACCGGGACAAATAGCATTCGATCGAACACCGAATTTTCCCCATTCCTTCGCTTGGTTTTTAGTAAGCATAATCATGGCAGCTTTGCTAACACTATATAGACCGAGACCAAAGCCAGGATGCAAGCCCTCCACTGAACTAATATTGATCACGCTCCCACCTCCTCTTTCCTTCATAGACGGCAAACACAGATTCGAGAGGGCCCAAGGAGCCTTCACGTTCACACCCATGATCTTATCGAATACAGCGTCAGAAGCTTCTTCCACTGGACCAAAGACTGGATTTATGGCCGCATTATTCACCAGAATATCCACTCCTCCATAATGGGCTATCGTCTGTTCTACCAAAGCCTTCCGCTGCTCATCTATCCCGATATGACAGGCTATTCCGACCGCATCCAATCCGGATTCGCGGAAGCGAGCAGCCACCTCATCTACGGCCTCTTGCTTTCTACTGCTGATCACGACCTTAGCACCGTGCTCGGCCAATCCCCAGGCTATTGCCTCACCGATGCCCTTGCTAGAGCCCGTAACAATAGCCACTTTCCCTTCTAATTGAAAGGCTGATTTTATACTATCCATTGATTCTCATCGTTTTTGGTGATCGGATCCCCATTAAATTATTCAAACATCAAGGAAATGAAACGGGCTACACAAGCCGGCTTCTCCACTCCGTCAATTTCCAAGGTACAATCCCAGAATACCTTTACGCCATTTGGGCCTTGAGCATCTATCTGAGTTACCTTCGTATGCATCCGAACTCGCGATCCTACTGGAACAGGATGTGGAAATCGAACCTTATCCAAGCCGTAGTTCACACCCATTTTTACACTTTCGACGCTCACCGTTTCCATGATAAATTTAGAGGCCAGTGAGACCGAGAAAAATCCATGTGCAATGGGTCCCCCAAAAGGAGATTCTTTCTTAGCTCGCTCAACATCAACATGTATCCATTGAAAATCACCAGTGGCTTCGGCAAAGTGGTTCACCATTTCCTGGCTCACTTCCATCCAGTCTGTAACTGGTAAGTCTTGTCCCTCCATTTCTCTGAATGCATCAAGGGTACTAATAGTCATCATGATATTTCGATTAGTTTACTTGAACCTGAGTTCTTTATTGCTGATCAGGCTAGCGAGACCATCCCCCATCAATGGTCAGGCAGATCCCCGAAACAAATCGCGCTTCCTCAGAAGCTAGGTATAGATAACCATAGGCGATGTCAATCGGGTCTGCAACTATGCGCAAAGGAATAGTATCCTTCACATTGGTTAAATGCTCTTTAGGGATGGCAGCAGTCATTTCGGTTAGTGTAAAGCCAGGCGCTACACAGTTGGAGGTAATTCCGTACTTACCAAACTCGAGTGTCCAGGTCTTGGCCATAGCAATTACTGCAGCCTTGGTAGCGGAGTAGTTGGTTTGCCCAAAATTACCGCGTAAGCCAACATTGGATGCGGCCGTTACTATTCGTCCATATCCATTGGCTTTCATATGTGGAACAACCGCCTTGGTGCAATTAAAAACCCCTTTCAAATTGACATCTATAACCGATTGCCACTCTTCTTCGGACATCTTCAATAAGGTGCGATCGCGGGTAATACCAGCATTATTGATCAGAATATCGATTTTTCCGTAGCGAGCAACTATATCTTCTACCGCAGTTTGTATAGCAGCGGCATCCGTTACAGAGAGGTGCATGAATTCAGCCGTACCCCCAGCTTGGAGGATCGCGTCCGCCGTTTGTTTTCCATCTTCCAATAGGTCCCACAAGATCACTGTGGCTCCCTCCTTAGCAAAGAGTTCGCTAATAGCTCGCCCAATTCCCCTTGCTCCTCCGGTTACGATGGCAACTTTATCTTTTAGCCTCATCTTTTTTCTTGAAATGTTTTATTCTTGAATCCTATTATTTTCCCGACTGTCAAGCCAATCAATGGCCGTTCATCCTTGACGCACTATACCTTATCCAAACAAATCCCTCGAATCGTAGATAACAGAAGTAACTTCCACTCTGTATTATTTGCATTGATAAATGTCGACTGGTTAGGTTGATAATTGACCTTAACAAAGCCCGTTATCATGGACCACATCATATGGTGGATCACCCAGGGAGACTTTTTATCGGTAATGCTTCCATCTTGTTGTCCTCGGATGATTTCCTCTACCGCTATATCTATGGGTACATTTTGAATCCCTTTGATCTTTCTGTAGAAAATACTATTCTGCATGGCCTCTGAGATCTTGTTCAATTTCTCCCCTGCCACGGTTCTCCTTACGATGGTTAAATAGTTCAGGATTAGGTCTGCATAATTCTTGTTTTTGATACAAAAATTCAAATAATCCTCGACCAAAGCCATAAATGCTTCGAGACCATTACTACTTCTACTCTTTTCCCAGCGTAAATACAGTAAGTCGATCAGTTGTTGGAGCGCGCGGTAGGTTAAAGCCATATATAGATTTTCCTTACTGGTAAAGTAAGAATAGACGGTAACCTTACTAAAATCACACACCTTGGCGATGTCTTCCATTTTGGCGTTCTCGTATCCCACCGAAAAGAAGACCTTTTCTGCCGCCCTAATAATGGCTTCTTCTTTGTCTCTATTTTTTGAAATTACCGTTGGCATAACTGAACTCAAAGTAAAGTAATTAATTCTGCAATTTCAAATGAAATTTCTTAGCAGCAGACCTATTCCGTTTTTTATTCTAAAAAAGTATCCTTGATCAGGATAAAAATACAATTAAAAATTTACCTTTACCGGATCTTTGGTAGAGTTGCAATTTTTCCACTCAGAATTGCTTTTATCAGAGTAAAGTTTACAGATAGTAGAAAACCAACGTATTGACCGTAGTCTAAGAACTACATCCTAATGGTATTATCAGTGCAAAAACAAGTCAGTTTCCCCCAAAAACTAACTCAAGGTTGATTAATATCATCTAAACTTAATAGGCATGAGATTTAATATTTACTATCGGTACATGCTATTGCTTCTTGCAATGGTTGCTCTAAGCAGTGTATCATGGGCACAGACCGAATTAAGCGGTACCGTGACTGATGATGCAGGAGAGCCATTGATTGGAGCAAACGTTACCGTTAAGGGAACTACGCAAGGAGCGGTAACTGATCTCGATGGCAATTTTGCTTTCAGTACCTCTGCTGCTCTCCCACTCACCCTGGTAGTTTCTTACACAGGGTACTCCACCCAAGAAGTAGCCGTTAGCAACAACAGCCCTGTCCAAGTACAGCTACTTGAAGGTATATTCACTGAACAGGTAGTGGTTTCTGCCTCCAGAAAGCGGGAGAAGATACAGGAAGCTCCTGCTTCTATATCGGTGCTAAGTGCTCGGAAATTAGAAGGAACTCCGCAGACTGATCCAGTGAGAAATTTGGTTAATGTACCCGGTGTACAAATCCAACAACAATCTGCCGCACGGATTAACATTGAGATGCGTGCTTCTTCTGGTTTATTCGGAACCTCTGCTTTCCCCATCATGGATTATCGTAGTTTGATCGGTCCTGGTGTTGGGACTTTCCAATCGGATCAATCCGGGATTATGAATATTGACTTGGAGAGAATTGAGGTCGTTCGAGGGCCAGGCTCTGCACTATACGGACCTGGGGTAACTTCAGGGGTAATTCACTTCATTACGAAAAACCCAATCGATCACCCTGGAACAACGATTCAAATTGGTGGTGGTGAATTAAGCACTTTCTTGTCTGCTGTTCGCCATGCCGGTGCCAACGAAAATAAGACCTTCGGGTATAAGATCAATGCCACTTACAACCGTGGTAATGAATTTACCTTAGATCCAGATGATCCGGATGATGCGGCACAGATTGCCAACCTAAGAACTACGATCGTTCGTCCAGCCGTGACCAATGGTCGAGTAGACCTTACAAAACCAGGTACTCCTTTGCTAAATGCAGATGATCTCGATCCAGATGGTGATGGTAATCCCATGCAAGCAGACTGGTGGAATGCCGCTTTCAACGGTCACTTAGAATTCCGTCCACAGGATGACCTAAGTGTTACGGTTGCAGCTGGATATAATACGGCTTCTTCTGTTTTCTATAATGACTTAGGGGAAGGCTTAACACAAGCCAACGAATATTGGGCACAGACGCGTGTACAAAAAGGTGGCTTATTTGCTCAAGTCTTCTATATAGATAATGATGGTGGCCCAGAGGAACGTCCCACCTTCCTATATCAAACAGGGAATATGTCCTCAGTAGGTAGAAAGCAGATTGAGGGTCAGTTACAGTATAACATAGAAACACCTAACTTCCTCAATGCAGATTGGACCTTTGGTGTGGATTATCGTCAAGCTATCAGTAACACTAGGAATCTTACTTATGGTAGATGGGAAAATGACGATGATTACCGCATCTTTGGAGGATACTTACAAGCCAAATTTGCAATTTCTCCAAAGTTAGATTTACTAGCAGCAGGACGCTATGATGATTTCAATATACTAGATGAAGGATTTTTCTCTCCAAGATTAGCCTTGGTTTGGAAGCCAGATCCTAAGCATACCTTCCGCGCCACCTATAACCGCGCAGGAGCGCCTCCAGGTGCCTTGGTATACAACATTGACTTCCCGGTTAATGCGCCAGTGCCTGGCTTATTTGATTTCTGGTTGGCAGGACAACGTGAGCTGCACGAATTTGGTGATAATCCACTTATTGATGTGACTATTCCGGGCGTACCTGATCTTCCATTTGGTACACCAGGTTTACCATTAGCAGTTCCGTATGGAGCAGTAAATGACGCTGTTTTAGCACAGCTAATTCCAGCCTTAGAAGCGAATCCTCAAACCGCAGCATTAGCGCCATTCCTTGATGACTATCTTCGTAACCAGTATACTCCGGGCGGTTTTACTGGTACATTGGTAGGGGTGAATGCTTTTGAGAATAATACCTTACTGAATGAGTTGATCCCAACAAATGCGGCCACAGTATCCATCAATAATACGCTTGAATTCGGTTACAAGGGCTTATTTGCGGATAAGTTTGGCTTATCTATCGATGTCTACAACATCAGAACAAAGGGATTCTCAGACTTTACCCAAATCGGGCCACTCATGACTTTGCAAGGGCCTAATGTTGCTGGTGATCTAGGATCTACTGTACAGGCTGATATTACTCCTGTTTTGATTGGAGCACTAACACCTGCGCTAGGAGCAGAAGGTGCAGCGGCAGCAGCAGCTCAGATCGCTCCTTTGATTGGTGGTGCTTATGCAGCAGGTGGACAAGGTTTTGACGACCAAGCCTCGCCATTATATGGCATTTTCGGTGCGGTAGAATCAAACTTAGTACCGAAAGGCGACGGCATTGTCCACGTTCCTGCGGGATACCGTATCTTCCCAGATGCTGAGGCATCTTACTGGGGGGTTGACCTAGCCATGGAATATTACTTCTCTAGCGATCTTTCTGCTTGGTTCAACTACTCTTTTGTAAGTGATACGGAATTCAGAGGAGAGGAATTAGGTGAGCCTGCGGATTCTCCTTTGGCTATCTTCTTCAACGCACCACGGAACAAGTACAGATTAGGGTTGAACTATACGCCTCAGTACGGTTTCCGCGCCAATGTATCTTTCCAGCATGATGATTCTTTCTTTGCAAGTGTTGGACAGTATACTGGAGATACAGATGTGAAAGATTTAGTAGATCTAGGTCTTGGATACGCTTTTGATAATGGCTTGACAATTGATGTATCTGGCCAAAACATTTTCAACAATGAATACCGAGCCTTTCAGAATATGCCAAGAATTGGACGTAGAGTTATTGCTCGATTGACTTATACTTTCGGTAATGAGTAATCAATCGATGAGGTAAGGCATTATTCTACATTTGATTGTAGTTTGATATATATATAAAGAAGGCTTCCCAAAACTGGGAAGCCTTTCTATTTTCAGTAAAAATTACTATCAGTTGAATATAAAATGCTATCAATTACTAATGCCTAGGAGGTTAATCCTCCCAAATCACTTTTCTATTGTCTGAGTGCCAAGGTTCGTACTTGCTCATGTAACATTCGTCAATCGCACCTCTCCTAATCTTTAGGGTAGGCGTCAAAAGATTATTGTCCGGGGACCAGGCCTCTTTGGCAATAATTACGGTAGAGATTCTTTCGTGGCCATGTAGCTTAGCATTAATCTCTTGTAGTTGACTTTCTAGTCTTTCTGTCACCTTTTCTTGAGCCTGTTCTAATCCAATTTCCGACAGATTTACTAATGCTACCGGTTGTGCAATTCCTAAACCTGCTACACAGATTTGTTCTATGAAGTCATTGTCACTGAAGTGGTCCTCTAATTCCGTAGGTACAATGAACTTACCTTTACTCGTCTTGAAGGCATCTTTAACCCGACCAATGATTTTGAAGAAGCCATCCTCATCAATCAGACCTTTATCACCAGTATGGAGCCATCCATCCACCAATACCTCAGCGGTCTTTTCCTCCTCCTTATAATAACCTTTCATCATCCAAGGCATTTTCATTAGGATTTCGCCGGTGTCTTCAGCGATTCGGCCTTCGGCATTTGGTACAGGCTTACCCACTGTGTTTGGTTTATGGCGATTTTCCGGCATCAAGGTAAAACCTCCAAAGTTTTCTGTCATGCCGTATACTTCTCTTAGGTTAACCCCAAGCTTGCGATACCACTGCTTCAGACTTTCCGGAGTAATGGAGGCCCCCGTTAGTACCAGCGTAGCGTTGGTGAGTCCCAAGGATTGCTTAATTTTCTTCTTAACCATACCAGAAACAATGGGAATCTTAAGCATGCGATCCAGTTTCTTCTGTGGCATTTTAGCTAAGACAGCAAGGTAAAACTTAGTCCAGATTCGAGGAACTGCAAAGAAGAGTGTTGGCTGGATATCTTGGAGGTTCTTCCCGAAAGTGTCTAAGCTTTCGGCAAAAGCAATGGAGCCGCCGGACATTAGAGCCGAGAGTTCAACCGCCGTCCGCTCCGCAATATGATTTAATGGCAAAAAGGAGAAAAATCGAGGATTGGGATCCGTGATTACCTTCAAACTATTGTTGAGGATCTCGTTTCTGATTATCAAAGATGCATTTTCATAATCGTGAATCACTCCTTTCGGACTCCCTGTGGTACCGGAAGTAAAAAGAATGGTCCACATATCACTGAGATTGGGCTCATGATTTTCAGTGACAGGTTCGTATTTCTCTAACAAATCATCCCAGGCGACCCCTCTCGTCACCTTTGCATTACTCTCATAATGCGGGAACTTGATAATAGGCATATCTTCAGGAATTCCCTTATCAATGCCATCCCAGTGATCTAACTTACCAACAAAAACCGCTTTTGTATCACTTTTGGGAATAACTTCCATCAATTGCTCTGCGGACAGATTTGCATAGAAAGGCGTGGATACATAACCGCCCATCATAATGGCCAAATCGGCAATAATCCAATGATAACAATTCTTGGAAATGATACCGATATGATCTCCCTTTTTCAGCCCCATGGCTCGTAAGGCAGCGACCATTTTCCTGGCATCTCGTCCAACCTCCGCAAAGGTCATGGTTTTCCAAGTGTCTCCATAGGGTTGCTTTAGGAAAACCTTATTCGGTTTTTCCTTTTCCCATCGATAGAAGTACCCTAAGGGTGTAATCAAGTCTTCAAATAATCTACTATCCATGTTTTTCAGTTATTGTGTCGCTTTTTAAAGGTTTACAAAAGTTATAAAACTGATTCCTTTTAAATTGTTTTGTTTTAACTAAAATTAATGCATTAATATACCCTTCCATAGGTGAATTACAAAATAATAATTGCTACTTCCACAAGACAATTTCAGGAATAACCTTGATTGGCAAATCAGAGCGCTGGAATTGACCACTCCCCGTCATTTCAGCTACGTTCCCTAAACGATTGGAGCATTTTTGAGTGCTTAAATCAAAAAAATTGTAATTTTGCTTCACCTTACTAATCACCTCAGTTTTACACTTACAAATTCGACTTCTTAGACAATCTCTATAGCAACTACTATTTCCTTTTTCTAAACATGCTCTTCGTTCATATTCGATGTTTTGCTGCAAAACAGAAGCTAATGGCTACGCCTCTTAGGACAGATGCCAGAGGAAACCCTCATTAGACTTTTGCCAAAAACAGCAGCATTGATGATCTCTTTTACTTCTCATGGACATTAGTAGACCTAGCAAACAAATGGTCAACCAAGTATCTATTTCCTTATTTCTCAACGATTTAAAATAGCTTATGAATCGATTAAGACTTTGGCTATCCGTAGTAGTATGTGTGCTGACTGTAGGGATTACACAGGCCCAACGTAGTTGTGGAACAATGGACCATCTACATTTTGAAGAAGAAATAGATCCAGAGAGAAGAATACAATTGGAAGAAATCGAAAGGCATGCCCAGCAGGTGATGCGAGGGGGTGCTAGGACTGTTGACGGAGTAATCACTATTCCTGTTGTCTTTCACGTAGTTTATAATACCGCAGCACAAAATATAAGTGAAGCTCAAATCCGCTCCCAGATAGATATCTTGAATGAAGACTTTCGGCGATTAAATGCGGATGCCGTAAATACGCCTGGATACTTTAGCCCAGTAGCCTCAGATGTAGAGATTGAATTCTGCTTGGCGACGGTAGATCCAAATGGTCAAGTTACGAATGGGATAACCAGAACCCAGACTAGTAAGACCGAATTCCCCTTAAATACCAATCAACAGTACCGAGCAGTAAAGTTTAATTCCAGTGGCGGAAAAGACGCTTGGCCTTCTTCTGATTATCTAAATTTCTGGGTAGCTAATTTAGGAGGAGGGATTTTGGGGTACGCTACCTTCCCGGGGGGTGACCCAGCCGTAGACGGAGTGGTTTGTGGATATCGATTCGTGGGAAACCAAGGTACAGCGACGGCACCGTATAATTTGGGTAGAACAGGCACACATGAAGTGGGCCATTGGCTAAATCTTAGACACATCTGGGGTGATGGTAATTGTAATGCAGATGATTTCGTAGCTGATACCCCAACTGCTGGTGGACCCAACTACACCGGAGCTCCTTGTACTCACCCAGGTCCGAATAGTTGTGTTGATGGCAATGACGATCTACCTGATATGTTCCAGAATTACATGGACTACAGTGATGACGGTTGTATGAACCTATTCACCCTCGGTCAAAAGATCCGAATGCGTAGTCTTTTTGAAGCTGGGGGGAGCAGAGCTAGCCTTCTCAATTCAAATGGCTGTGGCGAAGGAACCCTACCCACTTGCGATGATGGAATTCAAAATGGGGAAGAAACAGGAGTAGATTGTGGAGGACCAGATTGTCCCGCTTGCCCTTGTCCACAAAGTCCGCTTACGCTCACGATTAACCTAGACAATTACCCCGAAGAAACAAGCTGGTCTATTACCAATTCAGGCAATACCATTGTAGCATCAGGAGGAACCTATGGAACTAGTCCCGATGGTTCAACCATAACGGAAGTTATCAACCTGGCTGCCGGCGAGTATACTTTTACCATCAACGATTCCTATGGAGATGGCATTTGTTGCACCTATGGCAGTGGCTCCTATCAATTGACTGATGCAAATGGCCTGATAATCGTTTCCGGAGGAGATTTTGATTCATCTGACAGTGCTATGTTTTGTGCTAGTGGAGGTGACCCAACGCCTAGCTGTACCGATGGCATCCAAAATGGTTCGGAAACAGGTGTTGATTGCGGGGGACCAGATTGCCCAGCATGTCCCACAGATCCCACTTGTGATGATGGAGTACAAAATGGTTTGGAGACCGGCGTAGATTGTGGGGGACCCGACTGCCCTGCCTGCCCTACCTGTAATGATGGTATACAGAACGGTTTGGAGACAGGTGTCGATTGTGGAGGGCCAGATTGCCCTGCCTGTCCTACCTGCAATGATGGAGTGCAAAATGGTGAAGAGACCGGAGTGGATTGCGGGGGACCAGATTGCTCGGCTTGTCCAACTTGTGACGATGGAATTCAGAATGGGGAAGAAACAGGTGTTGACTGTGGTGGACCAGACTGCCCGGATTGCCCAACTTGTAATGATGGAATTCAAAATGGTCAGGAAACGGGCATCGACTGTGGCGGACCAGATTGCTTAGAATGTTCCAATGAATGTACAGATAACCTAATTCAAATCACGATTTTGCTTGACAACTTCCCGGAGGAAACCACTTGGGATATCAGGAACGAAGGCACCTTGGTAGCTAGTGGAGGTCCTTATGGAGACTTTCCAGATCGTGCCACTGTGACCGAAGAAGTTTGTCTACCAAATGGATGCTTTGATTTCAATATTTATGATTCGTATGGAGATGGCATTTGCTGTACTTATGGTCAAGGTAATTATCTAGTTACCTTACTTCCTGATAGCAGTATCATTGCCAGTGGCTCAGATTTTGATTTTGCCGAAACGACGAACTTCTGTGTAGGAGGAGGAGCTGACCCGACTTGTGAAGATGGCGTTCAGAATGGGGCGGAAACTGGCGTGGATTGCGGGGGACCAGACTGTCCGGACTGCCCTTCTGGTCCAAGCTGCGAGGATGGCATTCAGAATGGGGACGAAACCGATGTGGACTGTGGAGGTTCATGTGCTCCTTGTGAAGAAGTTGGGTGTACCGATGTCAATATCAATGGAAATGACTTTGAGAGCAGTTATGGGATTTGGAATGATGGCGGATCAGATTGCCGAAGAGTATCCAACGATGCTGCCTACGCCAATAGTGGCATCTATTGTGTTCGCCTGCGTGATAATTCCAATTCCTCCGTGCTCACCACCGATATCTTGAATCTGAGTAGTTTGGAAGAGCTAACGGTTAGTTTCTCTTACTACCCTCGAAGCATGGACAATAGTAATGAAGATTTTTGGCTCCAAATCTCTGATGATGGAGGGGCTAGCTATTCCATAGAACGAGCATGGAGTCGCGGCATTGACTTTCAGAACAATGAGCGAAAATTTGAGACGGTAGTAATACCAGGACCATTTAGCGCATCAACTAGAATTCGCTTCCGCTGTGATGCTTCTTCTAACTCTGATTACGTATACCTTGATGATATCGTACTTACGGGGTGTCAAAGTGCGAATAGAACTGGCGAGGGGCTTGTCGTTATAGATGAAACTTTCGCCAAAAGATCCGATGCTGTAGAAGCATCTGCTGGCATCACCAAAATCGATCTTTTCCCGAACCCAACTCAGGGGCTGCTTAATGTCCGAGTATCAAGTAACAAAACTGATGAAACACAGTTCATCATCACAGATTTATCTGGTAGACTGATAAAAAGATATGTACAGGAAATAGAGGCGGGTCAGGCCGTACAAGAATTTGACTTGAGTCAGTTAAAGGCTGGTATCTACATTTTACACTTAGTTCGATCAGATGAAAGGATTAGCCACAAATTCGTGGTAATGCCATAGGTTCTAATTTGACATCAACAACTTGTCAAGAGGGCTCAAACCCGCCATTCTCTTGACAGGTTGTTGATTATCTTTATCCTACACTTCCTAAAAAAGAATTATTCCTACTTCTCTATTCATTCCTACTTTCCATTTTTATTTTTCACTTTTGCCCAAATAAAACGCATTAGCATTTCAGCTATACCACAATTTTGTTGTAGTTTTGGCGGATCAATCGCCAGCCCGGCACAGATCAATCGCCAGCCCGGCACAGATCAAGCAGCCTTCCCTCCACCTATAGACATGACACCTTCGTTCATAAGTTTGTAAAAACTGAAAGTAGTTGGTTGAAGAAATGTATCAACTACTACTCTTCTGACTATATAATTATAAATCTACCTATTTCTAAACTTTGCAATTTTGCCTATGACTACAGTAAGACTAAAACTACTATTAGCCCTAATGCTTCTTCTAGGGTTGAATCTGTCGATTTCAGCACAAAGAACTTGTGGTACGATGGAAGACTTGGAGTATCAGCTCCAGCAAAACCCGAAGCTGCGAATAAGGATGCAAAATATTGAGCGGCACACGCAGCAAGTTATTCGGGGAGGATTGAAAGCTGTGGACGGAGTAATCACCATTCCGGTCGTTTTTCATGTTGTTTATAATACCTCCGAAGAAAATATTAGTGATGCTCAAATTCAATCACAAATTGATATTCTAAATGAAGATTTTCGGAGACTCAACGCAGACGCAAGTAATACCCCAAGCGACTTTTTAGGAGTTGCAGCTGATGTAGAAATACAATTCTGCCTTGCCTCCACCGATCCCGATGGTTTCGAAACTAATGGGATTACAAGGACACAAACTACCTTATCTTCATTTGGAACTAACAACACAGTGAAGTTCGATGATCAAGGTGGGAAAAACGCTTGGCCAGCAAGTGATTATATGAACTTCTGGGTATGTAATCTTTCTGGAGATCTGCTTGGATATGCTCAATTTCCTGGAGGTAATCCTGCAACAGACGGAGTCGTATGCGACTATCAGTATACTGGCAATACCGGAACAGCTACCGCTCCTTTTGACCTAGGTCGTACTGGAACGCATGAGGTAGGGCATTGGCTTAATTTAAGACATATCTGGGGTGACGGAGACTGTAGTCAGGATGACTTCGTCGATGATACTCCTCTGCAAGGAACATCGAATGGCACAGGTCCTCCCTGTACCTATCCTGGTCCAAACAGTTGTGACGAAGGTCCAGGAGATCTTCCCGATATGTTCCAAAACTATATGGATTACTCACAAGATGCCTGTATGAATCTTTTCACGCTGGGACAAAAAGCTCGAATGAGAGCCTTGTTTGAGGAAGGCGGAGATCGAGAAAGCCTCTTAAGTTCTCCAGGTTGCGACCAAGGTATTCCTACCTCCTGCGAGGACGGCATTCAGAACGGACAAGAAACGGATGTGGATTGCGGTGGTCCTAACTGCATAGCTTGCCCAACCTGCAGTGATGGCATTCAAA
This sequence comes from Saprospiraceae bacterium, assembly GCA_013214355.1. GTDB lineage: Bacteria > Bacteroidota > Bacteroidia > Chitinophagales > Saprospiraceae > DT-111. The sequence continues at coordinate 789 of JABSSL010000018.1, read as the reverse complement.
ACGGTCAAGAAACCAGCGTGGATTGTGGTGGGCCGGAATGTACCATTTGTCCAACTTGTGTTGATGGTATACAGAATGGACTCGAAGAAGGAATTGACTGCGGCGGACCAGATTGTGTGCCTTGTAATGGCTGTTTAGAACAGCTTAGCTTCGATAATTTTGACACTGATCTTGGTAACTGGATAGATGGAGGTTCTGACTGCCGAAGAAGTTCTGCTGATGCACAATATTCTGTCAATGGAACCGGCGCTTCCGTACGATTACGAGATAACTCTTCCTCTTCCGTGCTAACTAGCTCGAACCTAAACCTGGCCGGCTATGCAAGAGTTAGAGTCAACTTCTCCTACTTGACCGTGAGCATGGACAATGCGAATGAGGATTTCTGGTTGCAAATCTCTACGGATGGTGGCAGTACCTTTACGACAGTGGAAGAATGGAACTTAGGAGATGAATTTGAAAATGAAGTACGTTATGACGAATCTATAGAGATCTCTTGGCCCTTCACTGCTACCACACAATTTAGGTTCCGTTGTGATGCGTCCGATAATGGAGACTACGTTTATCTTGACAATATTGGAATCATGGGATGTGATGGCATGCCAGTTGATCCTACTTGCGATGATGGTATCCAAAATGGTCAGGAAACTGGGGTAGATTGCGGCGGTCCAGATTGTCCCGCTTGTCCTACTGAACCTACCTGCGATGATGGTATCCAAAATGGTCAGGAAACCGGTGTGGATTGCGGTGGCCCAGATTGTCCTGCTTGTCCAGTTGATCCTACCTGTGATG
>JABSSL010000179.1 GCA_013214355.1 Saprospiraceae bacterium | reverse complement strand
TATTTGGGATTATGGGGAGCAGATTTTAAGTAAGCCCAAGGCTCGAGGAGGGAATATAGCCTTAGCTACATGACCGACGAGTAACGCAGGACTTACTAGAAAGATGCCGCCAGAAACCAGATAAATTTATGTTACAAAGTACTAAGGATAGGGCCCAAAATTTTAGGCTACCTTGCAGAATCATTTGAAAGCAAAAGCTAAACCTTTCGAGGTAAAGCGCTCCTAATCCATATGTACGACGAAAATAACCCTGCTGACTTTAGGCGATACGAACGGATGCCGATCTACCAAAAGGCCATGGACATTGTCCAAATCGTAGATTCCATCTGTGCCTTAATTCCTGACGACGATCCGATATTGACGGACATCAAAGATTTTATGATGGCAGACTCCTATATCATTCCTGCCAAGATTGCTGGTGCGGAAGGAGGGGACCTTTACGACATCCGTATGGAAAATGCCACTTTGATCCGGAAGGCAGCAAGAGAGTTAATCGTGCAAACTAACGGCCTTGCTATCCATGGCTTTGAGGAGCCAGAATACTTTAAACTGCTAAGACAAGAAATAGAAGAATTTCGAGTATTGTTCCGGGACTGGGTGACCACCTTCGATCCTTTAAACTTTATTATAGATCGCTGGGGACTATTCAATCCGCCGGGTACGGATGTAGAGAAAGACCAGGCGGAGGAGTAAACCCCTCCTAGATCAGATCCAATTGGTCATTTCTTTAATTCCATTGCCACACCAAGCCAGCAAAGAAGGATCTCAGCTGATAGTAATCAAAATCATAGCTACTGTAATCCGCTGTAAATAGCAGGTCACGTTCGTTTCGCTGATTAAAGATATTGGCTACTGAAGCGAAGGCAACCAATGAGTATCGATCAAATTGAAAATATCGACTAATATTTAAATCAAAGCGATGGTAGTTGCCAAACCGGGCACTATTAAGCTGGGAGCTAAATAAAGGCCTAAATCCTCCCAGTTCCTCCACAAATACACTTCCCTCAATTGGTGTGTAAGGATTACCGGGCTGACTTAAGTATGTCAAAGCTACGGTGAAGAGATTAGGGTTCTGGTACTGTAGACTACCTTTAAAGAAGTAGTCGAAATCTCTGGGCCCGGTATGCACGCTGCCATCCACCTGCATTCGCTGCCGGATATAGGCATTGGCTAAGGTCCATTGCCAGTACTTTCCCACTTGTTGTTGATACGAAGCCTCTATTCCAACAGTACTGAGTTGATCCATGGCAAAAAATCCATTATTCCCCACTTCTCCTTGTTCCTTTTTGGCGTAGATCGCAGCTTGCCAACTGGACATCTCCTGCTCATAACTATATTCCAAGGCTACTTGCTGAGCTTTGAGTAGCTGATAACTTGGGATGAAGAAGCTAGGCGTACTAAAACTATGATACTGTCCTGCACTGAGGAGGAGATGATCCTGATCTCGAATTTGGTATTTTGATGCGGCCTGATAGTTGAAGTAGGGGTAGGCCACCTCATCCATGGCTAAGGGGAGCCTTATTCCCGCTGAGAAGGTCCAATCATTAGTTGCCTCCCAACTGCTAAAAGCATAGCCTTCTGCCTGTAGGAGACTCATATTTCGAGCCTGAAAGTAGCTGGGAGCCTCTGGATCTATGGCAAAAAAGAAGAGGGGAATACTATCTCGCGTTTGTTGATTTTGGTAATCAAAGGATACTCCAACCTGCCAAACCAGGTCTCGTCCGGCCAAATGCTTATAGTTTATGCCTAGATAGGATTGCTCTGCCTCCGTGCGCGTCCGAAGATTGGCTTGGGTGAACCTACTTGTGGAAGTATTGTACCCCATATTCACACTAAGTATTCCAGCTAATGATTTGTAAACAAAGTTGTTGACAGTGAAATAACGCTGCTTTTGTGCAGAAGCTAGTGCTTCAAAACTCAAACTAGCTGCCAGAAAATCATAGCCTTCATCAATGGCATAATGCAATGAATTAAAGGCCCATCTCGGACTTAATTGCCACCGAAAGTTCAAACCTAGGTCTTTGGTGTTAAAGCCCTTGAGTCTTGGGATATTAGCCCGATTTAGGCCGATGAAGGCATCAGAGAATTGCCAATTGCTGTAGGCTTGTAAAAAGCTTGAATCTTGCTTTAACTGTCTCGATAGAAAGAGTCCTGCACCAGTCAAATGGGCGGACAGCTGAAACTGATTTTCTCTGAGGGATTGGCTGGTTTGTATGTCCACCAATCCCGCACTGCTGTTGCCATAAATGAGGGGGGGATTGCTCGCATATACCTGCATTTCCTCAATGATTTCGGGATTGAAGATGCTGAAGAAGCCTTGGTTGTTTAATTGACTGGATCGCACCGGGTTGTAGATGGGGACGCCGTTGAGGATCACTCTACTGCGATCAGCGCTACTTCCTCGCAAAGACGGATTAGCAGATTCATCGGTGGTGGTGGAAGCCGGCAGTATCGTGATGGCTTTGAGCGGATCCCCTTGGGCTACCGGATTCAGATAGACGTCCATTTTGTCCAGTTTTTGCACAGAGAATTGACTGGAAATAGGATCTGAACCCTTGATCGTAATCATGGCTAAAGATTGAGCGGCTCTTTGTAATTTGATAGTAAGCTCCTCTTTATCATCCTTGTTTCGCAGCGCAATAAACTGGCTGTCGAATCCAATGTAAGACACGACTAAGGTATCAAATTTGAAGGTCAGGCTCAGCTCAAATCGTCCATCAAAATCAGTAATGGTTCCTTGTTCAGGTGCATTTTTAGGGTAGACGTTGGCCGCAAAAACGGGGGTGCCATTTTGCTCCAGAACTTGTCCGATCCAAGTATTTTGAGCGGACAAGTTCATGGAGCTCATTCCTAACAGTAGGGTGATGAGGTATTTGATCATTTGCCAACGAGTTTTGGGGCCAACTGATTGATCACGTAGCTATTGGGGCAAGCTACTGCACCCTTATTAAAGTAGGTTTTAGCCTCCTCCCAACGTTCTGCTTTGATATACATTTTGATCAACATTTCGTACGCCTCTTGCAGTCCCCAAGAGGGTAGCATTTCATTAGGATTTTTCTGGGAGGGAAGACTGATGGCCTTTAAGAGATACTTTTCTGCTTCTTTGCCGCCTCCATATTTGGCAGGTGTATAGTAATCATTACTACCTGAGACAAATTGAACCCGTAAGTTGTCCGCATCCAAAGCCCGTGCCTTTTTAAGATTCCTTTTGATGGTTCCAGAAATAAACATGGCTCGCATCCCCTTAAATTGAATACCAAACCCTTGCAGCATGGCTAACAATGCATAGTCCTCCGCATTCTTGTCAGAAATGGATTTCATCCAAGTAATACCTTGATCACAAGCTTTTTCCGATTGCTTCTCATCGCCTGCTTGTAGATGATAAATGGCAGTATAATACTGTAAATAAGCGCGCCAATATTGGATTAACTTGTGCTTTCTCTCTCCGTATAATTGTGCTAATTGTTCTCCAATAGCTTCCATTTGCTTCGTTTCTTTGGTCATAATGCCTTGCACGAAAGAATCATATATACGACCTTCTATATTGGCTAATTTAGGATCCACATTTACCAATTCGTAGTGGGCAGTGTAGTTTGTAAGTCGAGCAATTTCTGCCTCAGAGGTGTTCCCCTGACAGGCAGTTAACAGAAGGCATACCAATAGTAAGTTTTTCATATTGAAGGTTTGTAAACTAGTTTAAAAAATAAACTAAATGGGTAAAAAAATTATTTCAAATATTCCTTAATGGCTTGCACATATTCTTCAAAAGCTTGAATCCCGACTGGGGTAATTTCGATGGCGGTGTGCTGATAGTTATTGAGAAAACCTTTGGTAATGCGGATATATTCGGCTTCTTCTAATTTCTTCAATTGCACACTGATATTTCCGGAAGTGGCCTTTGTCACCTCTTTGATTTCTTTGAAATCAGATTTCCCATTGGCTACCAAAAAGGAAATGATAGCCAATCTTAACTGGGAGTGAATAATGGGATTGAGATCCTTAAACATTGTTGCCCTTGTGCTTAATCATTAGTAACAAACCTGGAACAAGGATAAACAATATTGCAGAGATTCCCAATACTAAAGGATGTTCCAGCCAATTCAGTTGAAAGCAGAGAAAACCAGCTGCATTCAGGAAAAGGCCAGAAAAGAGAATTAATCGACTTTTAATCAAGCCGCCAGAAATTGTCGTTCCAATTCCCATCAAGATCAACATTAAAGGAGTGAGGTTTTCCTGCAAAACGTAGTTGAAGAAAAATCCAAGTATCATGAGATTCATCGAAACTACTCCCCAAGTAATACTGATGTTGGAGCTAACTTGATTTTTCCGAGAAGCTTTTTTTCTAGCGTAGTAATACCAGGAGATAAGCGCACCAATAGGCACAATGAAGTAACCGTAATAGCTAATTTCCTCCTGTCCACTTTTCAATAGGCCATACTGTAAGAGTGCCGCAAAAGCTAGAATAGCGCCCCACATACAATAGATTACGCCATTTTCTTCGAACCTCGATTTGGCTTCTTTGATTACCTCTGTGATCAGTTCTAAACTTTGCTCTGGGCTAAGCTGCTCAGCATTCATATTCGGATGTTTACTCCAAATATAAACTAGTTTATTTTATAAACCAAATTTATTTTCCGAACGGATTCACTTTAGATATTGTACACAGCAAGTATTAGCCATCGCCTGTCCCCAGGAGAGATGGTGGTGGGAAACACCAGCCATCGGCTGTGGGAATCAAGGAGGCGAGATATTGCCTCCCCGGCCGTTGCAGGAGCCTGTCTATCAAGCCATATATATATCCGAAGCCGTTGCCGGTGTCTGTCTAGCTAGCCAGATAGATTTTCACCTGCAACATATCCGAGGTGATCATGGAGTCCAGTAGAGATGTGGTGGAAAACACCAGCCATCGGCTGTGGGAATCGAGGAGGCGAGAGGTTTCTTCTCCAGCCGTTGCAAGCGCTTGTCTATCAAGTCATATGTTTATCCTCCTAGCCGTTGCCGGTGTCTGTCTAGCAGGCCAGATCTGCAAAATCTTTGCATTGCCTCTTTTTGCTAGACTAAGATTTACTCGCTGAAACTACTGGCTGCCATGGGGATCCGTATCCCAATGGATACTCCCCATAGCTCGTAAGTAGATTGATAGGGCTGTTGGCGAATTGAAAACAAATTGTCCTTTTGATAATCTAGGCCAATTAAGAGGGTGTACTGTGGATGAAGTTTGTAGCTTAGTGCGAAAGAGGTATTGAAATTGAATTGCCAAGGATTTCGATAATACTGATTCCTGATTTCCCCTTGATCCAAGATATGTGTTTGTGTTAATTCATCTAAAGCTGCTCCCCGAAAGCCTTGCCAAAACTGAAAGTGCATTCCCAAGGAGGCTTGGAAACCGACTCTTCCCTTTTCTTGTCGATATTTGAGACCAAGCGGAATAGCCCAACGATGCAGCTTGTTGTTACGGACGATCCATCTACGGTTTGTAGTAGTCTCCTGTAGCGTACCGGGCTCGTAGATGGGCGCTAAACCATCCAACTGGTAAATCACCGCTGAATCACTGGGAACGGTTTGAATGTTGACCGATTCAGTGGTGAAATCGTAAGTGCTTAGGAGCCACTGATGTTGAATGCCTAAGTAGGCATACCAATGGCTATCCAGCGCTCTTCCTAGTACAAGGCTATGGGTGGTAGCTAGATGGAAGGATTCACTTGCCTCCTTGGCGTCGATCCAAGCTTCTGACCCGACATGACGGACTTGCCCAATAGACCAAGTGCTATTGATATCTAGTTGCCAAGGCGTGGAAACAGGAGCTGGAGAATTATTCGGCCGTAACGCCAAGACAGTTGGGGGATAGGAGAGGGGAGAGGGGCTGACGCTTAGTGGAGAAAATAAGGGCATCCTTCCCAAGTTTTGTGCAGAAGTTAGCGCTTCTTTTATTAAGGCTGACGAAGCAGCAGCACTGGATTTAGGATTTTTGGGAGATGACTTTACTGTATCTGGTAGACCTAACTGCAACGTAGAACTTAGTGTTCGGGGCCGGAGATCTGTGGGAATTTGCTTAATGGCTTGCTGATCTATACTCCTCTCGAAGTTACCAGAGGAAATGGGTGTATTTGAAGATGTAGATTCCATATTGGGTTTGGTGTCCATCAATGGAGCGCTTTCACCCCTTAGGCTGCTATCCCGATAGACCGGTAACTGTCCAAGTTCTGTTTCATCGTGGTGATGTAGATAGATATAAGTGGAAAAAGTAAGTAAGCCTAAGGAGAGGACGCCTAGCCACCAGAACAAAAGCGCCCTTTTACGGCGTTTTTTCCGCAACTCTTCTTCGATCTGCTGCCACACTCTATCTCGATCCCAGTCTTTTGTTTGTAATCGTTCCATAGAATTACTGTTTGCCCTAGCTAATAGGTGGTTTTGGGGTTTAGAAAATGAGTGCGCAGCTTTTTTCTAACCCGAGAAAATATCGCGCGGGAGGCATCGGTCTTGATTTGCAAAATCTCGGCTATTTCCCGATGGCTTAATTCTTCGATCACCTTAAGGCGAAAGACGATGGCTGATTTTTCGGGGAGTGTACTAAGATATCTTTCGATCTCAGCTTTATCTAGTTGTCCAGTCGAGACCGGTTCTGCTGGAGAAACATCTTTTAGGTCTTGATCCGTGAATTGTATTTTTTTCTTTTTACGAACGCGCATCAGCGCTTTATTGATCGCGATACGGTGCGTCCAGGACTTGAAGGCTCCTCTTTCAGGGTCAAAAGTCTCAATCTTATCAAAGATGGTGAGAAAGGTATCTTGCAAGACTTCTTCAGCATCAGCGACAGACTCAAAGTAAGGTAAGATCACATTCATGAGTCTGTTGCAATGCTGATAATACACCCGCTTCTGCGTGGGGGCATCTTGTCGTTGTAGAAGTTGTAGGGTTTTAGTCTGCACAAAGTCGGGCTTATATGCTGTAACGGATGGTGATTATTTCGGTGCGATTATCGTTCCAGCGGATGGTTGCCGTTAGTACGCCTTTACTATCACTTCCTCCGACTAGATTGACAAACTGCTGACTACTAGGATCAATCTCAAACAATAACTCACCGTCCGGTGCCCTCTTTTCAAGCTTCCCGATCGAACTCGTGTAAGAGCTTACTTGTACTAAGTTACCGTTACTATCGTTGCGTCCCACCGTGATCCCAGAACCACCTTTAAGGGTGAATTCTAGCGTGCCAGTTGGGTCTGTTATTTGAAAACCTCGATGTAAATACGTAAGGCTTGGTGAAAAGAATAGCAGGGTATCATTGGCAAATCGAATTTCCACAAACCTTTCATTCGGTCGGCATAAGGTATAGTTTTGTCCTGCATCAAATTCACTAAACCGAACAAAACTTCCATCAAATGCCTGCTTGTCGGTACTCATTACACCACTGTATATCCAGGCATCTGTAACACTAGTATCACAAAAGCTAAGCACCTGGCCATCGGGAAGTAGCTCTTCGTATATGTTGATATCTGATGGTCGGAATATATGATTGACATATGTTGTGGATTCACAAGGATCCACCTCTACCTGTACAGTAATTTCCTTTTTTCGTGAAATGGGAAATCTAAGATTACCCCAGTCAAATGTTAACTCACTAGGGTCATCAACCAAATGCCTCCAAAATTGAAAAGAAAAATCAAAACAGATATCTACTTTCCGATTTGCAAAAATCGTATGCCACTGAAAGTCAGTTTCTTCTAATAAGAACTCAAAACATCCGTTTTCATCTACATCCGTTCTGTAGCTGATCTTTTCATCATTTGCCAATTGACTTTGACCAAAGGCAAATGTCTCAGTTGCCGGGAGATCAAATTGATCAATGAAACAACCGGTGATCGTAAAAAGGTTGTTATTATCCACCTCAAGATCTACCGTCTGTACACTTTCTTCATTAACCAGATAGATGTCTTTCTCAAGTTCGAAACTGTTCAACGAGAGCCTTTGTATAGAACGGTAAAATTTTGGTTTACCTGCGATTAAAATCCCCTCCTCCTCCAAAAAGGGAACTTCAACCTCAAAATAGCCGGAATTGTCAGTGGTGAAGTCTTTTTCAAAACCGTCTAACTGAATTCTCAAGGAAGCCTCGGCTATGCCTTGTTCAGAGGTGTCTCGAACCGTACCTCGTAACATGATAATCTCACCAGGTTTTGGTTTTTCTAATTCTACCTCCGTTTCCGTAATATCTTTTTCCTTGACACAGGAGCTGAGTCCAATCAAGAGAACCAAGGTCAATAGGGGCAACAATCGCGTGATTCTGCGTAGCATGAGCAATAAAGTTGTTAACCGGAATGGTTAGGGTTTTTAAAGAAATAATTTGTTGTAGCTACACCCTAATTATGCTGGCCCTATACGAAACGTGACAAGTCACCTAAATTTATTGTATCATTAAAACCACCGTCTTTGACGGTG
>JABSSL010000178.1 GCA_013214355.1 Saprospiraceae bacterium | reverse complement strand
CGCGACCGCCGCCACCATAGCCACCACGTCCACCACGTCCACCGCCGCGACCGCCACGGTTTTCTCTTGGCTCAGCTTTCTTCACTACTATCGTTCTTCCATCAAACTCGGAGTCATTCAGGGCGTCAATAGCCGACTGAGCTTGATCATCATCAGGCATTTCGACAAATCCATAACCTTTAGACTTTCCAGTGAATTTGTCAGAGATAATTTTTACAGAATCCACGTCACCAAACTCCTCAAATGCTTGTCGCAAGTACGACTCATCAGTGGCAAAATTCAATTTTGCTACAAAAATGTTCATCACAAAAAATTTAAATGCTAAAAACAAGTACCAATTAAGCAGCAAAATGGATTTAAAAATAAGGATGAGCTTATCAATAAGAAAACTTTGCTATCTCAAAAAGAACTCTTACATATCCATACAAAGTTATTCCAATTACCTCAATAATGCCAGTTTTTTTAGTTGGTGCACTATGGAGTGAATCAATTACTTGTTATACAGGTGTTTATATGTTTTAAATATGTCTGTTTTGTATGGGTTTTAAGGTAGTTAAATTATTGTTAGGTGCCTAATATAGCTTGCGAGAGGACGTAGAGAAGCCCTATTGAAATCTAATCGGGGAGTGGCGGAAAAGGTACTTTGAGCGTCTTAGGGTATGTACAAAATTCCAGGATGGTACGAGGGTGGACAAATCTTAGTCTGAGTAAACCGCTCGTGCTTGGGTTACTTTGAAATTTGCCGCTCGCAATCGATTAATGGGAGTTTTAAACACAGAACTTAAACATTCAGGTAGCTCATAAGCGCATCATAGCGCTCTTTGAGTGCTTCCTGGTAGTCGCTTTCATTAAAGGAAGCTTTGATTTGATACTCAAATCGCTCAAATGTGCTGAGAATGGAATAGATATCTTGACTGTTAACTTTTAGCGTTACATGAAAAATCGAAGCATCTGCTTGGGAAGAGATGAAGGAGCTGAGTATAAAGGATCCTTCTGATTCAACGATTCTGGCAATCTCGACTAAGGAATAATCCCTTCTTGGAACTTCTAGAACAATAATGGACCCTGTATCCTGGAAAGAGCTGGTACTAGCAAAGAATTGCAGCAGATCTTCTAGCGTGATTAAGCCAATATAGTTTCCCTGTTCATCCACAACCGGGACCACTGTCAACTTAAAATCGGCCAAGACGCGCATCACCTCATACACATGGTCACTGGATAAAACCCGCATATGTGGAAGGCTTAGTTGATAGGAACCAACTGCTTCTTCTACATCATTATTCAAGATATCATCTTCCGATAATAGCCCGAGTAACTGGGTGTTATTTACAACGGGTAAGTGTTTTACATAAAAGTCTCCCATCATGCCTAGGGCCTCATCTCCGGTATCAGACGTACGTAAAGGGATTACGCTATCAGAAACTAGATTCTCTGCGATCATTTCGATTGTGGTATGTTTTGACCTTTCACGATATAGTGAAAAGGCATTTCTTTACTTTAACGAAAACCAAACAGGAAATGTTAATCTATCCAAGCAATTTTTTCTTTTGCACGGTAAATTCCTCTTCAGTCAGCAAGCCTTTTTCCTTCAGCTCGCCTAAACGTTGAAGTTGCTCTAGTAGGTCATTGGAAGTATTGTTAGGAATAGCGTCTAGTAGATTCTCCTTTGGAGCTTCTAATTGTGGTGTAAGTCGGAAATTATTTTGTTCAAACTGTTCAAATTGATCTTGGATACGGAGGAAGGCCAGTGCATCATGTTCCTTGATTTTCTGCACATCATTAAATCCAAAACCAACCGCTTTGTCAAGATGATAGAAGGCTCTTTCTGCATTTTCCATTAAAGAAAACGAGCAAGCTAAGTTGAAATGAACAGCAATATCTTTAGGGTTGATTTCCAATGCTTTTTCGAAGTCTTCGATTGCGCCTTCATAATCATACTCTCTATACTTTTCAAGACCGCTTGATTTGAAGGGATTATGGCGGCGTTTCGGAGGAGGAGTTGAGCGCTGGCGCTGGCGAACTGGAGGAGCTTGAGGTCGTTGGCGAGGTGTTTCACGGCGCTGCTGACGTTGCTCCCAACGTTCGCGTCGATCTTGGGTTCGTTTATCATATCGGTTTTGCCGCTGGTGGAACATTTCTCTGTTGTACTTTTCATCAAATTCCACCTTGTCCATCGCGAAAAAGGCGATTGCATCAATCAGCGCAATGATCCAAGAAACCCAAAAGAAAAACATATATAAGATCCCTAAACCAATCTGCCCCAAATAAAATCGGTGAATACCTAACCAGCCAAAAAACAAAGCCAATATACCAGCTACATTCTTATCCTTCATTCGTATTTCTTAATCAATAAGTAAGGAATTCCTTTACACAATATCTTTAATAATCCGCCAATTATCAAATTAATAAACATTTCAATAATGTTTTAGATTTAGAATCCCTAAAAATATACCAAATTGCTTTTTTGATAGATGATTGGTGGCTTCTACCAGGTCCGATGGGACACGATCTATGAATAGATGCAAATTTATCGAGAATGGTTGTTTAGGCCCCTAATTTACTAATACTTCACTCCTATTCCCGCTGCTTGGAATCTATGATGATCGTCACTGGGCCATCATTAATTAGTGCCACCTTCATATCTGCCCCGAAAGTACCTGTACCGATACTTTTACCAGTTAAAACTCCCAGTTTTTGAACGAATTTTTCGTACATCGGAACCGCAAAATCGGGCTTAGAAGCCTTGATGTAGGAAGGCCGATTTCCTTTCTTTGTACTGGCCTGTAGGGTGAACTGACTAACAACTAATAATTCTCCATCTACATCCATTACCGATTTGTTCATTACACCATTTTCATCATTGAAGATGCGTAATTTACTGACCTTACCACATAGCCAATCAATATCTGCTTCCGTATCAGCGTCTTCAATTCCCAACAGGATGAGCAATCCGTGATTGATAGCTGACTTTATTTGTTGATCGATTGTGACGGAGGCTTCGCTTACTCTTTGAATAACTATACGCATCGTTTGCTTATTTATGAAAAATCAGAAAAATCGCTGGTCGTTTATGCAAGTTGGGGGGACTACTTTTCTTCCATTCTGCGATATTCTTGGTACGAATGTACTCGGTGGGCAGTGTGAGATCTGCGGCGATGCAAAACCGAGTACTATTTTGTAAGGTTTGCAATACCGTTTCGATTAATCCTGAATTGCGATAAGGCGTTTCAATGAAAAGCTGAGTTTGGTCATGTTTGATAGCCATTTGCTCCAAACGTTTCAGTTCACGCACCAGCTCCGGTCGTTTTTGGGGTAAATAGCCATGAAAGGCAAAGGACTGCCCATTCATGCCGGAAGCCATTAAGGCTAGTAGGATGGAAGATGGCCCAACCAGTGGAACCACTTCAATTCCCTTTTTATGTGCCAAACTAACAATAGCAGCACCTGGATCTGCTACCCCCGGACTGCCTGCTTCAGATACCAAGCCCGTGTCCTGTCCTTGCAAGGCTGGTTGGAGAAAACTAGCATACTCCGCTGGAGCAGTTCGCTTATTCAACTCAAAATAGGTCACCTCCTGTAGGGGATGAGGAAAACCACTGGCTTTCATAAAGTGCCGAGCCGTTTTGGGTCGCTCAGCGATCAATACTTTTATCCTATGAAGTACGTCCAATAGGTATTTGGGTAAAACGTGCATTCCGCCCTCACCAAGTGGCGTTGGGATCAGATATAATTTTCCGGTTTTGGCCATGCGCGCAAGATAATAACTAGAAGTTTTTTGATCCATAAAAATTTGCAAGCCCTGGGCTTTGAGCATATCTTTGGTGACCCAATTTCAATTATGAGCCAGACCTATACCATCAAGCTTCCCCAATTCGAAGGTCCCTTCGACCTTCTTCTCTTCTTTATCGAAAGGGATGAGCTTGATATTCATGATATTCCTATTTCAAAAATTACAGATGACTTCTTGGGGTACATTCGACAAATGGAATCGATGAATATCGACCTGGCGAGTGAGTTTATCTTAGTGGCTGCTACTTTATGTCGGATAAAGGCCAAGCTATTATTACCCAGAAAACCCCTGGATGAGGAAGGGAATGAAATAGATCCGCGTGAAGAACTGGTGCAGCGACTGCTCGAATACAAACGCTACAAAAGTGTGTTGGAGGAGATGCGAGAACTGGAAGAAAGCCGGTCCTTGCGAAACCATAGAGGGAATACCTCTCGTGAGCTTAAGCACATTGCTACCAAAGCCCTGGTTGATGCCGAATTGGAGTCTATTAACTTGTTTAAGATCTTGCGGGCTTTTGAGCGGGTAATGCAACGATTTGAAGATTCTCACCCTGGTACGATCCACCAAATTGTGCAATGGGGCTTTACGATTGAAGATCAGCAAAACTACATTATCGAAAAGGTAACCACTTTCAAAAACGTCACCTTTCGGATGCTTTTTGGTGCCTGTGAGAATCGCATTCACGCCATCGTTACTTTCCTGGCCTTATTGGAGTTGCTGAATATGGAAAAGGTAAGCATAATTATAGGAGAAGGGAATAATAACTTCTGGCTGAGCCCACCGCGAGAAAAGACGCCGGAGGAGTTGGCTATGGAAGAGGAAGAATAGCCCCTGAGCAAAATATCGAACACTTTTATTGAGAAATTATCTCCGAGCATGCTGTTTATAGATCATTACTCGGAGATAATCTGCTAGAAGATAGAAATTTAATCAACCACCAATCGTCTCACTACCCACTTATCACCAATCTGCATTCTCACCCAGTACAAGCCTCGGTTTAATCCTTTTACATCTACAGTAGTTCGACGGGATTCGATGATTCTACTGCGTAGGCGGCGCCCTTGGCTGTCAAATAACTCAAGTTGTCTAATGTCTTGATCTTGAACTTGTAACTCAAAAGCGTTACGGGTAGGGTTGGGGAAGAGCTTTACTTTCATCGCCTCCTCAGGATCGTCCGTATTCGCCAATTTTGAATTAACGATCGAAATGGTAGCTGGTAATCCAATAGAAACAGCAATAGTATCTCCTTCCGAATCGATCAATCGCACTCGTTCCAAGGCAATTTCAAAGGCTGTAATCGGCTCATTCAAACCTCCAATAATATCCCCACTCACAATGAAATTGAGGTCGAAGATGGCTCCGAAGCCGTCTATTCCAGAAGTGGCTTTTCTTGTAATTGCCAGATCATATCTAGGAATTTCTCTGGTAAGAAGATCAAATTTAACATCCAATAGATCTTCAGGAGCGCCCAGTGGGGAGTCCTCAGTCGGCACACTGGTAATAGAACCGACTTCAGCAATACCTGCTGGATGGCTGATGTCCAGAGCGAGACCATGGAGATTTGTAATCGGGTTATCATTAGTACCTACGAATACCTGCGCTTGAAATACGATATCCTCATTACTCGTGTTGTCCCATTCTACTACTGGATTTGTGAATTCCAGGAATACTGGAGGTGCCCCTGGTGTAGAAGGCGTAACTAAGGAGAAGTCTGGTCTATAATTATCAATGATTGCTTGTACATCATCATCGCCAATCGTCCCATCTCCGTCGCAATCCAGGTGTTTATAGTTAATTGAATTGATCGTCCAATCGTCCCAATCTGTAGAAGTATTCGGAGCCCAGGCTGTTGGATTTCCCTCGATAGGGAATTCCTCTCTTGGAGGCCCCATCTTTCCATACCCCAAGCCAATATTTAATAAGTCAAATTGATTGGCTTTCCAGTCGCCATTTGTATCTCCAGGCCAAACGCATTCATTTTGAATGCAAAAAGCGTCGGTAGACTCACGGGTGATCATTAGGCAAAAGGTATCCCTACATGCGTCTGCCGTTTCGATAGCAAGACAAGCCTCAAATGGTAAGGTACTCGGCTCATATAGAAGTACTCCACTATCATTATTGTAGAGGGAAGAACCCTCCAAGGTCCAGACGTGGCTATTATGCGGCGTTGAGGTATTGAAAAATATTAGTGTGGTATCACTCAGAAAGGCGAAACTAAAATCAGCTTTACAGCTACCCCCTGGTGGTGTTGCCACTACCACTTGGATAGACCAAAAGAGGCTCATCAAAAGGAAGAGCGAGGATCGGATTAAATTTGTCATAGCTAATAGTCCATTATACACAAGACAAAATTTTGAAAATAACACCTAAAATCAAAGAACATAAAGCTGAAAATGTCGTTTCTTTTTTAAGCGTTATTAAATGTTTAAATACTTGGTATTAAGTGTTTTGTTAGAGTAGTAATGCTTAATTTGTCAAAATTGTGGGCTCAGGTGAATATACGATATGTCAGGGAAAAAGATCATTAATTTACTGCAAAGCTTTTCTCGTAATGAGCAGGATTTGTTCGAGAAATGGCTTCAATCTACTTATTTCAACGAAAACCCTCAGCTTCTATTACTGTATCAAGCCTTGCGTCCTGTCATCGATGGGACAGATCAGCTAAAGAAGGAGGAGGTTTGGGCCCAAGTTTTTGCGCCATCCCCTTTCGAGGATATAGCCCTACGTAGAGCGTTTTCTAATCTTCTTCAGCAGGCTTATGCGTTCTTGGTTCTTCGACAGTATGAACAACAAGCTGTTCGGCAAAAAATCGATCTACTCCCTTTATTGACTGCCCCTGCTTTACGAACCCATTATAGTGGTGTTCTTCGTAGCCTTGAACAGCAGCTTCAGCAAGGAGAAGGACCACAATCCGATTTGCATTACGCTCGCTACCAATTGGCACGTACCACCTACAAAAACAAAGAACTCAGTGGAAACCTAAAGGAAAGCTGCCGCCATCTTGAATATACGGATCTCCACTTTGATCGCTACTATTTTGTACAAAAACTTAAGCATTATTGTGATGCTTTGGGTTATCGCAGTTTCATTTCAGAGGAGGTTGATATAAAGTTGCTACCAGGGACCATGTCATATTTGGTCGAGCAGAACTTTTTTGACGATATTCTGGTCAGAGCATATTATCTAGTAGCGGAAATGCTAAGTAACCCAGAACATGAAGTAGCTTTCTTGGAACTTAAACGTTTATTGTTCGAGAAGTGTTCACAATTCCCCAAGACAGAACTCAAGCCACTTTTTATACATCTGAACAATTATTGCATCCACAAAAAGATCAATGTTGGGGAAACTGGCTTCTTCAACGAACTGTTTGAAATCTACCAGTTTGCTCTAGACAAATGGATCTTCCATAATAAAAATGGGCGCTTACCACAACAGGACTACAAGAATATCATTACCGTAGGACTTCATGTTCGAGAATTTGATTGGGTAGAAAACTTTATTAAAAAACAAACCCAAGATTTACCACAGGAGCAACGGGAGAATGCGCTTACCTATAACCTGGCTAAGGTTTATTTCTCGCGGGGTGAGTATGAAAAAGTGATATCCCAGCTCCAGGAGGTTGAATACGACGATATTGTCTATGCCTTAGGTAGTAAATTGCTGCTGTTGAAAACCTACTACGAATTAGATGAATACCTTGCACTTGATTCTCTGATCGATAGTTTCCGAATATACCTTCGACGTAATAAGACGATTTCAACGCAAGTGAAACGGCAGTACTTGAACATTCTTCGGTTTGTGAAGAAGATGTCCACTGTTGACCCTTATGATGATGCCGCCCTTGTGAAGCTTTTTGGTCAGGCACAAGAATGCAAAGCTTTGGCCGATAAAAGCTGGATCTTGACCAAAATAAAATCTATTGGGAAATGGTCAACTGCAGATGCTAGTTAATGCGAATTAGTTTCTGAGTCTGTATGGCTTCTTGGGTTCGAAGCGTCAAAAAATAAACACCTGCTGGGATGCTGACTAGAGAGATAGCTCTTCGGTGTTCGGCTGGGGCGAGGTTGTGCCAACTACCACTTTTGAGCGCTGCTCCGCTAGCGTCACTAAGGTCGAAATGAACCGTCTGGCGATCAGATAATCCAAACGTTAGTTCTAGTTGTCCTGAGCGGACTGGGTTTGGATAGATTACAAAGGGGAAATCTTGTGCTTGTACAGTGTTGGTAGCAGTAGTTAGGGCTTGCATCTCAAAAGGAATTTCACGAGTCACTCCAAATCGATTACCACTAAATAAGACCTCTCCAAATTCATCACGGAGCCGGTAAAAGCCTTCGCCAAATCCACAGCAAAATCCATCACCATAGTCGTCAACGAGTCTGAAGGTATAACAATCCGGGCCTGGGAGGTCTATTACCGCTTCCACAGTTTGATTGTTATTGTAGACCCCTGGATTGGTACTCGCTCCTACCTGTTTACCACCACCACTTAAGCCGACAAGGAGATTGCCGCCTTGCGCAACAACATCTCCCAGTGAATTGAGAATCTCCCAGTAAGTTTCATAGCCAAAGTTATCTGTGGCAATTTCTAGTTTGACTCGTTGAAATTCTGTTGAAGGTGCTTCATTGAAGTCATGTAGCGAAATATTATTGTTGAGATTTTCGTCCACGGTAGGTCCAATGGATTCTA
>JABSSL010000177.1 GCA_013214355.1 Saprospiraceae bacterium | reverse complement strand
CCGCCGAATCCACCGCCCCCGAATCCGCCAAATCCATCGTTTCCGCCGCCACCACCGCCGCTGCCGCCGCCGGTCCAGCCACCACCGGGTCCAGGTAAGAAGATCCAGCCGCCGCCACCACGTCTTCTACTTCTGCGTCGGCGTCTTTGCGGATCGTCGTATCGCCCGCCACGGTAATAGCCACCGTCGTCATCATCGTCATCCCCCTTTCCTCCAAATAGTCGAGCAATCACAACCATAATAATGATCATAAAAATTAGCATGGGGAGTAAGGGAAGACCGCCGGTAGCCTTACGTTTGCCGCTGGGGTTATCGTTGGTATACTCGCCGCGGCCAAGGTCCATAATAGACTGTGCAGCTCGATCTAAACCTTCGTAGTATCGCCCCGCCCTAAAAGCAGGCTGCATGATATTCGTAATGATTCGATTGGCCATGGCATCGGGCAAGAACCCTTCTGCTCCATATCCAGTCTGAATAGCGATTTTGCGATCTTGTACGGCTATATAGATCAGAACTCCATTGTCTTGCTCTCCACCGATGCCCCATTCTTGGGCTAAGCGAACGGTATAATCAAATGGATCTTCTCCTTGGAGGGAGTTTTCGGTGACCACCGCAATTTGTGTCGAAGTTTCTAGCGCATAATTGCGTAGTTTCTGTCCAAGACGAATAACCTCTTGTCGCTGCAAAACTCCGGCATAGTCATTGACGAGGTATTCAGAGGGACGGACATCAATCGCCCGTTTCTGTGACCAGCCTATTCCTGGCAATACCATTAATATGGCCAGGAATAGTGGGGTAAATCTAGAAATAAAGCGCCTGTGGGTGATATTCATGTGAAAAGATTGTCAATTAAAGTTTGCAATAGCCGCTAATAGGGAGTTTGAGGTTTTAGGGAATGCTTGGGAGGAGTGCTGCTATTGATCATAGGAAATTTCGTCTGGCAACTCATTTACATCATCCGCTTGATGAGGGAAGAACTCTTGCAGCTTTTGGCCTATTTGTTCGATCACCACACAGATGCCTGTGCAGAAATTCCCTTGCTTGAAATGGCCTTGCATCAGATTTCTTTCTTCCGCCCAGAAGTTCTCAGGAACCTTATTATTGATACCTTCATCGCCAATAATGGCAAATTGTTTTTGATCGGGGGCCAGAAGAATGAGTACCCCATTGCGAGCTTCTGTTTTCTGCATGCCCAATCTTTCGAAAACCTTCCAGGCATTCTCCATGATCTGGCCTTTACTTTTGTAGTCGATATGTACCCTGATCTCTCCCGAGGTCTGGTTCTCCGCCTGTTGAATGGCAGCAATGATCCGTTCCTCTTCATCGGGTTTGAAAAACTTCTCCATTTCTTTTCTTCACGCCTGAGTAGAAACTCATGGCTGGTCTAACTAATAAAATAATCCTTGCAAGGGATGAGCTTAGTCGTGCATGCACTAGGTAAGCTCATCTTTCCCTTGCATGGATGTTTTGGTTTTAAGTTAGAAACTTACCTCTGGGGCTTGTTCAGCACCAGCTTCCGCTTCGAATTGAGCTTTCTTGTCAAAACCAAAGACAGAAGCGAAGAAGCTACCTGGGAATTTTCTAACGGATTTGTTGTAAGCGGTAACACTATCATTAAAGCGGTCCCGCTCCACTTTTATACGATTTTCTGTACCCTCTAACTGCACTTGCAAATCTCGGAAGTTGGCATTGGCCTTCAGCTCTGGGTAGTTTTCAGAGATGAGTAGTAATCTGCCCAAAGATTGGGAGATCCCGGACTGAGCTTCCTGGAATTTCTGCAATTGCTCAGGCGTCACGTTGCTTGGGTCAATATTGATACCTGTCGCTCTGGATCTAGCATTTACAACGGCTTCCAAAGTTTCTTTTTCAAAATCAGCAGCACCCTTAACCGTGTTCACCAAGTTGGGAATTAAATCTGCCCGACGTTGATAGGCACTTTGTACTTTACTCCATGCATTGGATACATTTTCCTCCATGTCCACAAAGCGGTTGTTATAACTGCAGGCAGAAGAGAAAGCGATAAAACCTAAACCTAACAATACGGCCCAGATAACAATTGATCTCATCAGAATAAGATTTTGATTAAAGAGAATGTGGTTTTGTTTATAATTTGTAGAATCCTTGCTGGCTAGCAGGTATAAATTCTACAATGATTACAATATTATAGACTTAATAGTTGACAAAAAGTGACAATAGTCGACCAGCAGCTTGGAATGACGATAAACGACCTTCTAAAATGGCCGTCTCCATCTCTGGCAATTGCTTTTGCACAGCGGGATGTTCATAAAAAATCCGTCCTAACTGCTGGCTGATACTTTCTCTGAACCAGTCCAAAGCTTGTTGCTGGCGTTGTTGGTTAAAAAAGCCGTTGGCTTTCGTCTGTGTCTCAAATGCTTGCACGGAAGCCCAGATTTCTGATAAACCAGCTTGTTCTAAAGCAGAGCAAGTATGAACGGGGGGAATCCATTGGCTAGCTTTGGGGGGGAAAAGATGTAAAGCGTTGGTATAGGCTCGTTTGGCTTGTTTCGCCAATTTTATCCTTTCTGCATCAGCCTTGTTTACTGCGATAAGATCAGCCATTTCTACAATCCCTCTTTTAATGCCTTGCAATTCATCTCCCGCACCCGGTAGTATTAGCAGTAAAAAGAAATCTACCATGGCATGCACACTGATTTCGGATTGACCGACCCCAACCGTTTCAATAATGATCACATCATATTTCGCAGCTTCACATAACAAAATACTTTCCCTGGTTTTGCGCGCCACCCCACCCAAGGAGCCACCGGTTGGACTAGGACGGATAAAAGCTGCATTATCTTGAGAAAGTTTTTCCATCCGCGTTTTATCCCCCAGGATACTGCCCTTACTTAATTGACTGGAGGGGTCAATGGCCAAAATAGCAGGACGATGGCCTTGTTCGATGATGTACTGACCCAAAGACTCAATAAAGGTACTTTTACCCACCCCCGGTGTACCAGTGACGCCAATGCGAAGGGCGTTTCCACTGTGCGGTAAACAAGCTTCAATCACGCTTTGTGCCGTTTCCTGATGTTTGGGATTGGAGCTTTCTACGAGAGTAATGGCTTGAGCCAAGGCAATTCGATCTTGCTGAAGAATACCATCTACCAATTCTTCCACAGACTTAGTCCCTGAGGCCCGCTTTCTTCGTTGCTGAGCAAGGCGAGGATTAAGGCTACTAGGTGCTTCCTCGGTGGTACGAGTTTGCTTGAGCGCACTATCAGATGGCTTGTAATGCTTTTTTTTCATCAGAATTGCCTCAAATATACTACTTAACAATTTATTTGCTAGTGTTAAAGTCTTAAGAGCATACAGTTTAAGATTTTAACAATATTTACAAAAATCTGATTATTAGACACTTAGGGGCTTAACACTTATGTCGAAAGGGGAAAGCTTTGGTTAAACTTTACTAAGATAAGGCTTCTGCAGCGGCAGCCTATTGCACAGCCAAAATATTTGTTTCTTATTTGCAGTGTTCCCAAAATGATGGGTAAAAACAATCTACATAAACTAAAATTCAGAGCTTGAGTAAACTTCAACATCTTCCAATATCCGTTTATAGCTTTCGGGAAAAGGTGAGGTCCAAAAAGGGCTTCACCCGAATCCCTTCTCGAGGAAAGTCCTCCAACCTGATTAGAAAACTATAATTATTCATAAGGGCAGGTTACCATATCTGCCGGAGCTATGAGTGCTAAAACCCCGTTGGGTTCATAGCCGGTGAACGTACCAACGGACCTTTCATCTCCCCGCCGGAGGACAATGTGCAAACTAATTAATGGTAAATCCGCTAATTACTTGACTCTTACAACAGCCAGCGTCCCCGGCGGCTATTTTTTACCTTGCCTTACTTTCCCTTAAATACGGGCTTCCGTTTTTCCACAAAAGCATTCACGCCTTCCTGGTAGTCTTCCGTTAGACCAGCAGTAGTTTGTAATTGTTCTTCAATGGCTAGTTGTTTATCCAAGTCATTGGTGAAGGAATAATTAAGTGCTCTTTTGGTAAGTCCAATGGCAGCGGTGGGCATTTGTGCGAGCTTTTCGGCAATAGCTAAGGCTTCCGTTTCGAAATTCTCAGTTGGTAGTACCTTATAAATCATTCCCATTTGCGCTGCCTCCTCTGCACTAATTTTTTCGCCAAGCATCATCAGTGCGGCAGCTCTTTGCCAACCAATTAATCTGGGTAGGAGATAGGTGCCACCACTATCTGGGATAAGCCCAATCTTGACAAAGGCTTGAATGAAAGCCGCTTTTTCGCTAGCTACCGTGATATCGCAGGCAATGGCAATATTGGCACCCGCACCAGCAGCCACCCCATTCACTCCACATACGATAGGCTTTTCGATGGCTCTTATCTTTTGAATAATGGGATTGAGATGCTGCTCGAGAATTACTTCTAAACGTGGAGCATCTTCTGCCAATACTTCCTGGAGATCCTGGCCTGCACAGAAAGCTTTGCCAGCCCCTGTTAGATATATAGCCCGTATCTCCGGATCCACTTTACATTGATCCAGTGCATTTTGTAGGGCTAGAGCCATGTCTCTGTTGAAACTATTATAAACGGAGGGTCTGTTTAAGGTCAGTGTGGCGACCTGATTCTTAACACTTACTGATAAGGGTTCCATGATTTATTTTTTTGGCTAGGGAGAAAACGTATGGCGATTATCCAATCTTCGTCAAATCCAAGTTGCGGATCATCGTGAGATAGGACTTAGCAAATAGGGGAAGGCTAGTGAAATTTAGACCTGCAGTATTTGGGTTACAACGTTGGTATTCATCCCGATTCTGATCCACTATATGTTCAATGGCTCTTCGAATAGAACGTTTATTGAGTTTTTTAAGCTCCGGGTCGTAGTAACTATTGGTATAGCCCAATGCGGTAAAGAATCCATTGTTTATGATCCTAAAATACAGATGAAAGAGATCTCGGTCGGGTTTAGGAGCAGCATAACTAAACATGCAGTAGCTAACGATATAACCTGGGAAAGCCAAAGCCACAGCCTCGTAATCGTTATCCAAGTACCAATCCATGCTAGGTAGCTCATTATCGATCACACTAACAATACGATCGTGGCTGACGGGTAAGGTGATACCAAAAGTGGCGGTAACCCGATACATCTCCTTAAAAAACTCAGATTTAGGCCGATCTTTCAGTTTGTTGAGCTCCCGGGCAAGAATCTGATTCTTTTGTGCAGTAGACTTATCATCTTTAGCAAAGTAGGTACGATGGATCCGTTCTAGGGTTTCCATCATATAACCTTCCGGCTTAATCAGATAGTCTAATTTATAGACCAATTGCAGCAATAAATAAGCTATCCCACCAGGATATTGATCTTTATCTAACTTGCCATCCTCAATTTCCGTGAGGACAGTCCGTATCTGAGAAGTGATAAACTCGTACTTAACCTCTTTTTCTGCATCGGGAATCGGGCGTAAGTGCGAGGTATCAACTGCTTGCAGCATTTTGAACTCATCGAGCAGTAGATCATCATGTTTATCCGCTCTAGTAGCTACTTCCTTAAGGGCATAGTACAATTTGTAGGGCGAACCATCCAAGGTGTAGGTATCAAAAACCATGGTGATGTTTTGATCATCATCCAGCGCAAAACGGCCGTATTTCAGATCAAAGTTCTGTTCCATGAGCCTTCTCATGAATCCAACATTAAGGGATTCTGTTTTGGCAACCTTGGCTTCTGCGGTGAGTTTGATAGAGTCTGCTGTACCAGAAATCTTTTTAGAACCCTGATAAAGCTCGAAGTGGATACTGCCGTTCGCCTCCCAATACTTGACATTATCTTCCTTTTCGTCTCGCAAGTATTGAAAGAAGGATTTATAGGAATCCAAGTAGTCCCCTTTATCAAAAAGATCAAGTGCTACATCCCAAGCCTGGTAGTTGTCCTTCTCCTTGTAGGAGTCGCTATAACGCCCAAAGCGGATGTCTGGCTGAGAGTCATCGTCAGGCTGGTGGCTAGCACTAAAAAGGCGGTCAAAGAATCCCATAGAATCGTAACACTTTAGGGTAGTATTTCAAAGGGTGAAGATAAAACTTTTTTGCAATTGCCCCTAGGTAGAGTCAAGTAGGTATTGGAGCTGACGGTAATTTTTTCTAAAGCGTGTTTTTTAGACAATATTCCTATTCCGCAAAGGCGGTGATGAATGATCAAAGTCCTATATTTAAGTTTCTTGAATTCGATGGTCATTTAAGGACAAAGCAGCGCTACATGGCAAATCAATTCCGGACCGAAGTCCCGCCCATTTCCTATCCCTTCCAGCTCACTCATCAGCATGCGGTGCTATGTTATGGTTCCTGCTTTGCAGAACATATGGCAGGGCGTTTGCAGGAACGAAAATTCAAGACACAGCTTAATCCTTTTGGGATAACCTACCATCCATTACAAATAGCCACTGGTATTTCTAAGCTACTAAGTAGTCGTACGATGGTCGGCACTGATGTATTTCAGCATAATGGCATTTGGCAGTCCTTTGCATTCCACAGCCAATTTTCACATCCCGACAAAGAACAAGCCCTGCGACAAATGAACCATTCCCTGCAGGAATCGACTCACTTTTTACAACAAGTGGATCTGCTAATTGTTACCCTGGGGACAGCTTATGGCTTTATTGAGCAGGAGAGGGGAAGATTGGTGAATAACTGTCATAAATTACCTGCCAAGCTGTTCAAGCGAAAGCGCTTTCAGCCGGAAGAAATGATTCAGCCCCTCGCAAAGGCTTTTCAGGCACTTAGAGAACAGCGTCCAAAACTAAGGGTGCTGCTGACCGTATCCCCGGTACGACACATCAAGGATGGGATGGTGGAAAACCAGCGGAGTAAAGCGGCTTTGCTATTGACTGCTGCTGACTTGGAAAAGCGTTTGGACTTTGTTCATTATTTCCCAGCCTACGAGTTGGTGATAGATGATTTAAGGGATTACCGTTTCTTTGCTACCGACATGGTTCATCCAAACCAATTGGCTGTTGATTATATCTGGTCTTATTTTCAACATTCTTTATTCGATCAGCCTACCCAACAACTAAATGCAAAGATTGAAAAAATAAAACAGGCCAGTGAGCATCGACCTTTTCATCCCAATACAGAAGGGCATCAGGCCTTTCTACAAAAACAGATAGCTAAAATCCAGCACCTGCAAAAGCAATATCCGGACCTTGATTTTAGCAAAGAGCAACAAATTTTCGAAAATCACCTCAGTATTATATGAAGAAGATTGTTTTTACCCTTTCCGCTTTCTTGCTGGCCATTACTACCCAGGCACAGACCCTTATTAGTATTGAATTAAAAGGCAGCGAAACCCAAGCGGCACTAGCGGCGCAGTTTCGCAACATTGCCAATAATGCGGTGGATTTATATAAGATCACTTATACCACTACGGATGTCTTCAACGAAGCAGACACAGCTTCGGGCTTGATCGTGGTTCCACGTCGCGATGAGGTTTACAGTTACCCTCGTTTAGTTTTTCAACATGGCACCGTAGCGAGCCGTACAGATGTGCCTTCTAACCTACAGGGGGGCTACGAGGCGGGCCTGTTTTTTGGAGGATTGGGCTATGTTACTTTGCTACCTGATTTTCTGGGCCTAGGCACTTCACGAGGTTTGCACCCCTACGTTCATGCTGAATCGGAAGCTTCCGCTGCCATAGATATGCTGCACGCCTTGGATGAATTTGCCGAAGAGGTAGATGTGATTGTCAATGATCAACTTTTCATTACTGGATATTCTCAAGGTGGGCACGCGGCGATGGCCTTACACAAAGCGATTGAGGATGGTGTTGCCGACTTTCCCGTGACGGCGGCTGCGCCGATGTCGGGTCCTTACAGCATCTCCGGCGTCATGCGAGAAAGGATGACCGAATCAGAAGAGACGTACTTCTTTCCTGCCTATGTCCATTTTACTATAGTCTCTTACAACTATGTGTACGGCTTATATGACGATATCGGAGAGGTGTTTAAACCGCCTTACGTTCCGCTTTTACAGCAATTTCTAGATGAAGAAATTAACCTGAATGGTTTGAACGATCGATTGATCTCCGCACTCATCCAAAACAACGGAGCAGTAGTTCCAAAATTCATGCTACAGGATAGCATCGTTAATGCTGTACTGAGCGATGATATGCATCCCATGAATGTAGCCCTCCGAGACAATGACCTTTTTGATTGGACGCCCCAAGCGCCCACTCGTCTCTATTATTGCATGGCTGATGACCAAGTACCCTTCGAAAACAGCGTAGTAGCTGCCGACGCCATCCGCGCCAACAACGCCCCCAATTTCGACGCCATCGACGTCGATATGACGGCAGATCATGGCCAATGCGTAGAGCCAGCCATCATTGCCACCGCCCTCTTCTTTGGCCAATTCTGGGATGTCTCCCTCGTGGCGAATCGAGAGCCCATCCCCTCACGCCTCATCCCCGCCTTCCCCAATCCAACCACAGGCCTGGTGCAGCTGGAGGGCGTGTCGGATATCGCCGCCGTAGAGGTCTACAATGCCCAAGGGCAACGTCTACGTGTCCAAGTACTTCCTACCAACACCAATCAGATCGATCTTTCTGTATTTCCGGCAGGTACTTATACCTTGAAGTTTTTGTTGCCGGAAGGGGTAGGGGTGAGTAGGGTGGTGAAACGGTAGATTTAGGACAAAAAAGGCAACAGCGCCAGAAATGCTGTTGCCTCACGATAATACAGATAGTAGAACTAACATTGTCTCTTGGTATTAACTATGGCGTCC
>JABSSL010000176.1 GCA_013214355.1 Saprospiraceae bacterium | reverse complement strand
TTGGAGATCTCTCAACGCGGTATCGTAATACATCCACATAGAGAAAGCTTCCCACTCTGACCTACTTATAGGGTATGCCTGTTCATTGCCAACGGGGTTTGGTTTAGCGAAGTATTCACCGGAAAAAGTAGCAGCAGCTTCAGAATACCTACCGTACCTACTGGGAGTACTTGAATACAAAAAAGAGTGAACAATGTTGTCAGTCAAGTCCAACGGTAAAACCTTCGTATAGTTTTGATTACTTACGACTATATCCGGTTGAGGTATATCATTCGTAGGTGAACCTAGTAAGTTTTCTTGGTTTGATAAAACCCTAGACCAAACACGCAGCCTAAACGCTTGACAACTCCCTCCGCCGGGAGTAAGACTGCTAAAACTTGAACGAACCGATGCAGAAAAGGGATGGTCGGGTAGGACTGGACTCAATAACCCCCCAAGGTAGATATTTGTTTGGCTTGGCAGTTCTTTTATAGTAGGTATTGGACCTGTTTCATCAATTCTATAGGTTCCGTCTAAGCGGACCTTAGTGGTATAATTATATATACCTGATACATCGGGGGTTAGCTCGTTAGAATCGCCAGGAATCAAGATAAATTCACTAGATTTAAAAAAGAAGAATTCATTTTGCAACCTGGAGGAATTTGTAGCGTCGATTACCTCCGTTACTGGTTGTTGATAATATACACCACCTTGGTAGTTGTTAATAAAATCAGAGCCTTCAATATATATCTGAATCAAAGGCTGTCTTACCATGCTAACCGGGGTAATCTCTGGAGCTAATTCAATCAGATCATATTCCTTTTCTAGTCCCGCAATAATATTGTCATATCGGTCTTTAGGCTGAGTGTTGACCGTTACAATCTTAGCGTCTTGGTCAAATTCACAATCTGTTTTATAGAAATACGCCTCACTGTCGTCTACCCAAGACCCGGTAGAATCATTTTGCAAAACAACGGTAAACAGGGTCGAGAATGGAGAATTATTGATCAGATCATAGTCTTCACGAACAAATCGCAAAGTCCCGTTCAATTTCTCCCTAAAGAACTCCTGATTGGACTCTTTTGCGTATTCCTTTTTAATTCCATCGGACCAGATGGGGTTTACATCGTAACGCGTGGATGATATGTCTATTAAGAACCTATACATAAATCCTGGTTACATTTCCGCGTTTTACAATTCGCCTTCCCTGGCTATCTCTGGACTCCTTAATCTCGCCTTGCTTTCTGATCGCTGCCAATTCCCCCTCCATACGGCTTGTATCGGTCCCTGTTTGACTGAAATTGAATACAGGGATACCATTAGAGGCTTGATTGATCTTTTGGAACCTTTCCTCGAACGTTGCCGAGTTAAGCGCCTGGAATATATCTGGAAGGATAGATTTATATTTTCTAGTTGGTCCGGGCTTTAATATCATATGGGCCTCGCCTTTTTCCGCGTATGCTGGCTTTCCGCCCACATTGAATCCAAGGGGCGTATCATTTCCGCTTGCGTGAGATCCACCGCCAATAATTTCCAGGCCACCTTCAGCGAATTCGTTCTTAGCTAGCCTTCCTGCTCTGATCTTAGCAGCCGCGAATGAACCAAACATTAATGCGGTTAAAGGAAGCGCTAAAGGCCATCCCGGCTTAACCCAGAGCTTACTAACTGCTGTAACGAGGTTTTGAGCCTGTTGGACGGTTTGAAGTCTACGCTCTGCACGTTGCGCTCTTTCCTGTTCTCTTAGTGCTTTCTCTTGGTTGGATTTCGCGATTCTCAATTCTTCTTCAGCTTGTTGAACCCTGTTAGCGAATCCAGCGTTTCGGTTCTGCGTCTCCCGTTCTAGGGCTGATTGTGCTGCTTGTACCTCACGGTCTGCGTTGGCAACTAATTGGTCGGTGATCCTAGTGCGCTCGGATAAAAACGATTGAAGTTGTTGCTTAGCAAAGTCTATAGCTGACCTAAACCTCTCTTTACCCTCATCGTCTATGTTTATCCCTAAATAATCAAATAGGCTAGTTGGTGTGTCTCCTGTTGTTGCGCTCGCTTTTGCCTTATCTCTGTACTTTTGCAGCACATCATCTACCTTATCTAACTCCTTTTGCAAGGGAAGGGCAATAGGGTCAATGACCCCGAAGAGCTGTCTTTGCCTCAGTAGGTCAACTTCTGCATCTTTTAAGTCCAGAACGGCTGTTTTTCTTTCCTTAATAATTTCTAGGAGCCTACCTTCTATTACCTCCGATAAACCAAGCGCTCTAATCTTCTCATTAAGGACTACAGCGTCCGATTCCTTAACTAAATCATTAGCATCTACTTGCACCCCGGTAAACTGCTGAATCGTTTCAATCTGCTTATTGAATGAATCTTCAAATTGCTGCTGGGTATCTCGAAGTATTTCGGCTCGTGCTTCAAAAGTTAGTCGATCATCTTGCAGTAATCGCTCGTTTATAGCCTTTTGGTTGTCGAAACCGTCGATAAGTATATCCAAATCCCTTTCTAAGCGGTCTTGCTTTAGTTCTGCGCGCGTTTTCTCATTTTCTCTTACAGAGAGAGTATAGTCGCGTTCAGCGGAAGCCAGGTCTTTATATGCAGCCAACTGCTGATCTAATAAGTCATCCACGGCCTCTCCATTTGCTTTTCTTAATTTTATCTCGGAAGTGATTAATCCCAGGTTATTCCTAGCCAACTGAATCTCTTGCCTTGCCCTGGACTCTATTGTTTTCCTTGCATTTTCAGCAGCGGCTTCACGCTCTTTGAAACTTTTGGTAGTGTCGTCTGCAATGGATTGGTAAAGCCCCTCCTTTGTAATTAGTCCTTCTATGGTCCTGATTATTGCCCGGTTTGCCTTTACAACCCTTCTTTTTTGAAGCTCCAGCTCAATAAATGCATTAGTCTGTGCCTGAACCGCCTTGGTTGTTTTTTCTACCTCCTCTTTAAACCTTCGTTGTTGTTCTTCATCTAGACCGGTAGTCATTTTGATTAATGCCTTTGCGGCTCCTTCTCCTGCTTGTTGAATTCCTTTTAAATCCCTTTTCCACAATGACCTCAAACCCAGACCGACGGCTTTAAAAAGCTCTATGAGCCCCTCAAACCTATTGACAATGTTTTCCTTGATTGCTTCCCATAGTCCTCTTACAGCCTCTTGGGGATCTTTGAATGCCTTTTGTAACGCAGAAAAAATCTGATTTGAAAGACCAATAACTTGGGAAAAAATAGCATTTAGAAACCCTGTTGCCTGAGCCAAGAGTTTTGCTCCTGCTTCTGTACGCTTAAAAGCGCTAAATAAGCCCGTTACAGCCGCTACAACAGCTGTAATCACTCCAAGGATGGGAGTCTTAGCAATTAGCGACAACGCTTTACTAAATCCAATAGAACCGCTCGTAGCATCCCGGATGGCTTCTTTATAGTTACCTACATTAAGCGTATACTTCCCGGTTGCCTCTTGCAGCCGCTTCATTTCCTCGAAGATCTCCTTAGATTGCTTTTCTAGTGCGCGCCCCGCCTTGGTCCCTTCTCGCATTTCCTTGGACATCTTGTTCAGCTCGATCTTATTCAGGGCGTATTGTGCAGCGAGTTTATTATAGGAGCCTTCCGCGTTGTCGGCTAACTGTGCCTCAAGCTTAGCAATGTTGTTTAATTCACGCTTAGCTTTTCTAAGTCGCTGAATCTCGACATTGTTTTGTTCCAGGGCTTTATTGTACTTCATGTACTCACGCTCCAAAACATCAGCCTGTTTAGCAGTCTTTCGAATCTCTTCTCGTTGTTGGGAAGTGGTGGAGTTGACTTTTTTTATAGATACCTGGAGAGACAAGGCATCCTTTTTGATTTTATCCAGAGCAGACTGGTATTCCTTTTGCAATTCCTGCAATTGATCTATAGCCGACTGAATAGCACCGTCGTCTTTAAAAAGATCACTTGCCTTGATAGGATTTGCCATTAGCTTTAACTTGTTTCTGTATAAACTCAAGTGCTTGATAAAATTCGAGCACTGTCATTTGCTTTGGGTCTTTGGGTATGAATTGATTAATGATGATACAATCTTGTTCAAACCCTTTTATGGCCTGTACTTCGGCCCCCTTTGATCCTCCAAACCGCTTTGGGTTTATTCGCCCCAATATTTCTTCATCAATTTGAGCCGTGTCTATTCCTTCGCCTTTAATTATCGCATCTGTCACCGCAAAAACTCTATCAACTAGCTTGTCGTGATACCACTTTGCTTTTGCCCCATCGCTCAGCTTGGGGAAGTAAACCTCAAACTCGAACTCAATTTTTTTTTAAAGGCTGCTAGTAAGCCATTCAATTGACCAAGAGAGAATCTATGTTTGCTTAATTGGGTTAAAATCTTCTCTATCCCTTCATCGCTCAGATCTTCAATTACCTTTCCATTAAGCTTTTTAATGAGCGTGGCAAACGTTGACATCTTTGGACTAGTGCCCTGCACGATGAACATGTACATTTGCCTAATATTCTCAATTTGGTTAGCAAACTTTTCGCTTTCACCTTTTTGGTGATACATTAGCACTTTTGCTAAGTGTTGGTCAAAGTCTTGTAGCGTCGAACCAATGCCGCTATCAATCATTACATAGCGCTGGTATAGGTTGAATCTCTTAATAGGCATTTCATCAATACTGTCGTATAGCTCGATGGTGTGCCCGTTGTGGTTGATTTTTTTCATAAGTCATATGCAGTCTACATAATATCGCAGTTCACCTTCAATTCTGAAGCCTCCGTATGGCCTCATTAAAAACTGATCATCTATTTCGCTGATCGTATAGCTCGGATAAATATTTTCAGCTCGTTCAAAGATTTGATTGACCCGAAAAGCACCTCTGTCGATCTTAATCGCCTTTAGAGCGCTTAGTACATCCGCTTTCACATTTTCGGTTGTTCGTAGCTCCCATCCAGTAGGGTACACGTCCTTGAAATTAAACCAGAACACTAAACCGAAATCAGCAACCATCTCACCATGATAACCCGGTTCTCTCTCTACGGTCTGGCCGTCCTCTACATCGAAAAAAGAAAAATTCCCGATGTGGCCATCTGGAAACACCGGGAGATAATCAGCTTCGCCGTACCAAACGCCCGGATAAAACACTTCTCTTCCGTCTTTGCGTCTGACTAACCGCTGCGCTTTCCCAAAAGCATTATTCAACCAACTTAATTGAGTTGTAAGCCCGTCCTGGATCTCCAGCAATGCCGCATCAATTAATCTAGCTGGCGAATATGTTGGTATGGTCGGCGTGGTTATCACAGCTTTTTTCTTATGTGTTCTTCAAGTTCGGGTCTAAGTAGTTCAATTACTTCTTGTAAGTTTTGATCGGTTAAGCCGAATATGTCTTTTCCGTACTTTCGTTCTAACTTTTCGGCTTTCTCATCTGTAGCGTATATAGCAAAGAACTTCGGACCGAATCGGACTTTGAAAGACTCGTGAAAATCTCCTTCGTCTCTCAGTGTAACCCTATTCGTCGGCTGTCCTTTTTGGCGTTTAATACTGATTGTCAATGGTCGGTATCCCGGTGTAATAGGTTGACCAGTCGCGTCAATGCCTCTCTGAAGCTGTTCTTCGATGTTTAAATCGATTATTTCAGGCTCGTAAGGTTTAAGCAGGTCAATTACTAGCTGATCAAGATCCCTTTGGACCACTGACAATGCTTTTATTTTATCCTTAATTATCTCCATTTGAGAAAGGACCAAGCCCCTTGAATACTTCAGGAATATCGTTCAACTTACGCCCTAATACTTTTAAGTACCCCATTCCGTTTTCTTGGCACCATAACTCTGCTGCTTCTTGACTCTCTGCTTCAATCAATGGTCCACCAAAAACCTTTAACTCTCGTTGAATTGGGCAAATAGCGTGTATCTCTGTACCGTATTGATTCATTATCCTACAGATTTATACTTGACAGCTCTACGCCGACAAGGTGAACAATACTTATCTATCTGGCTATCGTCGAAAGTGATGCTATCAATTGACTTATTCAATCGATCTGTTAATCCTCCTGGTCGCGGCCCTTGTGTGTCTCCTTCTAGTTCAAATAGGACCTCGTTCTTACTTACATTGGATTGATTGCGGTTAATTCGAGAGTTTGGATTGTATACCATTTCCCGAATCAAATTAATCGCCACCTGAAGCCCTACGATGTCCTGAAAGAGCGTTTTTTGCTCAGTTATGAAGCTTGTATAGTCACATTGGACATTGAGCCTTAGATTCAATCCGTAGTTCGTTGAAGTCGTATAGGAGTTACTAGAAGTATCCCACATTGAGGCGAAAGATCCCGAATTGGTAAAAGCGGTAGCTTCATAAAACTTCCCGGTTGGAAACTTGGTTAAGCCCTTATTGTAATAGGTGTAATCCGGCGCGCCGTTAACAGATTGGCCTGTTATTGCGCTTTGGTCATACGCTACGAAATAAGTGCCTGTACCCTCTAGTGTCCAGTCTACGCTTTCCCATTGTATACCGCCGTTACTTGAATAAGTGATTGCTTGAGTTTGAACAGCTGAATTGCTTTGGGAGTGGAAAAGGCTAACCGTAACGCTTTGGTTAGTGTCCAGTTGAATTCCTATAGATTCAATCTTGGTTTGTACAGATCTAGATTTAGGGGGGACAACCTCTAGACCCACCACCAAACTATTGTTTACGTCTTTCCCTTGTATCCTTCCGCTAGTATCAAAAAGAACATTACGCTCTAATAGATTCTTAGCCGTTTTTACCTCAAACTTCCGGTTAATCCAGGTTTGAATTGCCTGAATAATTCCCGCTTCTGTTTTCTGCTGTAGCCAGTTCGTAAAAGCCGTGTTTTCCCCTGGTTGATCCCCGCTATGCAAACGGCTGTATTCCGGTGCAATGCTCAACAAGTTATCAATGGTTAATAACGGGTGAATATCATTATAATATTGGCCACTTGAGGAAGTCGTCAAGCTAGTCAATTGCGTCCCGCTTGAGTCCTCATTTTGCCGCCAACCTAGCAACCCGATTAACTCTGTCTTAATTGTTGAGGCGTTGTACATTTATTTTAGTTAAGGGCGATCACAATAGACCGCCCTAGTTCTAAACTCTGATATTATGAAAAAACAACCTACTCTATGATGTAGCGATTGAGAACTTCATCACCGGAGAAGGGTAAGTCGTGTTATCACTGTTATAAGAAGTGATAAAAGCAACGTCTACCGCAAAACCGTAATGTTCTTTCACTGCTCTGTCTAGGTCCGCTGTAGCTGCTCCCGCAATTGCGTTGTAGTCTCCTACTGACTCGTAGTAGTAAGTTCCTACGTTGAATGGGAATGTGCGGCTTTCGTTTCCACCTTCAGCTCCAGAGGTGACGGTCATTCCAGGGATGGTAATAATATCCCACTCGTGTCCTGTTCTCGCTGTTGCTCTTCGTAGTGCTTCACGCTCAAATCGAGTAACCATACCCACAGAGCCTTTGCTTACAGCGTATCCTGTAGCTTTCTGGCTGGCTGCGTCAGTTACACGGTTAGAGAAATGGAAAACCTTATCGTTATACTGGTATTGCTTCTGCTCGCTGTTGAAGTCGCCTTTTTCCAACAAACGGTTACGGATGTGAGACTGCAAAGAAGATCCACCAACAACGTGTAGTTGATCGTAGAAATCATTTGCTTCCATCAATACCGAAATATCACCAATCACCTCGTCCTGGTTGGCTAGGGCCGCAACAAGTACGTTTGAGGTCAATGAATACTTCCCTGCTAAATCATCGCTTAAAACCTGAGTCTTAGCTGCATCAAGAGCGGTAATACCCGCGCTGTCAAGCGTAGAAAGGAATTGAAGTAGATATTTGCGGAATTTGGTCTCGAAGTCTTTTTGGTATCCGATCTCGTTGTTCATGTACGCAGCAGGAACCATAGTAAAGCCCCAAGCGTAAGTAGTGAACGAAATGGTCTGCAATGCAGAAGTATTTTCGTCATCGGCAATCGTTACAGATCTAGAGTTGCCAATTGAAACGGAACCGTCAAAGTCAATTACAGGTACTTGCAAAGTGCTGTGTACGCTATTAACTGCTTTCTGTACTAGTTCGTTCGTTACAATCCCTGTTGGATTGGCTGTATCTTGTAGAAAAAGGTCAAGAGCACCATATCGGGAAGCTCTGTATTCCCACTTGTCCAAATCGGACATTGCACGCATGTTTTGCGTACGTGTAAGTACTAAACTCATCGTCAAGTTAATTTTAAAATTAATTAATCTTGACGCTACCCTTCGCGTCTTATCTTAGTGGCAATGTGTCGATGTGAGCTTGGTTTTCTTTCTGTATTTCATCAAGTTTTACCTTGAAGTTTGGAGAAAGCTTTGTTAAACCCTGGCTAAAAAGGTGGTTTACCATCATTTCGGTAGCCTCGACCTTTGTTTTAGCTCCTGACACATCTAAGACACTCGGATTGTTATTACCTTGCCCGTTTGGTTTTACTCCTGTGCCTTGTTGTTGCTTGCCTGTATCCAAAATGGAAGCAAGCTCTTTCAAATAAAGTTCTTTCGCAGTGAAGTGATTTAGGCTATTCTCTTTGTTCCGTAACTCTTGCCCGTTTGAGTCGCGGAAAATTAGCTTTTTAGAATCACCTTCACCAATATAGTCGGGAGTGTAAAGAGCAAGTATTTCCCGCTTCTTATTCTCCGCAAATTGTTTGGCAACCTCTTCAGGAATACCCGGTTTAAATTTCTTTCCTACTAAGGCTAAGTCAAATTGATTTCTTACTCCTGAAAGCAAAAACTCTTTGTCTTTAGCTGTTAACTGTTCATTCAGGCTGCTCACCTCATCGTTATACTTGGTTTCCCAACTCTGAACGAGTTTTAAGGTGTCTTCTAACTGCTTTTGCAATACCTCGGTTCCTTTCCCGTCTTTGAGCTTGGCTTGAAGTTCAGTGTTAACTTTTGTTAACTCATCAATCTTAGCCTTCAGTTGATCATCACCTCCAGTAGTAGAGGTTTTCTTGATCTGCTCAAATGCTCGTTTTGCATAAGCATAAGTTTTCTCGCCTTGCAATTTTTCAACTCCGGAAGCTGTCAAAATGTCTTTGTCTAGCCCTCCGTAAATCTCACCGATCCTTTGACCGATGACAGCC
>JABSSL010000175.1 GCA_013214355.1 Saprospiraceae bacterium | reverse complement strand
GATCCTGTACTTCCAGCGGCATGTTCACGCCCATCGCAGAATCGAGGTCGATCTGTCTCACCGTTTTGCCAAAGGCATCCCGGACGATCAGCTGAGCTGGCTTATCCTGGAAGTTGTCCAAAACCAATTGCGTCTGATCGGAGGCCGGATTCGGGAACACTTCAATAGATCCATTCTCTACATCTTCAAGCGTGCTCCAAGCATTCAGTTCTTCTGGAATTGTGGAGGTCGGATTTCTTAGGATTCCACCGGCTAAGGTACCGCTTCCGGACAGCGTCACGTTCTTGAAAACCGCTTTAACTTCTGCACTGCCATTCAAGCTGTAAGCCATCATACCGACGTAGATGCAGTCTTCTAGGTTAGTGTAGGTAATTCTGTATAGTAGTCTCCAGGAAACCCCATTGGTGCTGGTGTAGGATTTGATCTGGTTGCCTTGGCGAGTAATGCGAAGCCATTTTACGCGGCTTCTACTGGAACGCGATTGAGAAACGATGCCTCCATAGCTAGCCCGATACTCTCTCCTGACGCTACGCGTAGAGAAATTCTTCAATACCCCAGCTCTTCTAGCTAAAGGATCTAGACTTTCTCTAGCCATTAAGCCCGCGTAGCCACTGGTATTGATACTGGCGAGTTCTGCGGTTAAGGTACCGTCTCCACAAAGTGGGTGATAGATATAGGTGGCCTTGTCCGGCTGTCGGAAGGCGGGCCAGCAGCCATCAGAAGTTAGCGTAAAGCTTTCGTCATCTACCTCATATTCAGCTGTTGTTTGACCATCACAGTTGAGGCTTCCATCATTAGGTCCTTCGGACCAGCCACAAGGGAAACCGATGACGTCTACATAAGCCGTACAAACATCAGTATTACCCAGTTCATCTTGAATCGTTACAGGAATGGCTACAGTATTACCCAGTTCCTCACAACCGATGGTCAAATCAGCCGAGACGAATGCTACAGAGCCACAGTTGTCAGAGCTGGCAGCCTCATCCCACACCTGACTAACGCTTAGGTTGATATCTTGCTCTCCATTGAAATCGATGGTCAGGTTTTTACAGACTGCCTGTGGATCTTCATCATCGTATACCTCGACGTAATGAGAACAAGATTCCTTATTGCCATAAATATCCTTGGCTCTCCACTGGACTTGGTATCTACCCACCGGGAAGAAACCACTGGGGTTAACCACTCGGCTAGACCAACTTCCTAAGGCACTGCCGTTTTCATCCACTGGGCGGTAGCGTGCCTTGACCTGAGCTACTTCACAGTTATCGCTGGCAATGGCTGGGGTAAAGGTGATTTGGGCCCCGCATACCCCTGGATCGGTGCCAGTAGAGATATCTGCTGGGCAGTTGATCCGGGGATCTTCCGTATCGGTGACGGAGACAGTAAAGCTACAAGCAACGGCAGGATTCCCTGCTTTGTCACTACCTGAGTAGGTTACAGTTGTGGTACCCACGGGGAAGAAATCCCCAGGCATATGGGTGGAACTTGAAGCGGGATCTGGGCAATTATCTTCTAACACTGGAGCGGTCCAAGTAGCAATAGCTCCGCAATCTCCGTCGTCATTGAAGAGATTGATGGGGTCTGGACAGCCAGTGAATTTGGGTGCTTCTTTGTCCTCTACCATGACGGTAGCTGTACATTTATCATCGAGACTTCCATCACTTACAGTTAATTCTACGGTGTAAGGACCACCAGCAGAGAAAGGCCCAGTATTGTCTAGACTCAGTATCAAATCATCATTATCAGGATCGGAGGATCCATTATTGATTTGGTCTGCCGTGATAGTGGCTTCACAAGTGCCAGTGACGGTCTGTACCGTGAGGTTCTGGCAAACGGCGGTGGGTGGCTGATTGCATGCCCTTAGTGGATCAATTACCCCGATTTTGGGGAAGCAGGATGAAGTTTTGCCGTTGATATCCGTAAAAGTTAACTGGACTTCAATGTCTCCAAGGTCATCGCAGGTAAATTCCGTTTTACTAGCACTCACCTGGTCGGTTGTCCCACAATTATCAGTGATAGAGGCCACGATATTGTTAAAAATGAATGCATCCGTCAAGGTATAAGTTCCATCACCACCTAAACTTACTGCCCTACTGTTGCAAAGAACCGTCGGACCTTCGCTATCAGCTACTACTACGTCAAATGAACAATTGTCTGTATTGCCCGATTCATCCTTGGCAGTCACATCCACTGTGGTTGTCCCCACATTAAAGGCGGTACCTGGATCTTGGCTATAGGAAATACCTACAGGCCCACCGCAATTATCGCTACCGGTAGCAGCGAAGCTAACAACTGCACTACATTGCCCCGGATCATTATTAACACTGATATCGGCAGGGCAGCTTGCCACAGGGTTGACACCATCTTCAATGGTTATAGTTAAGGATGCACAAGTACCACTAGTGCCAGAACAAGTACCCTCTGCTCGAACATAGTAGGTGGTAGTGGTCGTCGGCGACACATTGAAATTAGCACCGGTGGCAACTTGAGTACCGCCACAACTTCCCGTATACCAAACCCAGCTTTGGTCGTCGTTCAGACTACCGTTGACTGAAAGTGTCTGCAGGGAGCTTGGACATAACGGCCCCGGGGAGCCAGAGATGCTAGTGGCTATACCAGGTGTACAGCAAGCGTTAGAGTTATCTACCACGGTAAAGCTGCAACTGATGCTGTTTTGGTTTCCAGCAGGGTCAGTTGCCGTTAATAGGACGGTCTGTAGCCCTACATCGCTGCAAGTGAAATTGAGGGCAGGACTGGTTTCTGTAGCACTACAATTATCGGTGGAACTACCGTCGCCGATGTTAGCGGATAAGCTACCATTGCCATTAACATCTAGTTCAACATCAGGGATATTCGATGGGCAAACAGCTGTTGGCGAAACATCGTCAAAGACATTGATTGTTCGCAGTACAGGGGTAGTATTGCCAGCTGCATCCTTTACCTGGTAAGTGCGTGTGATCACTATTGGATCGTCTAGTGAACCCAGTCCTCCATTGTTTATTTCACTTAGGAAGGTAACGGAGATTTCGTTTGGAGTAGAATTTCCACAGGAGGTAATGGTTTGTCCATCATTTAAGTCACCTGGAGAGTCCGTACTAGGAGCCGTCCAAGTGAAGTCGCTGGACTGATTTCCAGACCCTTTTAATTGTAGGCTTTCCCCAGCCGAAGTAGAAGAACCTTCTTGCACACCAATATCTGTGGAAGTAGTTCCCGAGGCTGCACCATTCGTGGCGGTTAAACTACCTTCGTAGCTCAAGAATTCTATGACTGCTCCATTCTTAATCAGGGCGACACCATCCGGGGAGCCATTTTGAATTCCAGCTTCAGAAAACGCCACGGCACCAATTCCGTCGCCCTCATCATCAATTACTCCACTCAAGTTCACGGTTCTATACACTGCATCATTAGAACCATTATAGAATAAAAGCGTGTAGGCGCTCAGGTTGGTTCCTGCTGGTCCAGCAACTTCTACAAACTCACCTTCATCTGTACTAAAATCATCATAATGAATCTCATTGATCCAGACCTCACTGGTACAGCCCGAAGGTCCGCTACATGGGGTAATGGTTTGGCCATCGTTTAGATCTCCAGGAGAATCTGTACTAGGAGCCGTCCAAGTGAAATCGCTGGATTGATTCCCAGATCCTTTTAACTGTAGCCTTTCCCCGACGGCTGTGGAAGAACTCTCTTGTACACCGATATTGGTGGAGGTAATTCCTGATGCATCGCCATTGGTTGCGGTGAAGCTACCTTCGTAACTCAGGAATTCTATAACAGTCCCATTTTTAATCAGGGCGACACCATCTTGAGGCCCATTTTGGATTCCGGCTTCAAAAAATGCCACAGCTCCAATTCCATTGCTCTCATCATCAATCACGCCACTCAAATTTACGATGCTATAAACTGTTCCATTAGAGCCTGTATGGAAGGCTAAACTATATCCACTGAGGTCGGTTCCCGCAGGGCCAGCAATTTCCACAAATTCACCCGTATCATCTCCCGTGTTATCATAATGAATCTCATTGATCCAAATCTCGCCAGTACATACTACTGGTACGCTACAGTTGTCACTTTCATCAGTGACTACCCCTGGATTAGGAGCGGGTACGTCATCGAGGCAGCTGACATTAATGGTCGCTGGATTACTAGCGGTTGGAGGCGTGTTGTCCTTCGGCTGTACGGTAAAAGTACAGCTCTTGCTAAGGCCGCCATCTTGAGCAGTTAAGGTGACCTCAATATCTGAAGTAAAGCTCATTCCCGCTGGGGGACTTTGCACGACAGAAACGGTTCCACAATTATCGCCTGCAGTAGCCAGACTGGTATAATCAGCGAGACTAGCCTGGCAGGAGGCATCTACAAACTCCGTCTGGGTTGCAGGACAAGTGATCGTTGGTGCGATATTGTCCTCCACCGTGACTGTAGCGGTACAAGTACTTTCGCCACCTCCATTATTGGTGACCGTTAGTTCAGCCGTGTTATTACTTCCTATGTTGGAGCAGGTGAATGCTGTCAAATCCACAGCCAACTGTATGTCTCCACAGACAGTGGAAGAGTTATTGTTTATGTTTTCGGGTGTGAGGGTGGCGATGCCGGAGTCGTTGAGTTGGATAGTAACATTTTGACAAACGGCCGTCACCTCGCAAGACTCACAGAGGAAGCCACCATTGGTATTGATGCAGATGGTGCCGGGTGGGCAGGTATCGGGTCCTGCGGCGCACTCATCGATGTCGATACATTGACCT
Organism: Saprospiraceae bacterium; assembly: GCA_013214355.1. Lineage (GTDB taxonomy): Bacteria > Bacteroidota > Bacteroidia > Chitinophagales > Saprospiraceae > DT-111. Next base: position 4,553 of record JABSSL010000175.1, on the reverse strand, counting down.
GAGCCAGGTTCAAAGACGAAGCCGTCAGGGCAATCTGTTCCGGTACCCACCAATCTTACATTATCAAATCCAATTTCCTCTGAGCCTGAGGTATTGCAATAGATACGGAGCTGCATATTGGTGCCAGTTACACCAATTGGAAAGGTGTAGTCTGTAAATGTCCCAGTTATTTCTGTTCCAAATGGACCAAAAGTCCCTGCGTCGTTATCGGTATCTATTTTTAAACGACCTGGTACGCTGTTACCAGGATTGTCCCCCCTCATAAGACCAAAAACGGTCCATGGTCCACTATCCATCTTGTATTCTAGTACAAACAGCCGTTCCTTTTCCCAGTGATCCTGCCCCGCTTTGCTAATCCCTACGGCTAGTGTAACTTCAAGCGCAGAATATCCACTCACGCTTACGGAATTGAAGGTCAGCTGGCCACCGTCTGCAAAATTAAAGGCCGGATCTGAAGTGGCCTCTCCAGCCCAATACCAGGAGCCATCACGTGTTCCCGAGCCAATAACATCGCTATGGTAGGGCGCCGGGTTTAGATTCGTTCGACCCCAGAAGTCATTGATACCGGAATCACCTGCATTGGACGTGTAGCGAGATCCTTCACCATTTGACTCGAAGCTTTCTTGGAGGAGGGTAGCCTGAGCAAAACTAGATTGAAAAATAGTAAGTGTAAACAGCAGGAAGAGTAACTTAATGTGGTTCATTGTGACTACGTAGTTTAAACAATTGTTTTTTAGAATTATGCCATGAACTCCTCAGCTTCTGAGAAGTAGGCATTAAGTGTTTGTAGCAAGCCTGTGCGTAAGGAGACTTTAGAAATAGGTTTTTATTGGAGAGATAACTCTGAAAGCTATAATCCTAAACAGGATTACTATCCAAAGACGGTAAAATTTAGGGAGGAAAAGGCTCTTACTAAAGAGGGGGGATATAATTTGTACAAATATAAAAAAAACATTTTTGTATAATACCTGTAAGTGATAAATCTCCCAGAAAAGAATGTCGTTGCGCAAATTGGACATTTCTACGTCACTAGCTGCTGGCGAAGTTTATTATCTTGCTGATCAGCTACCAGGAGTTGAAGGTTTAGGGTTGAAAGTTTAATGAAGCCTTTTTACCACTCAGCTCCAAACTTTAACCTTTAAGCATTCATCCTTCAACAACATACCTAAATGCCTGACCAACAAATACACTATCGCACCTGTAACCTCTGCGAAGCCATGTGCGGCCTCGAAATTACCTACCAAGGAAAAGAAGTATTGGCCATCAAGGGAGATAAAGCGGACCCTTTCAGTCGCGGTCATATCTGCCCCAAAGCCGTGGCATTGAAAGATGTCTACGAAGATCCAGATCGCTTGAAGGTACCCATTCGAAAGACGGCCAATGGTTGGGAGGAAATGGAATGGGAGGAAGCCTTTGATTATGTAGCGGAGCGCATTCAGGAGGTACAAGACAAGTATGGTGAGCAGGCGGTGGGTGTGTACCAAGGCAATCCCAACGTGCACAATTTTGGGACGATGGTGTTCGGCCCCAACTTTGTCAGAAGTTTGAAAACAAAAAATCGCTTCAGCGCTACTTCTGCCGATCAGCTACCGCATCATTTTGCGGGACAGCAGATGTTTGGTCATGCTATGTTATTGCCCATCCCTGATATTGATCATACGGATTATCTCATCATCTTAGGCGGGAATCCCTTGGTGTCCAACGGCAGTATTATGACCGCTCCCGATGTGGGCAAGCGACTCCGGGCTATTTCGCAGCGAGGTGGGAAGGTCGTGGTCTTAGATCCGCGGCGTACGGAGACGGCGGATAAGATGGACGAGCATCATTTCATCTATCCTGAATCCGATGTATACTTCTTGTTGGCCATGATCCATGTGGTGATAGCGGAAGGGAAATTAGAGCTAGGACATTTGGCAGCACATACGGATGGATTGGAGGACATCAAGGCATTGGTGGCGAATTATAGCCCTGAGCAGGTAGCCCAACGGACAGGTATGGAAGCAGCAACCATCCGCCAAATTGCGCTTGAATTTTGCCAGGCGGAAAAGGCGGTTTGCTATGGTCGCTTGGGGGTATCTACACAGCTATATGGCGGTTTGTGTCAGTGGCTGGTGAATGTGTTGAATGTGGTTAGTGGCAATTTGGATGTGTCTGGAGGGGCTATGTTCACAGCTCCGGCTTTTGATCAGATCAAAATGTTGGGGAAAAAGGGGAAAGCGCCTTCGTTCAATCGCTGGCAGAGCCGAGTACGAGGCTTGCCAGAGTTTGGAGGGGAATTGCCGGTAGCAGCTTTGGCTGAGGAGATGCTCACGCCGGGGGAGGGGCAGATCAAGGCCATGGTGACGATAGCTGGGAATCCAGTGCTTTCTATCCCAAATGGTAAGGAGTTGGACAAAGGCCTGGAAGAGTTGGAGTTTATGCTTTCGATTGATATCTATCTCAATGAAACCACCCGCCATGCTGATGTTATTCTACCGCCCACCACAGGTTTAGAAGTAGCACATTATGATGTTGTCTTTCATGCCCTAGCCATTCGCAATACCAGTAAGTACTCTGAGGTATTATTCGAGAAGGAAGAGAGACAGCGACACGATTACCAGATATTTAGTGCTTTGACCGAGCGGCTGGGCGGCCAGGCCGTTCCCGCAACGAATCCGGAACAAGTCTTGGCCTTTAGCCTTGGACAAAGTGGCTATGCCAAGGACGGGCTAAATCTTCAAGCCTTAAAAGATAATCCGCATGGAGTCGATCTTGGACCTCTACAATCCTGTATGCCGGATCGCTTGATGACGGGAGATAGCCGTATTCAATTGGCACCAGACTGTTTCTTAGTAGACTGTAAGCGGCTATCTCTTACGGAAGATCAAGGATGGGAACAGTTTCCGATGCGCCTCATTGGCCGACGTCATCTACGCTCCAATAATTCCTGGATGCATAATTCTCATCGTCTAGTAAAAGGTCGCGATCGTTGTACCATGCTACTCCATCCCTCCGATGGCGATCGACTTGGGATTCAAGATGGCGAATTGGCTAAGGTGAGTTCTAGAGTAGGAGCACTGGAGATCAAAGCTGAGCTCTCAGATGAGATCATGCCTGGGGTCGTCAGCATCCCGCACGGCTGGGGCCATAATCGCCAGGGCATTGGCCTACGGGTTGCTTCAGCGCACGCTGGCCATAGCTTGAATGACTTGACCGACGAACATCGAATTGATGTATTGACTGGTAATGCGGCCTTCAATGGAGTGCCGGTGAAGGTGGAAGCAGTAGCAGCTACAGTACCGGCCTAGGACTTAAAACATGTTCGTAGGTCGTCTAAGCCTCTTCGTGTTCATCCAGGTAATCCTCCAATGCTGTCGGTAGTTGATAGGAAAGTCCTTCCTCTTTCATCTGCATGTTGAAAGCATAAAATTGCCCCTGATGGTACCAATAGAGGTTACGAGTGATGGGGCCAGGATCCGATTCGTAAATTAGATTTCCCTGCCTGATTATTAGGCTTAGGGCTTCGTTTAGATTGGTGTCTAGGCTACGCATGGGATGAATGAAGACTGTTCCTTTGGTAGGAACGGCGGCGAGGGCGCCATGTTCTCCCACACTATCCTCAAAATTTTGCTCCAACTCCAATAACTTGATCGCAGCGTATTCATTACTGAAAACAGCTAGGATTTCCGTTTCTTCCCAATAACCATGAGCTGTTTCTACGGCCTGCTGATTGGCATTTTGCAAGGCAATCTGAAAAAGCGTTTCTTCATCTACAGACCAGTTTTCAATCTCTGATTTTAGAATGACTTGAAACTTGGTAGGCAAGTCCAAGGAAAGGACGGAATAGGTGCCAGCTAGATCCTGCCGAAAGACCAAAGCGTCTTGCTCTGAGTGTGTGTCGATTTGATCGCCATACAGCCGAAGGGTTAGGTACTCCTTAGCCAGCTCAAAATTGGCAAATAGCTCTTCGGTATTGGTGTGTTCTAGTAACTGATCAAAGTAGGTGTAAATGTCTTGTTTCCACCCTTCCTCTGCGTTATTGGAAAGTCGCTTGATGAGGTTATCCAGGCTAATGTCCATTTTTTCCTGCTCATCAAGTACGATTAAGCTTCCTTCCGTTATTTCTGTCAAGGAATAGTTGTTTTCCTCAAAGTACCGACAGATATAGGCAAGGATGCGGAAGTACTGCCGTTCGGAGACTAAATGTTCATATTTCTCTGGAATCTGCTCTTCTATCTTAGTCAAACTACTTTTGGAATTCATTGGGCATTGTTTTTTCGAGAACCGTACGGCTCGCGAGGGTGATGGGGCACTTAGCTGTTTATTATGCTGTAAAGCCTTTGCTTGGCGGAGATAGGTTTCTAGTGCTGCACAGGGGATCAGAGGTATCGCAATTAGTGCTACGTCAACCTCAATATAACGTTCTTTTTAGGATTAATCGCATGAACAGATCTAAACCAGGGCGATCGCATTTAAAATAAAGAATTACCTTAACATGAAAAGTCATGTCGAGGAACGTATTAGAAATATTTGCCCCACTAGCTGATCCCAGGCGATCTGGAGGACATTATCTG
>JABSSL010000174.1 GCA_013214355.1 Saprospiraceae bacterium | reverse complement strand
GGGTGGTATTTCACATGTTTTTTAATGCTTAGTTGAGGATTGTAGGTGCCTTTGGGGGCTAATTTCGCAGGAGCCCAGGTGGGTTACTCTTAGGGTAGTGTGGTTCGATTCCACGTCTTGCGGCTGTATCAGTAAGTGATTCATTTTTCGGTACTGACGCTAGAGAGGTTAGGGAACCTCTTCTAGGTCAGCAACTATTGACCAAACTCGTTTGCGTCAATAAGGTGTTTTTAGGGCCCGGCCATGGTGTCGGGACTTTGCAGAGGCCTGGTGGAGGATTTCGAGGTTCGATTCCTTGGCTCTGCACGATCAAGCGGCCTATCATGGCATATGTGCTGGTGGGGTAGGGAAGTTGTTCTTTGCCCGCCAGTTTTTCCTGGGATGGCGTACTGAGGTTCGAATCCTCGGCAGGGAACGAAACCGTCAGGCAGTTAGGGCTGACTGAGTGGTAGTGGCAAGCATGGTTACATCAGTGATTTTGATTTGTGGCTTGCCCTGCTGCTTTTTATCTTCTAAAACTTATTGCTATGTGTTTGATGAATGTTGATGCTGACCGAGGTGGTTTGGGAGGCAATGGGCCTACTGTGCCTCGGAGGTATCAGGTGAAGTGGGCCAAGTCCAAGAAGCTCTTGGATGGGTATATGGAGCGCTACAATGAGACCTTACCATTGCGGAAGCAGCTGCGTGCTAGTCATAAGGCGCTTGGACAATACCTGTTGTACTTGTATAGTAGGGTAGTGGCCAAGGAGCAGGGCTATGGGGATGGAGTAGCGGCTGGGCAGCCCTTGCCGGTATTGCGGACGAATAATGTGCAGCTGAGCAAGGCGATGGGATGTAGTGAGCGGACGATTATCAATCTGCGGGAGAGATTGAAGGAAGCGCAGATCATCGTGAGTGAACGATTTAGAGGATCTAATGCCTCTTATGAGCTAGAATTATCGGGAGCAGTGATCCATATCCAGGAGGTGGGAGAGCCAGGAAATGTAGTGCATCTATTTCCGAATACAGCGCAAAGTTTGCGTCATACAGTAACCAGAACTAAACAGGTTACAAATAAATTAATAGAATTAGACGGACCTGTTTTTCAGCAAGTTATTGATTATCAGGAGAATGAGTGGAGAAATACTGTGGAAAACGCTTTGAATTCTTGTGGAAAGTGGAATAATGATGTTGAAAACCAGGAATTGATTACCCTACTGGATACACAGGATACTAGGGCAGGTTACGAAACCGTCAGGTACGAGCAAGGAACGGCCCCCGAGTTGCGCGGGACCCCCCAGAGGAAAGGGCGAAGTGGGAAATGGGAAGAAGGACAAGTGGGAAATCGGAAATTGGAAATCGGAAGAGATCTGGCTAGGGAAGAGAATGGGCAAGTGGGAAGGGCGAAGTCGGAAATGAGAATAGTCCGTGACTATGCTCCTTGCAGGCTGGAAGATGTATTGGCTGTATTAAACTCGGAAGATGCCAAAGCAATTCGTCGGCATGTGACAGTCATCTGGACCTGTGCGCTGATGAACCTGTATCAAGACAAATGGATAGCGGATGAAGAAGTAGAACGAACCAAGGCCGTGCTGGCTGAATATTTGGTCTATGCTGAACCTAGTCGGTATCAAGCGGGAACAGCGGAGATCTTGGAGCGAATTATCCTAGTGCGTAGGTGGATAGAACGCGGGCAGAAACAAGGAATACATAGATGGGTGCCATTGCCATCTCGCTACTTCGACTATCGTAATGAGAAGGGCTTTACGAAAACCAAAAAATGGTTCAAAGCCCATATCAAGGCCAAGGCAGAGATCAAGGCCAAGGAACTGCTCACAAAGGCGATCAAGGAATACTTGAAATCCAAGACAGGAGGAGCAAAGATTGGTCCATCAGAGACCTATCGAAGGATTGCTCAGCGACTAAGCAAATATGATCAAGAACTATTAAACCAATTCCATGAACAGATTGCAAAAGTCTCGTAGTCGTAGCAGGCGACCACAAAAGAAAGATATCCGAGGCAGGCACAAGCTGGCCGTATTCTTCCTAGATCACCGACAGCCAAGGGGGCAAGCTTATTACTTCTACAGCACCTTACGGCAAGATCAAAATCAAACCGCTAAGCAAAGACTTCGATATCTGGTAAATAAGAAGTGGCAGGGGCTGGTCAGTTGGGCGGGACTTTACTATCACAATCAGTTAATTGCAGAATTCAAAATCACAGAAAATCAATGGCAAGACAACTCAAAAGTGGAAAGATAGCTGTCAAACTTGGTGCTGAGACCATGGAGATATTGCAGCTGGCTGTGCAACAGAGGTTGCATTTCGAAGAGTTGCCTGATCATTTGAACTACCTGCTGGAAGAGGCGCTAGAAAAACTAGCGGGCAAGTCTTGCAAGCTACGGAAGAGTGAATTTTTTGCTGTCTTTCAGGAGGAAACGATGCGATATGTAGATGTACCCACTCAGCTATTGATTCGTCAGGCAGTTGAGTTAGAGCCTAAGGCTGGTTTTCCGATCGTTCTGTCTAGCCTTACAGAAGAAGAGAACATACCGATCTAATTCTGAAATGTAGCTGCTTCAGCTACCGATACACTGGATAAGAACAGCATTATTCTCAAACAGCGGGAAACTCAAATATCATAGACTCCTGCTGCATTCAAAAACCACTCAAATCCATTACCATTTATGTTGAAAATCAAAGTAAGAAACATCGAAAGAGATTTACAAATTATTAGAGATGCGGAGCACTTCTTGAAAGAAGTCAACGAGGTGGCAGAATTCGGCGGCTCTTTGCAGGAAACCGTAGTTGTAGCAAAGTACTGGGCCAAAGTTGCGGATATCTTGTTGACCCACCACATCATTGAGGATGTTGATGTATTCATGGCGGACCGTTTTGCTCAAGGAAGATTGGTAAACTATTAGATTTTCATTTCATCACCTGATTTCAATCCTATTTTCTAACGCGCTTTAATCTGTAAGCATATGAAATATCTAGCGCTCTTGTTGGGGGTGGTACTCCTTTACCTGGTAGCTATACATTTGAGACAGCCAGGCTCCCAAGCCGTTGAGTTGATCCCAAATACGAATCCGAGTACGTGTATCTGCTTCGAGTATACAGGTGCAGCTATTGGAGGTATCGGTGAAACTATATACCAAAGTTGTGACGTGGCTGTATTGGATCAGGTGGGGCTGCCAGGCACTGAACTCACCATACTGGAACTGCCATGCGATAGTGTATTCACTGGTGTAAAAGTTATTGAAGATAGGGCTGTAGCCAAGCATGTTTTAGATACCATAAATCGCTAGTCATGACAGAACCCATTATAGCTATTCGCAACCCAGAAATGGATTTGCAACGTATTCAGCAGATTGAGCAGCTCTTATTGGAACTAGAGATCTTTCGTCCGGATCTATGTATCTTACCAGAAGCGTTATCTGCGGCTCGCTACTGGATCGAGGTTGGCCAGCAGTTTCTAAAACACGAGTTTGTAGATGCTCAGGATGTCTACCTGGCCCATCGCGTGGCGAGGGGCAAAAGTATTAACTACTAGTAATCAGGAGAGTCTGCCATCGGCAGGCTCTTGCTGTTGATATAATCGCCTATACGACTGAAAGCCAATATCTTCCTTCTCAGTAGAAACAGTTCATTTCTATGCTTGCGAAATGCTTGGACATGTTGCAAATATGTCTTTTTAGCCTTCAAGAATTCGGAAGGCGCCATTTCCAGTTTATCGTACTGTTTTTGATCTATCAGAAATAGTAAAGAATCAATTTCAAGCAACTCTTTTCTAGCTGTTAATTCCTGCGAAAGCACATAGTATTCATCCAGCATTTCCTGTAAAACTTCTTTAGTCTTCTGTGCTTCCAACCTATTCTTCTCTATGATAGCTCTTCGTTTTGCTACGAGGGCGTGCTTGTCCTTCTTGGCTCTGTAGACAATGGAAGAGGAGAAGGAGAGTGTTGGCCGAGGCTTGCCATCTAGTGTGTATTGTATACCAACGGTTGGCAGGTACTTTAGCCATTCTCCTTTTTTGGAGTTTTGGTATTCTAGTAGCTCGGCTTGGGTTTTTACTTGATAGAAGCTGTCGATACTGGATAGTAATTGATTTGCTGGGGGTAGGGTGTCCGTGGTGAGGATGTGGAGGGAGAGGATTAGTGTTTTTAGCATGGTGATTTGGGGTTTGATTTCAAAGGGGTTCTTTCGTTCTTTTCCTAGATGAAAAGAACCAAAAATCACGGCTTTATTCATTTTTTAACGCTGTGAAAGCCTGGTAATTCCGGAACAGAATGAACTCGCTTTGGGGAGTTTAGCTTGACCGGACATTCTTGATTGTGGGCATTTATTTTTACTCTTTTCTCTGGATAAGCTCAAACAGGATTCTGTTCTGATCGGAATTGCCAGACTCTCTTCGCTAAAATGAATAAGGCCGGTTGGGGCCATCTTCATGACATTTAGTAGCTGATGTTTATTCCATTCTTAAGATTGTTACTGAGCCTGAGAGTAGGGTGGGTTTAGGTGTTGTAGGAGCAGGGTTTGTGGTATTTAGACGGCGTTCTTGATTTTTGAGGTGTTCGGCTCTGGTGAGTTGCTGGATTTCGGTTTGGAGTTCGAGTTCTCGGTGGTGGTTGATTTTGGGAGGAGGGAGTTTTTGCGCTTTGGTGAGTTGTTGGTAGAGGCGTTCTTTCTGCCAGAGCGTGGTGGTGGATTGGATGGTTTTTTTGAGGTTATGGATGTGTTGGAGGTGGGCTTGCCAGGCTTGTTGCTGTTCTTGATTTTGGGATTTTAGGGAACGGAGTTTTTGTTGGAGGATGGGGATTCTGGGGTTGGGTTGGTAGATGAAGGTGTCTGGTCGGGTAGCTGGTGATTGGGGCTCGATTTCTTGGAACCAGATGGAGGTTAGGAGTTCTGCTTTGTAATGCTTTTGATCGGTTGGGATGCCATTGGTGATTATGCGGAAAGGCTGCTCGGAAGTGAGGTTGATGTGGCGGATCCACTGGTTCTGTAACAAGGTGTTCAGGGAGTCGATGGTGAGGGCGATGATGGGGATTTGGGTGAAGGTGAATTGGTGGTTGGTGTGCGTGGGGATGACTTTGTCGATGGTCATGCGGTTTGTATTGAGGACAGTGAAGTCATTATCCTCTATTAGAATTACCTCATTTTGACTGGCCTCGATGCAGAGGCCTTTGCCTTGGAGGGGTTCGGTGCCGATCTTACCGTAGTATTGGACTTCTAGCATGTCATCCGATCGTTTGAATTCGGCGGCCAGGTGTTTCATGGTGCCAAAAAGTCGGTTATAGGAGGTCCAGAAGCCTTGTTCGAAGAGGGGGCGGAGGAAGATGCTGAGGAGGATGAAGGTACAGAAGGCGAGGGTCTCGGCGCGGGTATCTCCGGTGCGGATGCGGTAACGTGGGTTGCCGGGGAGTACGAAGGGGTTCTTGCTGAAGGGGTAGAGTAGGGGGACGCCCATGAGGGTTACCATATCTAATAGTAAATGGGAGAGGTAGGCGTAGAAGAAGATGAGGGATAGGGTGTTCTTATCTGTTATTTGTTTCTCTGTGATGGCTATCAATAGGGTGATGATGAGTAAGGTGATGAAGCTGTGGGTGATGGTGCGGTGACCCCAGCGGCGGTTGATGAAGAGAGAGATTGGCTTAAAAGTTCTTCCGATGGTGGATTTTGGGAGATCGATGTCGGGTAGAGTTGTTGCTACCAGCATGACGATGATACTGGTTTGGGATTGGAAGATATTGATGCCACTTAGTGATGATAGGATGGCGGTGATTAGGGTGCCGCCGGCGAGGTGATTGGGGAGTTTCATTTGAATTATAATGTTTGACTTCGTACTTTGTCCATGATGAAAAAGTACCAAAAAATCTAGGCTGTATTCATTTCTTAACGCTGCGAGAGGCTGTCAAATCCGGAACAGAATGAACTCGCTTTTGGTTAATTATGGTTGTCTAGACATTCTTGATTGTGGAGCATTTAGTTCTACTCTTCTTTTTGGTAAAGCTCAAACAGTATTCTGTTCTTTTTGGATTTGACAGCCTCTCTTCGCTAAAATGAATAAGGCCCGAGGGCATGAGAGGTACAATTTGCAGATAATCTTGACTATCACAACTTTCAGAAAAGCCTTTGCGTATTATCAATTTGCTGTATGAGGGTTTCTAGCAGGATTTCCCGGACTTAGGCTGATTCGATGAAGTATGGCATTCGGATAGTGTTGGCGGTTTCGAGTTAGGAGGGTGTATTTTTCCCAAATGAATGGTGGCAGGATTAGGGGAATTTTAGCTATGAGCCCTTTTTCTCGTTGTTGGTTCATGGAATGGATAATTTCAATAATAAGGCGTTCTCATATGTTTCTTAGCCCATTTTTGGATTTGTTGTTCACTCCAATTGTTCTGTTCGAAGATTTGATCCATGCCAGTTGTTACCTTATCTGCGAAGTAGTCTATCAGCATTTGTTGGACCTCCAGTAGCTGTTCTTCCGTTAGTTCAAAGCTAAACATTTGTAGGAGTTCTAGCTGAAGGTTAGTTAGTTTTCTTGAGCTCTTCATGCACTTTAATTTTGGTAGTCGAACTAGATGGAAGACACGCTAGTAAAACAGAATGTGATGAATTTTGATTAGGGGCCATTCGGCGCCTATTTCATCAGGCAGCTAAGCGAATTTGTTGAACAAGCCTTTCTCCTTCGTCAAGTTTCTGTAGTTGCACGGTAACGAGTTGCCCAAGAAGATAAGGGGCAATTTGAAGGGAGGAAGGAAAGGCCAATTGTTGGTGATTCTTGTCATTTAGTTGGACAATCAAACGTCGCTCAGCTAAGTCAATTGAGATTAAAAAGCCTGTTATGGTTTGACGGTCTATGAGCATTGATGCTTCATTATTCTCAACCATAGCTGAATCGAGTGCTGCTATGATCTCCTGTAGCCGTTCTCTTTCAAAAGCGGATGGTTGACCAGCGAGAGCTAGTTGAACCAGTACCCCGGCTTCTTCGAATTTTTCTAGATGAAAAGCCATCCACGCAGCACTTCTTAGGTAAGCATAGGGCCAAAAAGTATCTTCATCAGGATCAGGCAGTTTTAAAGCTGCTTCCTTTTCAATTACTAGCGCCTTTTGCATATACTCTTGATGGGATTGCAGATTACCCTTGGCTTTTGCGATTTTAGCCATATCATAAAAATCCATTGCGGTATCATGAAGTATTTTCGCTGCATTCATATTTTAGCAATTTTGGATTTTGGCTTCCCAAATTCAATAACAATAATGTAGGTTGGATAGTTTCTTTTTGCTCCTTGCTTGATATGTCGTTCTTTTCTTTCCACTCGCATATTTATCGTATTTCCCCTCTTTTCTGTTAGTATACCTGAAACCTTCAGGAAAGCTTCTGGTTCAATGATGTTTATTCTGTAATTTTCAGGCCTTTGTAAAATGTAATCTGCTTGTTCCTGTTGCGGTACTCTCCCACCAATGACTAAGCCTGAAATAGCTTGGATTAATAGTGTAGCTAGTGCCGTGGCACCGTATTCAGTGGCTTCATTTAAGTCTTTCCAACTCCTGACTATAGCTGGAGTCACTTGATCTGACCAATCTAAGATAAAGGATTTGTCGGAAAAACCGTCTACATACAATGTTGTTCCTGGTGGATGTTGATTTAGGTGAAGACAAACGAGCGCAGCTTCTGTCAAGAAGGCGCCGATATTCTTGGAGATGCCGTAGCTTCCATTTCTTAGTTCATCGAGATTGAGCTTTTTCATTAATTGAGATTGTTGGATGCAATGTAAGTCTATTGACATCCTGCTGTCTCTTGATTTTTGTAAAGATATGTTGCCTTTTTCTTTTTGGTGGCAAAAAGAAGCAAAAACCGTCGACTATATTTATTTCTTAAGTCTGCGAGGGTTTATCAAACCCGGAACAGAATAAACTTGCTTTTAATAATTGTGGTTGACTGGGCATTTTTGATTGTGGGTATTTGGTTCTACTCTTTTTTCAAGTGAAGTTCAAAGAGAATTCTGTTCTAGTCGAATTTGACAGGCTCTCTTCGCTAAAATGAATAAGGCCGGGAATCGGGAACATGACTTTATATTAGAATGAAGTGATATCATACAAACTTTCTTTTTAGGGTGCGGAAAATATGGCGGGAGAAGATGGCTACGATGAGGCCTAGGCCACCGATGAGTTTGAGGGCGCCGGCGTTGTCACCTAGTTCATTGCCTAGGTAGCGGAGAACCATTAGTGAACTGAAGAGTACGATTAGGGGTAGCGTGAAATCGATTTCTTGTTTGCTGGCGGTATGTCGGATAGTGGCAGTGGTTTCGGGTGTGATTTGGGGTTCTTTGCTGAGTCGTTCGATCATTTCTATGATGTAGAGCGGGATCCCTTGGGTGTCTTCCCAGATTCGATTTTTGTAGGCTTCATAGTCGGTGATTCGGCTAGCGATGGGGATGCTGAGTTTATTGATGAGTTCAATAGATTCGGGGCGAGAGAGGGGCTGTAGTTCTATCTTTTCAAAATTGGATAGGAAGGTGCGGTGTTCGAGTTTGATGCGACGGGCTGCAGCGATGATGATGAAATGGTTTTTGAGCTTTTCCATGATGGTGACTCCGTATTTGGTGATATCAGTGAGGTCATCGAAAATGAGGGTGTATTCTTTCGCTGTAGTGGCTTGGATGGCTAGTTCGCAAAGGCGTTTGATGCTCTCTCGAGTAGCTAGTTTTTCAAGATCAAAGCGGCTGTTAATTTTGAGAAGCATTTCGAGGATAGCTTCCTTGTCGTGATCGTAGAGCTCTAAGAGTAAGCCTCCTAAGGTTTTCTTAGGAGAGCGGAAGTCATCGATGCGGATGATTTGGCCTTTGTGGTAGTTGTCGAGGAGGTGGGTTTTGCCGATGCCTTGAGGGCCTAGTAGGAGTACGTTGACTTGCTTTTGGGCTAGGTTGTGGAGTTGTTGGAGTTCTTTCTTTCTGCCGATGTGGAAGGGCGTGAGGCCGATTCGGGCGGGAGTGATGTGGATTGGGGGAGTAGAAAGTTTAGGGTTTAGGAGTTTATTGAGGAATTTGTGGAAGGGATTGGTTTTGGGTTCGATGCTATTGATGGCAGCTTGAATTTTTTGTTGGGGCACGTGGAGGTAGATTTCGGTGGTTTGTTGACTGCTGTGACCTAACATCTTTTGCGCGGTTCGGATGTCATTGCCTTCGTTCACTACACGGGTGGCGAAATAGTGTCGGAGCATATGAGGGTTGACGTAGCCATTACTATGCTTTTTGAGCCTCCGCCATACCATCTTGCGAGATAGGTGAGGTTGTTTGGATTGGGTAGATGGAG
>JABSSL010000173.1 GCA_013214355.1 Saprospiraceae bacterium | reverse complement strand
TATTGTACTATATAGGTTCGTACAACCCCATCTCCAATATCGATCTCTCTTTGAGCGGTATAATTGACTTCTCCCTTCTTGCCCACAAAGTTCTTCTGTTTATCCAGGAAACTGGCCATTTTTTCCTGTTTGGCTGGTGTCAAGGTAAGATAATCATCAATAAAATCGGTATTGAATCTCAGAGCATGTCCTTGAGGTACTCCGTTTACTTTTTTACTGATTCTAGCCAAGTCTCTCCGGCCCTTAATCCTTTCTGGATTCTCTGCAAACTTATTTCGGAGGTTTCCTGTGTTTATCTCGGCGTCTAGCTTTTTCAATAAATCCTCTGGAAGATCAACTAAAGTTTGTTGTACATTTGGAAAGTCTTCAACTAGGGTTTTTATATTTGGAAAATCATCCCATAACTTTGCTTTCGCAATTAGTTCTTCAATCGCTTGCACCACTGCATTGCCTCCAGATGCAGGAGGTACTGCCCGATTCCAACTACCGAATGTTCTCCTAACACTTTGTTTTATGGCTTGTCCTAAACTTGTACTTACTACTGAAACCGCTATAATCCCCTCTAGTAGTCGAAAGGCTTCAACGAAGTCATACCTCTTCCATGAAAGGGTAAGGCCACATTCTCACATAAGACTACACTTTGGCGGACCTTCTATGCGACGAATTACCCATTTACTAATTTCCTGATATCGGAATCTCTACTGTAAAATAGTGGCAGCTTAGAAGAAGAGGAGAAAATCATAGTAAATTGTAGAAATTCCAGAAAATATTAGACCATCTTCAATAGATCAAGGAAAGGCAACGGTAGTGATATCTCCGTAAATAACAAAACGACTAATCAATGAGACCATTACAAAGTAAATGTAAGTTGATGAAGGTAGCAGGTAGAAGTCTGATGCTAGTCATGCTACTTACAGGTATCACTGAGAAGATCCATGGCAATGATACCCTTGTCCCACCGAATGTGATCATCATTATGACCGACGATCAGGGTTTCGGTGATTTCGGCATCAATCAGAATCCCCTAATTGAAACCCCGGTGCTTAATCAATTCGCCCATAGTTCGGTGCGTTTCGAAAGGTTCTATGTTTCTCCTGTTTGTGCCCCTACCCGTGCTGCACTATTGACGGGTCGTTATTTTTTACGAACAGGAGTCAACGGCGTGACCCGACGCAACGAGGTAATGAATAAAGAGGAAGTTACCCTAGCCGAAGTCCTCCAATCTAAGGGCTATGCCACTGGTTGCTTTGGCAAATGGCATAATGGTTCGGATTTCCCGCATGACCCTACCGGGCAAGGATTTGATGAATTCTGGGGCTTTACCGACGGGATTATCCGCAATTATTTCGATACGAGGATCAAGCATAATACAGAGCAGGTGGAGATGGAAGGTTATTTAACTGACTTTTTTACAGATAGAGCACTTGAATTTATTGAAAAAAACCAGCAGCGGCCTTTCCTATGCTATATACCCTACAATGTGCCACATACACCCATCCAGGTCGCTGCGCCACTATTCGAAAAATATAAACAAAAAGGGATCGATGAATATACAGCTGGCATATACGCTATGTGTGAGACCGTTGATTCCAACGTGGGCAAGCTTCTAAAAAGATTGCAGGAACTTAATCTTGAGGAAAAAACAGTCGTCGTATTTTTAACCGACAACGGACCAAACGGAAAACGGTTCAACGGAGGTATGAAAGGTAAAAAAGCATCAGTGAACGAAGGAGGAATTCGGGTCCCCTTGTGGGTTCGCTGGAAAGGCCATTTTCCAAGCAATAAGGTTGTAACTCAATTAGCAGACCACATCGATATTTTCCCGACGATCCTGGACCTTTGTAAGGTGCCCATTCCTGGCTCACTTGCCATCGATGGCAGGAGTTTAGAGCCTTTATTGTACGGTCAAGATAAGCAGTGGCAGAAAAGGAATCTGTACACCTATTTCAATGGAAATGGAAGTATCCGAAACGATCGCTACCGCTTGACCGTGAGCAAGGATAATCAGCTTAAATTATATGATCTGATCGCAGATCCATCCCAGTTATTTGATTTGGGCCATGTAAAGCAGCGGATCAGGGATGAGTTATTCGGGTTTTATCAAACATGGTTAATGGACGTGGCCCCGCCGGAAGACAATCCTCCGGTCGAAGTAGGTCATGCGGAACAGCCTACCATTCATTTACCAGCAACAAGTGGTACCTTATCCGGAAATTTTAAATATAAAAACACACACGGATGGGCTTATGATTGGGCTGTTAACTGGCTTTCGCCTGATGATGCTATATCATGGGAAATCAAGGTGGTGAACAAGGGCTCCTATGAATGTTTTCTCCAATATCAGGTGACTGAGGAAAATGAAGGGGCCATATTAAAGATCACCATTGGTGATAAAACCTTGATCGATACAGTGGGTTTAGCCTATGCACCTTCCCCTTACCCAAATTATGATAATGTCGACAGGGGAAGACCACTGGAAATGAAATGGAAGGATTTCTCTTGGGGCAAGCTAGATCTGGCCCCTGGCACTTATACAGTAAAGGTACAAGCAGTTAAAATACCTGGACAGGAAGTGGGTGAGCTTTACGGCCTGACGATCAAAAACGTTCCTTAGAGAAAAAAGTAAGACAGATCACCATGGTATAGGCCGAAAAGTTCTTGCCCAGCCTACTGCAGGACATTGTCTATCCGTACCTTTTAACTGCTCCTAAAATAAGTAGATACACTCCCCAGCTTATCTATCTCTACTCTCAGATCGACATGCTGATCTATTTCAACTAGTTCAACAGGTGATCCGGGTATGACATAGCTTCCTGCCATTAAACTAGCGTCTTTTTCCGTTAAGGAATTTACGAGCCATCTTAATGAATGAAGGGGCCCGCCCATTATCTCGGACGCCAGTCCAGCTGTAACCAGCGAATTATCTTTGTACACTCTAAATTCTTCTTCCAGAAAATTTAAATTGTGGGGAGATATCTTTTGGCGACCTATAATAAGTCCCGTATGGATTCCTCCTGAGCAAATCAATTCTTGTATAGTAGGCGGCTTAATCCAAAAATTGAACTCATGAATCTCAATCCCAGGACTCACATATTCAATGGCTTGTATTAATTGTTCATCCTCCAAGTCTTTGCCTTGTAGGTCTTCGCTAATTTTTAGGACCATCTCTGGCTCGATGGCACAGTTAAGATAATGGCCACAATCAAACTCCTCTTTAGTGTCAAAAATATTTGGGTGAAATAGATTGCCCTTAATGGGCTCGGATAGACCAAATTGCTCTCTGATGGCCTTACTGGTACACCCAACCTTGAAACCTACTACCTGCTCTCCCACTTCTTTCCTTTTTGCTGTAACCAGGTCCTGTACTTGGTAGGCTTGATTTATCGATAGTTCTTTCACTAGGCTATCATTTCCATTCCAGGTCTTTTTATAGAAAGAATCATAAAAGGCCATCGCGATCTTCTCCATGTTCGATAAATTGTATGTACCCGAATTAAAGTGGTCCTCTATTAATTAATGCAAGTTGCGATTCATTCTAGAGAGCCCAAATGCGTCAGATATTTGCTGCAAAACCAAGCTCTCGGCTAAGTTTTTTGCAAAATCTTCCTTTTTTGCGCTCATTCATCGCAACTTGGGTTAATTAGGACTGAATAATATTGCTAATTCGAAATTACGCTTTCTATTGGTTCCGTAAAGAGGTAATTTAACTTTAAGAGACTGGAGTTTAAGCTTATTTCGCTTAGCTCCATATTTCCCTGACTGATTTTCCATAATTCTACGTGATGAACTATAAGAAAGTAGCTGTTCGAGCACTGATACCGGCTTTATTCCTCGTAATCACACTTGGAGGATCGAGCAGTTGTACCGAAAGCCCGAAGAAGAATACAGCAAGCTCGGAAACATTTCAACCTAGCTCAACCAAGGCACTTATTGAACATTGGAAGAACAACTATCGAGATCAAGTTCTGACTTCCTATACTTTCACCCAAGAGACAGTGCGGTATAGAGATGGGCAAGCCCAAGCCCCTACCCTATGGGAAGAAGCTGTGCAGTACCCTAGTTATTTCCGGATTGATCTACCTAAGTCCGAAGAAGGCCTGAACATTAACTTGAGTAGAAAAGACAGTGTTTACGTGCTACGCAAAGGCGAGTTGGTAGACTCTTCTCGTCAGATTCAGCAATTCATGATCATGGAAGGCAGTATGTATTATGAGCCCATCGACAGTACCCTGGCCAAATTACAAGAAGCGGGAATCGATCCGGATGTTTTCACCAGTAGCCTGCATGAAAACCGCCAAGTCTATATTATTGGGGCCAAAGAAGGCGACCTCAGCATGCCACAAATCTGGCTCGATGCCGAAAGACGATACAACGTCCGAAGGTTTAGCAAAACGGGCAATGGAAAATTGCTAGAAGTCCGCTACGGTGAATTTAAGGCTTATGAGGGCCATTGGATGGAACACTGGTTGGAGTTTTTGATTGACGGTAAATTGGTCCAAACTGAGCGCTATAAAAACATCAACATTCATCCTCAATTGCCGCAGGGCACCTTTGAAAGGAGTCAATTCACGAAGCATTTCTGGTACTAATCCTCTTTCTGAAACTTCTTGCAGCTATCTTGGTTATCTCACACTAAATGGGTGTTCGTTTCCGTTAAAAAAACAATAGCACTTCAACTTCAATCAAGCACAACACCCAAACATGAAAAGCATCCTCTTTTCCCTTAGCGTCGTGTCACTATTTGTCATTAGCACTTACCATTCTTCAGCTTCTTCTTCCGTGCGGCTCGAAATTCCAGCGGTCATTGACCTAAGTAGCGCTAACTTTGCTGCTATTGAACAGCAGATAGAAAGTAGTACAACATTCGCTGAAATCGAAGTGTATGATAAGTGGGGGGAAAGAATATACCAGTCTCAAAATAGAGCGGCCCTATTCGACAATATCACCACGGAATTGGAGGATCAGAAAAATCCGCTACTTTATGTTCTAAAATTCAATGTCTCAGAAGAAGAAAAGTTAAACAGCCAGGTTGGACAACTCGTCTGGTAAAGGCAATTTTTTGTCCCTACCTCTTTCCAGGATCACGCAATTCATCCTAAGCGGTCTTCTCCATTCCTACTTCCAAATAGACTGTAGCGTTGCTATCGTTCCTGTTACCTCTACCGTTCCATCGTCGGTAAAGAATACCACCTTGTGGAAATCCTGTTTGGGAAATACGAGATCCGTTATAGCCACGGCTCCATCGGCAGCCAGTAGTTCAACCGAAGAACGATCAATGACAATATCGAAGTCCAATTCATTTCCTTCCAACTTGTACGGCGCCGTATGAATAGCCGCTGCGAACTTGTCCGAAAAGCTATGGTCTCCAGCAGATCTTCGATCACTAAAGAACTGTTGCTTGCTGACATCGTAGCCCAAAGCATAGTGATCTTCTTGTTCACTGACTAGTATAATCCCAAAACTTGTGATGCCAGCAGCAATGGATTTGACTTGTAACTTCAATCGCGCTTCAACTGCTTGTTCGGGGGCTTGCGTTAGTAAATTGATGGTATCCTCTACGGTGCGAATTGGCAAGGTCTTGGCTTCCATTTCCAGCTCATCAATTTCCTGGACCCATGTTTGCCTTAGGCGTGGCCCAGCATCGGTAGCATAGAGTGTCAAATTGCGCGGCATGGTCATGGCACTTCGCCAAGCTTCTGTCGGAACCAGTCTTGCATAATCCCAATTGCTCATCCAACCAATAAAGATTCGTCGGCCGTCTTCTTCTGGAATATCAGACCAAGTAACCCCCGCATAATTATCACGTCCATAATCCAACCATACGGCTTGTTCTTCCCCTGAATCCATCTTTGCTACCTCTGATTGAAAACGATCATCTAGTAAAAACTGCTTTCCATCAAAATCTCCTATGAAATACTGAGTAGCTGAGCCTCCATTAGGTCCCCCAGGGTTGATACTTAGCAATAGTACCCAATAAGTCCTGTCCTCTTCCTCCAGATAAAGGGGAAAAAGATCTGGACACTCCCATACGCCGGCATGACTCCCGTATTCCTGACCAAAGTCACTGAGATGCTGCCATTCCTTCAGATCCTGAGGTCCGTATATCTTGACTTGGTTCTGCGCCGCAAAGACCATGACCCATTGTTTCGAATGCTCGTCCCAGATAACTTTCGGATCCCGGAAGTCTCGGATACCAGGATTCGGGATCACTGGATTTCCTTCATATTTGATCCAGGTTCTTCCCTTGTCATTACTGTAGGCTATCGCTTGAGATTGGAAGGTCTTCGTTTTGGCTCTTTCGCCCTCAATATCGTGATAGGTAAAAATAGCGATAAGGGGAGGGTTGTCTTCACTTCCGAAACCACTGGTATTTTTCCAATCCACTACGGCACTACCGGAGAAGATATACCCCAATGAATCGGGATAAAGAGCGATGGGTAAATGTTCCCAATGCACCAGATCTTTACTGATGGCATGCCCCCAATGCATAGGCCCCCAAACGGTACTATCGGGGTAATATTGGTAAAACAGGTGGTATTCTCCTGCAAAGAAGACCATCCCATTGGGATCGTTCATCCATTTCTCTTTGGGAGAAAAGTGAACTTGAGGTCTGTGTCGCTCCTGATACAATTCAGGGGCAGCCACGGTTTCGGTTTCATTAGACATATCTTGGCATTGCGTAAAAACGATCGCAAAAATAGCACAAAAAACAATGCCAGAAAATCGATTTCTCATAGTTAATCTTTGATTAATCTTTGCTCTAACTCCTCCAATGGCACCCCTTTGGTCTCTGGCATCATAAACAAGACAAAGAGTAACTGAAGTACCATCATACCGCTAAATATGGCAAAGATGGGCCATGGATTTTCGGAAAAAAGATCAATGACCACGGGCCCAAGTAGAGTAATCAGAGCGGCAAAGATCCAGTGAATGCCAGATCCCCAAGCCTGTCCAAAGGCTCTTACTTTCGTTGGGAATATTTCAGAAATAAATACCCATATCACAGCACCTTGACCAATGGCGTGAGAGGCGATGAAAGCTAGTAGGAAAGTCATCAGGAAGGTAGAGCTAGCTCCGCTGTAATAGGCATAAGAAACCATGGCTAAGCTGATGATGTAGCCAAAGGAGCCAATTATCATCAACTGCTTTCTGCCCATTCGATCTATCAGATACATGCCAATTAAGGTGAAAACAAGATTGATTCCGCCAATTGCGATGGAGTTCTGCAGAGACTCCTTCGAAGCCAAGCCGGCCTTTTCCAGGATCTCCGGTGCGTAGTACAAGACGAAATTGATGCCTGAGAGTTGGTTAAAAAAAGCCAGTAAAAAGGCCAGTATTACCGGTGTTCTGTATTTGCGCACAAAGATATTCTCACGTACTGTCGATTTAACCGAATTCTTAATGGCTGCAATTTCAGCTGCCACATCTGCTATTCCAATTCTAGACAAGATATCCTTGGCGCCTTCCTCGTCTCCCTTAGTCAGTAAAAGCCAACGTGGACTCTTTGGAACCCCCAATACCAAAAGGGTGTAGACCAAGGCCGGGATAGCCTCTACGCCCAGCATCCATCGCCAATCATTCCCGCCGTCAAAGCCTTTTAGGAGGTAATTGGAAAAGAAGGCTACGAAAATCCCCAAAACGATATTGAATTGGTACAAGGCCACCAGTTGACCTCGATTCTTTTCGGTAGAAATCTCAGATATGTACACCGGTGCAGCTACAGAAGAAGCTCCCACACCCAGTCCACCAATGAAACGAAAGAAGGAAAAGCTGTATGGATCCCAGGCAATGGCGGAACCTAAGGCGGATAGGAAGAAAAGCAATCCGATCCAGATCAAGGTATTCTTACGACCTAATCTCTGGCTAGGAATACCCGCAAAAAGTGCACCGATTACCGTACCCCAAAGGGCCATTGACATGATGAAGAAACCGTGGAATAAGGGAGTGGTATCCCATAACTCCTTAATGGGTTGATTAGCACCAGAGATTACTACCGTATCAAATCCAAAAAGAAAACCAGCAATAGCAACGGTAATAGACCAGTAAACGAGATTACTTTTCATGCGAGTGGGTTCGTTTTGTTGTTAGAAATGCTTGAAAATGTTGATTGGTTGGGGCCTCCTAGGGCTTATAAAGAAAGTAAAACTTTTCAAAATCGACGGCATCCCTAACTAAAATTGCCCTGACTCTCCGTCTTCGGATAGTCAGGGCATCTCCTAGCCAGCTCTGCAAACAGCTAATCTAGTATTACTGTATTCTCATTGATCTGGCCCAAGAACATGAACTAAGATCTAATTTGATCTACCTTATTCCAAGCCGTAGTTAGATCTTGACCAATAGCATCTGGCCACTTCTTATTGAGGTGCTTACGAATATAGGCGAGGAGGGCTATTTGTCGAGGGGACAAAACGGACTCAGGCCTTTTCCCCTGTCCAATCAAGCTATTCGCCTTGGTGGCTTGAATCGTCGTCATGGGCAGATACTTATAGACCGTTTTAGACATATAATATTTAGGTTCGCCATCTAGCCTGAATTTACCAAGCGATTGAACTTTGGATTTACCGACCACCGCTGTTGCCTTTTTCTTTTGTTCAGCATCATCTGCATAAACATGGCTAGCACATTGCGCCTTCTGGGCTTCTCCTACCAACTGTTCATAACTAATCAAAGAAGGATCAAAGGCTACCTGCACTACTTCTCGACCGTTCATAAAACCTGGCTGAGTTTCAACCACACCTTCCAACGCTCCAAGGTTTTTCTCACCTGTCCAAAAGCAGTACATGGACAAGGTAGCCTCCTCCGTTCCCTGCTGCTGCGCGAAAAGCTCCTGTTCAAGCAGTTGCAAATAGGGGGGAACTTCTTTTCCAGATCGCTTCAAGGCAATAATCATCGATTGCACCACCCCGAGAGGGGTGTAATTACCACTGATGCGCTCTACTATATCTTTCTTGTTGGTATCAATAATTCTCACTACTGGATTATTCCACGATGGTTCTCGGAAATAAGCTAAGACCTTCGCATCCTCCCCCCCTTTATTATTATAAATGGCAACCGGTGTAAACAAATCCTCTATCGCTTCCACGATCAAAGGGTGCGACAATACATTGTGTCCATACGAACGGCAGGTAGCGCAGCCTGGGACTTCTTGGAAAAGAAGAAATATCGGTTTGTCTTGGGATTCCGCAGCTTTAATGCCTCTTTCCAGTTTTCTCTCCCAATTGACCTTCCCTAGTTCCACAGGATTCCCAAGTTCAGCTGCGATCGGTAGAATCTTGGCCTCAGGTTCACCTCCAACCACAAAACGGCGTTGTTGCATAAAGAAACCGGACATGGCTATCCTTTATTGAAATACCGCTCAAATCGCTTTTGAAATAGGCATACCTTGGGCTGTCATTTTATTCA
>JABSSL010000172.1 GCA_013214355.1 Saprospiraceae bacterium | reverse complement strand
TTTTTAAACATGACCTCTTGTGGTTTGGTGTAGTGGTATACCCAAATTTACAAGAGGTTTTTTATTTGGTGCTAAAAATAAGCATCCCGAATTTTGACAACGTCAAAATTCGGGATGACTCATGTTTTATGTCTAATGAGGAGGGGGGTAAGATAGGGTTTCAAAAAAATCAAAAAAAAATTAACAAAGGATAGGGGGGGGACAAATAATTGGTGTCTTAAAGAGTAAAAAAGCCAAACAAGAAGCCGGAAAAAGGTGGTTTCTAAAACAATGTTTCCGGTGTTTGGAAATGGTATGAAATAAAAATAATGAGTTATGAATGCTGAAAGTAAGAACTCTTTTCTCAATCTCTTCCCTCTCTTTAGTGTACTTAGTGACGATGAAAAATCTCGACTCTCCAACATGATGGAGCACCGAGTTAAGTCTCGCTACAGCTTTATCTACCTCCCTGATGATGAATCCAATGAAATCTACTTCCTAGCTAGAGGAACGGTGAAGATTGGAACCCATTCAAGTGATGGGAAGGAAGTGATCAAATCTTTAATTCACCCGACCGCAATGTTTGGTGAACTGGGTTTGATTGGAGAAACACACCGCCAGGATTTTGCGCAAGCATTAAAAGAGGATGTGCATTTATATGTGTTGAAGGTTGAGGATTTGAAAAAGATCATGCGCCACAACTTTGATCTTTGCTCTCGCATCATGTCATTGTTTGGAAGCCGCTTGATGAAGGCTGAGAATAAACTAGAATCTTTGATCTTCAAGGATGCTAGAACTCGAATTATTGACTTTATAAAGGAATCGATAGATAAACGAGGCCGCAGGGTAGGATATGAAATGTTATTAAAGCATTCGCTAACTCATCAGGATATAGCCAATATCACCTGTACTTCACGTCAAACCGTGACACTAGTCCTAAACGAATTGAAGAAATCAGATTTGATTTACTTCAATCGAGGGAAAATACTAGTGCGAGATATGGGGAAATTGGTTTAGTAGTGTCTGCTTAGACGCTCTTCACATGTGAATTTTT
This sequence comes from Saprospiraceae bacterium, assembly GCA_013214355.1. GTDB lineage: Bacteria > Bacteroidota > Bacteroidia > Chitinophagales > Saprospiraceae > DT-111. The sequence goes on along the minus strand of JABSSL010000172.1, from coordinate 8,666 downwards.
GTATTCTCAGCAATATATCCAAAAGGGTGATCTATCTCAGGTCACCCTTTTTCTATGTAGGAAGTTGCTTATTCCTCTTCAGGAATGCTCATCCTGATTCGCCACTCCTTTGGGTAATAATTGTTGATTCGATTTCCCAGGCTCTTAATCCAGCCTAGGCCAAGACCTTGATATTGAATCAAAAGCCAACCTTTCGGCAGGGTTTCCAGCCCCTCTATAGGATCTTTCCGGAGAAAACTTAGCGCTTGCTTTCTATTCACTGCTAAGGTTGGAACTTCCGGGGAGATAAAGGTACTCAAGGCGAGGGAAGGGGAGGGGACGAAATCTTTGCCTTTGAAGGTGCCTATTTCTAATCCGTAGAAAAGGAAGGGCCACTTGGCATATATTTGCTGGATGGCTTCCAGCTGGGCTTTAGGGCAGGCTCGAATCTGCCCTTTAGGCGTTTTAAAGAGGAAAAGTTCGCTTGGTGAGGCTAACCAAGGAGCCAGGGCTTCTTTTTCTTTTTTGCTAAGGGCTTGGAGCTGCTGTTTTGGAGCGCGCGTTTTACGTTTACTGCTCGTTGTTCCTTCCTCAGCGACTTTCTGTAAGCAGGCTAAGTAGAAGCCTTCGCCTCTTAGGCGATGCGGGTAAAACTGATAGCCTTGCACTTTTTCTTCAATTCCCCAATCCTTCGGAAGTGCTAAGCCAATGGGGGTAAACTTGCTTGTGTCCACCGCCCAGTTTACATTTTCTTCGTTTTCCTTCTCATTATAAGTGCAGGTGGAATATAGTAAATATCCCCCCGCTTTGAGCATACCAAATGCCTCTCCTAGTATCCGCTTTTGCCGTCCAGCACAAAGTTCGACATTAGCAGTGGACCATTCTTCCATGGCCTCCGGAGTTTTTCTAAATAAACCCTCACCAGAGCAAGGGGCATCGACCAATATAATGTCAAAGAAGGGCCCGAGCTCACGGAGTTGTTGGCTATCCATCTGACTGGCAATAATGCCAGGTTTTCCCCACTTGATTAGATTGTACTTCAGGATTTGAAAACGGTTACGGATTACCTCATTGCACCAAAGGAGGCTATTGTCAGGGAGTTCATCCAGCAGTAAGGTGCTTTTCCCTCCTGGAGCTGCACATAAGTCCAATACGCGCAGGGGGCGATTAGAAGTAGAGGCTACAATCTGTCGAACAGCTTCTGCCACAAACATGGAGGAGGCTTCCTGAACGTAGTAAGCCCCAGCATGGAAAGCAGGATCTAGGGTGAAAATCGGCCGTTCTTCTAAATATACTCCTTTGTTGTTCCATTTTACTCCGCCAATATTTTCTTTCCAATTAAAATGTTTCGAAACATTAAGACGGATGCTAATAGGCGAAGGAGCCGACAAGGCTTGTTCAAAGTCCTCGTAGGCTCCTTCTAGTTGCGATTTCATCGCTATTTTGAAATCAACAGGTAGTTGCATGTAGTATTATTGGTTCAAAGCCCAGTCATACTCTTGGTAAGATACCTTAGCATCGGGGTTGATCTTGGTCTTAGAATATTTGTTGAGGTATTCGATGATATTACCAAAATCTTCAGCATACCATTCAAAGATCTTAGAAATTACGACCTTGTCTGCGCTGATTTGATTGTAATCAGGATGGTTGATAAAGCGTTTGGCTTGTCCTTCTAAATAGTATTCTAAGTTCACGTCTGTCCACGCTCTATTTAGTAGGGGAGGGCAGGACTTAGCTGCGCAGTTTACCGCAAAGTGAATTCGGGCATCCTTGTACATAGGTCTTAGGATATCATTCTCAATATTGTTGAGGCTATAGGTTTTATCACCTAGCTTTATCCACTTCTTATCCCATACCTTACCTCCGGACAGTTTGGTAATACTGGTTATTGGGTAGTTGTCCAGAATTAATTTGACCGTAAATGCATTGTACGCATTCATCCAGTACGCCATTTTCTGCGCTTTAGTCCAGCTTTTCTGTACTGGATTGTCAGCGAGCTCTTTCAAGTACTGTTCAATTTCCTTCATACGGGATTCCTTCAGCGATTTGTACTGAACATTTCCGGCACGACTGACATACTGAGTCAACAAATTGTTCCAAGCCTTGTGACTAGGAGGAGCAGGAACTTCAACCACTGGAGTTTCTACTACCACTTCTTCTTCTGACGCCACTATTGCTTCAGCAGAAGGGGCTTCCTCATTGACGACTTCTGATTGAGTCACTTCCGTTGCCTTTGCAGGAGGAGTAGATGTTTCTTCTTCAGGTGATGGTTGCCTTTCTTTCGTCTGAACTTCTTCTTTGGGTTGGAAAGCTACTGTTTTTGCAGCAGCATTTTGAGGGTCTTTAGCTGGAGTATCTTCCTGCTCGGGTGTTGTGGAAGGTGTCACTTCAGCCACTATTTCCCCTTCGGCATTAAATTCTGCCTCTGAGGTAGTCGTCGTAGGTGATGTAAGTTCTTCAACCGTGGTATCATCGGTTTTCGAGACTCGGTTTTCAGAAGAGCTAGCTTGGCAGGCGAAGGCCAGAAAAATCATTACCAAGGTGCCCAGTTGATTTAGCTTATTCATTATTATAATTTTGGTTTAAAGCACATAATCATAAACTGTATACCCATGATAACAGTTGTACGAAATCAACTGTGAAGTGTTTTGAGGCGGACACAAAAATAAAAAAACCTTGCCGGTGAACGGCAAGGCGTCATAAACTCTCTCCTTAAAAACCCAAATATTAATCTTTAATCGAAAGGGATATAATTTTTATTCAGTTCGGTTCTTTGAAGTATTTGTCTGGGGTCAGAGGCCTTTGCAATTGTTTCTTGCTTTCCTCTTTTGTTATAACAAATGTAATATTTCAGATACGTTCACACTAAAAAAACACCCCTACAACACCCCTACAAACACCCCAAAAAGCCCCTCAAAGGGACAAAATTCCACAGATTAGGCAAAATTTTGCAGGAATTCGGCTAAATCTTCATCTGGCGTTAGACTTAATTTTTTACGCAGCCGGTATCGACCCATCTCCACTGATTTAGTGGAAATGTTCTTGATGGCGGCAATGTCTTTAGAGGAGAGGTTGAGTCTAATTAAGCCACAAAGGTGTTTGTCGTTTGTGGTGAGCCCCTCGAATTGTTGATCTAGTTTATTAAAAAAGTCGTGATTAACGGTTTCTATATTTACCTGAAATTCTTGGGCATCCTCATTCAGCCGCAAATGGTTACTGACGATTCGGCTAAGCGCCTGGATCCCCTTTTTGCGTTCTGTTGGATCATTGACCTTCACCAGATCTTGCAAGCGATCGTGAATTTTGGTGGCAAAGCTATTCTTACGGGAAATATCTAGGGCAAGATTGGTAAGATCTTGTTTTTTTGAATTCAACTGTTGTTGCAATTGCTCACTCAGCAGGGCCTGCTTTTGTAACTCCGTTTCAGCTAATCGACGCTGGACTCTATTGCGAGAAAAGAGCAGGAAGGCAACGATTAACATCAGGCCCGCCGCGCCCAGGATTGAAAGAGCATAGATCTGTTCTAGCTTCTTTGAATTTTTCAATTCTGCCAATTCTTTTTCTGCCTGTTCCGTTTCAAATTGGATCATGACATTGGCCAGCTTAGCCTCATTCTTTTCTTGATCCATCAATTCATGGAATTTCTGGTATTTCTCAGCATACACTAGTGCATTTTCAAAGTCACCTTTCTCTTTAAAGGTGATACTGAGCTCGGAATAGCCAAGCGCTTGGTGTTGCTTAATACTCTCTTTTTCGGATATAGCTAAACTTTCTTGTATGAGTTGGATGGCTCTATCGTAATTCTTCTTCCAACGGTAGCACCAGGCTAGGTTAAGTAGGGAGAGGCTTTCGCCAAAGACAGATTTATATTTTCGATCTATGGTCAGGACCTTTTCGAAGTATTGCTGCGCTTGTTCAATCTTTTTTTCATGGAAGAAGTGATCCGCGAGATTATTAAGTGGCCCTTGAGCATCTAACTCGTAATTGTTTTTCGATAAGATTTCATAAGCCTCTTGATAGAGTTCAGCTCCTTTTTCTTTTTCTCCCTCCGCATACCATATAATACCGATCCCATTTTTGATGACGCCGATCCAGCGCGTGCTATCCAGGTCCTCAAATTGGGCCAGCGCTTCCTCAAAAGCAGCTTTGGCTTGTGGTAAGTTTTGTAAGTAGTAATAGACTTCACCTAAATGGAACCTAGCTTCGGCTACCGCGGATAAATCTTGCATTTGTTCTCCAAGCCCATAGGCTCTTTGGAAATAACTGAGCGCTTCCTCGAATTCGCTCAGCGCCACGTGACACATACCCGCCATTACTGCCGCTTGATATTGACCGGAATAGTAGGATTGACTTTCTGCAAGTGAGTAAGCTTTTTCACTGATCTTGATTCGCTCATAAAAGCTGAGCGTGTCTACTCTTGCCAGGGCATTGAGACTATCTACGGAAGGACTAGAAGGGGCGTAGGCTGCACCTTCACTGATATTTATGATAAGACTGTTGACGACAAATAGACCAATGTACAATAGCCAATTCTTCATATTACACATATGAGTAAGGGGTCATGCATTGTGACAATGCATAGTTAATAACTTGGGTTAAGGTGAGAATAAGGCTAATATGAGTCTTTCCTATTGTAGAGGATTGGGAGGTGCATTAGAAACCACTACCAACAAGTGGTATCTGATTTCTTGCACATCTAAAGTAGAAGAATTAAGACAAAAACAAAAATGACTTTGTTGTTTTCATACAAAAACAACATATAGTAATTAATGGTAATGTTATTTCTTCTTCTTGCTTTTGGGTTTTGGTTTTACAGACTTTTTAGCCTTCGACGACTTGGTCGAAACTGTAGGCTGTACTTTTACGGGAACTGATGCAGTGAGCATCTCCTCCTTCCATTTAGGATAAGATCTAGCTATAACGCCGACTAGCCCCAAAAGGATTAAAAGAGATGATATGAATGAGATTGTTTTGCCTCTGCTGTAAACAGCCGGCTCAAATTTAAATTCGATCTTATGTTGTCCGGGAGGAACTTTCATTCCCCTCAGTAAATAATTAACACGTATGTGATCCACAGGTTCACCATCCAGATAGGCTTGCCAACCCTTGTTTGGACCGTACCAGATCTCAGAGAAGACGGCAAATTGATCAGATGCGGTATTCGAAGTATAGGATAGATGATTCGGCTGATAATCGTCCAGCACAATCGTGCCGTTCTTCTGCGGACTTAATCCCGCAATGTAATCGTTATACTCCGCATGAACTACCGCTTCACTACCTGGGTCTAAGTCTGCCAAGGCACCAATCTCCTCATTTGGGGTATTCGCATTAACGAATCTGCTCACAAACCAAGCATTACCCATTGCGCCCGGATTCAACTGGGCAACTGGAGCTTGCTGTTGCTCTTGACCTCCTACGATAATGTAACGGGTGTTCAGCATATTTAAGACCCGCTGATTACCTTGCATCAGGTATTGATCCATGATATCTTGGTAGCGCTGCATTTTTGCGGCACTATACCCACCCAAGGATTGATGATGGAAGGAGGCCCGAGTGGAGGCAAACGGATTGCCGACGCTTAGGTCATAGACTCGGAAGCTTTTGGTCTGATCCTTTAGGATTTCCTGGTCAACTGGCCGAGGAGCAAAGCTGCTTTCTAATCTCCGTTGTGCTTGGAAATCCTCACTTCCCAAATATCGCTGCCCTACCGTCCAGGCATCATAAGTAAACAGAAGTCCCAAGCCCGCGATCAGGTAGATGGCTTTGATTCTTTCTTTTACGAAGAAGTACAATAGTCCTACTCCTAATCCGATTAAAATGAAAGAGCGAAACGAGTCCGATCGCATCAAGGATTGACGAGCTTCAATTAATGGCTCAGAAGGGAACCCACTCTGGCTATAGTAACTGTCACTTGCACCTGCAAAGTCATACATGCCAGGCCCGATTAAGGCCATCAATAGAGAGATTCCACCTACGATTCCTCCCGCAATCCAAGTTCCCCTCAACAAATCGGCTTTATCAATCTTGTTATCCAGAAATTGTTGAACCGCCAGTATACTGAGGACAGGGACCATAAATGAAGTCACGCTCAGCACTGAATTGGGTGTCCGGAATTTATTGAATAGCGGGGCGTAGTCGAAGAGAAATCGATTGAAGGCCTCAAAATTGATACCCAGCGATATCATGAAGGTGATCAGCGTTCCGATTCCGAGCCACCACTTAACAGGTCCTTTCACTACGATGAGACCCAGTACAAAAAGGAAAAATATAACAGCTCCAAAGTAAATCGGGCCACTAGTGGAACCCACCCCACCCCAATACAATGGGGCTTGAAACTGATTCGGACGCAATATCTGCCCCCATGCTGGATGTCGTGCCAATGCACTAGAAGGACTAACTTTCTCTCGTGATCCCCCTCCTACGAATCCAGGAATAAAGGAGGAAAAGAGGTCATTGAAGTTATTACTATACGCCATGGCATATTGCCAGGCCAGCCCATCCGTTTGACTGGAATTTGTGGGATCAACCGGGCCAGTGGTCTCCAAGATGGGAGCACCACGCATGGTATCTTCTTGGTATTCCAGGGTTGGGAGTAGGTTTGAGGCCGTTGATCCTACGGCCAAAAGAGCTCCTACGACCAGAGCTGCACAGGCCTTGAAGAAGTCTGCTATCTCCTGCTCTTTATAGGCCTTGATGAAGGCGGCAATACCGAAAGCGGGCAATGTTAAGGCGAAGTAATACAGCATTTGCGGGTGGTTCGCAAAAATGCCTAAGCCCATTCCGAATCCAAATAAAGCCCCGCCTAGCAAGTGTTTCTTACGGAAGGCCAGCAAGATTCCAGCAGTGATCAGCGGTAAAAAGGTGATCACTCTCAACTTAGAGGCATGACCCGTCTCGAAAAGCACTAAATTATTGGTCATAAAACCAAAGGCAATAGCCCCGGCAATGCTGAGCCAGGTATTGGTGCCTAGGAGTACCATGAGCAGGTAGAAGCCGATCATTGCTGTCAAAAAACGGCCTATAGGACGAGTGAATCCGAGTCTAAATATCTTATCAAAGTGTCGTAGATTATTGCCGGCTGCGATGGTGTTGATTAGGTAGGTCGGCATTCCACCGAACGCTCCGTTAGTCCACAGTGTTTCCTCGCCATTCTTGTCCCGATACTCTCGACTTTCCTGCGCCATTCCTCGCCACTGGTTAATATCACTTTGAGAAACTTGCATTCCTTTAAGCTGTGGAAAGAAATAGATACAGGCTAGTAGCAAGAAGATTCCAAGCGCTGCGGCATGAGGAATAATTTTCTGCCAAGCAATATTCATTCTATCTAGATTTTATTGGGCAATAGATTTAAGAAATCCACATCCACATCGTATGGGTAGGTCATCAAATAATCTAGCGCTCTTTCGATGTCGAATCCCTCAAATATGATGCGATAAATCATTTCCGTTATAGGAACGCGCAATTTATAACATTTTGCCAAATGTCGGGTAATTTGTAGCGTTCTAAGGCCTTCTGCTAATTCTGGAACGGAGGCTTTGATGGCCTCCAAGGATTCTCCCTGCCCGAGCCGGAATCCAAACAAGTAATTTCTACTCTTTTTACTGGTAGCAGTAGCCACCAAATCCCCAATCCCCGCCGTTCCCAAAAAGGCGCTACTGGAGGCTTCCAAGGCATTGCCAAAGTAGATCATCTCCATCAAGCCCCGAGTGATCAACATCGCCTGAATATTCTTGCCTAGCCCTTTACCTTTAAGAATTCCAGACCCTAGGGCAATGGTATTCTTGAGCGCACCAGCTAGTTCGGCACCTAGCAGATCATGTGTTCCAAATACGTGGAAATGCTTGCTGGATAGCACGATTCTGGCCGTCTTGATTACTTCGCTAAACTTGCTGGCAATTACGGTGGCGGTAGGTTGCCCCTCCATGATCTCCTGGGCCAGATTGGGGCCGGACAAACAGCCGACTCGCACTACAGCGCTTTCTTGCAAGATGACCTCACTCATGGTATGGACATTGTCTCGTGTAATGTCTTCAAAACTCGGATTCTCCTCGTCTACATCTGTCAAGTCCAGACCTTTGGTACCGTGTATCAGCATATGGTACGGACGCAAATGTGGGCCCAGCTGACGTATCATACTGCGAAATTGATCGGAAGGAACCACAGGAAAGATGAGCTCACAATTTTCAGCGACCTCCTGTAAGTTATTGGTAGCGGTGATTCGCGGTGACAAATCCACGCCAAGGTGAGCATGTGTTTGGTTGATAGCTTCGACAATGGTGGCATTCCGTGTATACAACAACACATTAGTATTGTAGGCCAGCAAATTGGAAATAGCAGTTCCAAAACTACCAGCTCCAATAACTCCAACTGTCTTATCTGAATAAGGCATCTGCTTGTTTGTATCAAAATCGGGCCCAAAGGTAGCGTAAAGCTAGTGCAGGGACAAATGTATTCTCATTGGATCCATGTTTGACGAATGGAAAGGTAATTTTTGTCGGCTATCGGTAAACAATTGCTGCTGCTGATTTGCGCAAGGACGCTTGCTTTATCGCTTTTCTTGTTCAGCGGCAGCTTCCATCATAGGACGTACATCTTTTAGTTTGGTAGCAGGTATGCCATTTCTTGCTGCTCGTTGCTCGACTCGGCTATTTCGCTTAAGCATCAGGTCCGTTCCTCTCAATATATCG
>JABSSL010000171.1 GCA_013214355.1 Saprospiraceae bacterium | reverse complement strand
AAGGATATGCCTCCCAAAGACCACCAGGACCAATTACCATGGATCGAGGGTTGAAACGCTTCAAAGATTTTTGTACCCTTCAGGATTTAATTAAGGACCCATGATTTGTGTATAAACCGTAGACATATAGTACAAAATATTATCCTTAATATGCGTAATAAGTCTCCTAATTTGAGTGATGAGATCCCAATGCTCTTGCATCGCGTCATTATATTGTTGGGTCAACTGATTCAACATCTGTATTTCCCGTTGTACCGACATAGCCATTTCTTTTGCTTGCTCAACGGCATGCTTGTGATCATCTGCAGCCGCCTGTTCCAGAGCCTTAGCCATTTCTGGGTCAGGAGGGGTGTCCGAGCCATTAGCATTGTAGCCATACCACCACCACCACCTATACTTATAAAACCTCTTGTCGTGTTCTTCATCTATTCTCTCACTAATGGTCGATTGCAGCTTCGAGTATTTATTCTCAACATTTTGCTTCAGCTTTGAGAATTCAATTTTAAGATTATTGACAATTCCTCGTTGCTGTCGCAAATTCTTTCTAAGCTCTCGAATCGCAAAGTCGTCCCCCACATTCTTCTGGCCTATATACTGGAGAGTAGGCCTGAAACTATCATCTAGTAATACCCGGTTGATAATCCAGTCATGAGCAATAACCCAAGCCTTGGTAATTTGATGTGGACAAGGCACCTCCTGCGCCACCATTACCACTGGCATTACTCTGTACAACTGTTCAGAGACTCGATACCTTCTTTGAAGCTCATAGAAAAGATACGTTACCGACAGTTCATCATTAGGATTAACAATGGTACCAGATTCAGAATATTCGGACTCAAAGGTTTTACTAGTTTCTATCTCAAGCCTTCTTTCCTCTTTATATTCTTGGGCAGCTTTGACCACTGCTTCTCTAAAATCTTTCTTCGTCTGAGTCGAATCCTTTGCCGCATCTTTGTTTAGGCCAATCTTAGAACTGAAGCCCGAATAGCTCACTCCAACGCTCATATTGAAATTCGACTTCTCCTGTGCCTTTGCGATAATCTCAGATTCAGCACGAGAAGTAGAATTTACTTCGCTCTCAATCGATGAATTGTTTTTTATAGCTTGTTTCTTTGTGGTTTTAAGTTGGCGACGGGTCTTTATCGAGTATTTTCGCTCTTCTTTTGGGGACAGCGGAATCGTTTTTACTAGCCTCCCTGCTTGATAACTTATTGGTTCCCATTTTTGCCGAAAGGTATTCAATAAGCCAAAGTTGATACAATGATGGTTTTTGTCGGCGGCAAATACTGTAAATTCATATTTTGACAGTAGTTTTTCTTGTAGCTCCTTCAACATTGCATTAGTACTAAACGGCTTATTAACCCTCACATTATCAATTAGTCGCTCCCCTTGATCTCGCTTTACAGAGACCGTTGTGGTAAGCCTGGCATTAAACTCGTATCTGTTGATGTATATTGCTAATTCTTCTAGTTTGCTTTTGTCATCAATACCTAAAGCATCATATTCTAGGGTTGAAATGTCAAAAGCAGCTGAGATTTCCACAGGTACTACGATCGAATCCTCTCTAGCGGAGTTTGCTGCTGCAGCTATTGCATCACCATAGGAAGTGGTTCGATTTTCGGTTCTTTGTCTCAGCCAAGTAACTAGGCCTTTTTTCCCGCTGAATTCCTGAGTATAATGGATTTTTTCTCCTAGATCTACCAAAGTCTGATCCAACAGTTGTTGCCAAACATCTTGAAATGCTATTTGTAAGGAGTGAAAGTCATAGAAGGCAGTGGCATCTGCCGGACCTTTCTGTAAGGAAAAGGAATCAACACTAGCCTGAACACTTTCACCATCAGGTCTTTGAGCTATCTGCAAACCATCACCCTGAAACATGTTTGAGTCCCTGTCAAATAACACCCTCTGAAGATAATAAGGAATATCTTCCTGATTAAAGCCCGTAACATCATCGAGATTAGTCTCTTCAGTACTATCTTGCCCCTCATTATCTACTGACTCTAGATCCGTATAGATTTTAGCGCACTTTTCCTGCCTAGATTTTTCAATACAAAATTTACTGATGGGGTTATTTGAGAACAAAACTGTATTGAGTCCTCCGTCGTGTTCAGCTTTGAATAACAGCTCTTGAATGAGATCCTCACGAATATTAAAATACTCTCGGCCTTCATGCGTGAATGAAAAATCATTCAGTTTCTCTTTTTGCTTATCAGTAAGGAACAAATTCACCTTTATTCCCTTTCCAGGTTCAGGATTATCTCCACCTGCGGCAATTAGCTGATCTATACGATCTAACCCCCTTAAGTATACTTGATCTTGAACTGATTCAATTGTGTCAGCATCCGTAACGAAGTTATAGAGGGATTGAAGTACCGCTCGATTTGGAAGGATCACCTCCTTTATTGCATTTCTTAGTTCTTCTCGCTCTTCTCGATCTTCCGAGTCAAGTTGTTCTCTTCCTCCCCTGATACCGACTCGAAACTCCTTTTGAGCTCTGATATTTTGAACATATCGAGTGATTTTTGCTTGAGTCCTATTGTTTTCCTCGTCGTTAGTTGGCACCGAAACTTTTGCCTCATTCAACTGACTAGTGGTTAGTCGAATCAAAAAGGATTCATTCCTACCAGCATTGATTCTTGCCCAATTGGAACGGAAAATAACATTTTCATAAAGCTCAACACTACTTTGCTCAGGAGCAGTTACTAGAACAAACAAATCAGGACGGATTTCATCCTTAACAGTATTTCCAGAAAGACTCGGATTCTTATCTCTTGTTCTAACCTGAAAAGCCTCATCTTCATACATCAATTCAAAATAACCATCTTGATCGGTTATCACTGAGCCCAAACGGTCAGCAGGTAATCCTTGAGTAGACGTTCTATTCGTTTCAGAATCTTGATCTGCCTCAAAATCATCATCTCCTAAAGGTCTTCCTGGCGAAACGTAGATGAGATCTTCATCGGGGTTATATGTTCTGGGGTCTAAATCAAAAATCTCTACCACTAAATTAGGAATACCGATCCCTGACTCGTGATGGATTATTTGACCACTTACTTTATTTTGACTCTCCATGGTCCGATATTTTTAGATTGAGGGATTTAAATTGACATCCCCTGTGATTACATAAGATATTTCACACATCCCTTAGATGTTCACACCCAAATTGAACTAACGCCCAGTTCAACAGACACATTAGGCCATTGATCCAATTATTTCAAGAGTATTGTAATTGATGATTTTATGTCTACACAAGCAAAGAGCAAGGCTATCATATAAGTTGGCAAAAGTCCGATCTATGAGGTTTTCCCAATTTCAGAGGGCCGTAATATTAGGTTTGCTTTGACCAACATCAGCGCAGCCCAGGAACTACTCAGTCCCAAGATTAAAACTCTCCTCATTCTGACCCATTTGTTTCCCTCTTGATCTTTCCACCAAAACCTGAATGAACCGATAAAAAGGATAGGAGCCAGCTGCTACAAGCAACAAAATGAAGGCCATTCTTTTTTGTCTTCTCAACTTCTCAAGCCGCTCTTTTTTATCCGCTTGCATTTTCAGAAATTGCTTCTGGAAGTCTATATATTTCCTTCTAGCCGCATTCATTCTAGCCATCTGAAGATCAGCGTTCAAGCCAACACTTCGCTCAAGGTCCTCTTGCATGCGTATTAGGTCTTGGACAATGCTTTCTCCAACAACTAGAGCCCCTTTGTCTAGTTTGATATACTCCGCCATAATTTCAACTAATCGCTTGCCCTCTCCTGCTTCTGTGAATACAATTCCTTGCCCTGAAGTAATAGCTGCTAACTCGGGGATATTGGCAACCTTTTCTTCCTTATTCGATAGTTGATCGGTAACGGTAAATTGATTTTTCAAAAGGTAGATGCGATGATTCAGTTCTGAAAAAAGTTCTGCACGCTGCTTCTGCGCGGCTGCAAAAGTCTTTCCATTCTCCATCCATTGTATAAAGAAATTCATGATAACCAAGGCTACAATTGAGGTAAGCAAGGTCAATCCAAATTTTGAATTACAGATTTCCCAAATAGTCATTCGCCCATTCGGAGGATCCACCGTTGTTGCTTGATTCTTTTCTTCTGACATGATAATTGATGATTTGTTTTCAAATGTATTTTAGGGCATCCTTAAGCTAATACGCCCGAGTAGTCAAATAGTCTCATCGCCTGACAAAAAAATCCGTGCGGCTTTCCTTATTTCGACTATTCTCGAAGACAACAGAGGAGATATTTGGGTAAGAAACAATTCCGGTCGGCTGAACCTACCAAACATGCACACTGGCACCTTTCGGCGTTTTCTGGCCGCTGGTTCTACTAGACATGCTATTAGCAATAACGGAGTCAAGGGGAGTCAAACAAAAAAAGAAATGGACAAACGAGGTAAATTCTCTAGTTTGACCATTTCTTCTTGAAAAGTATTACATTAACTTATGAAGTAGGATATTAGGCAATCTTAATCCAGTTTTTAGTCATCATCTTCGCTTTCGACTTCGATATCTCCGGTAGTAGTTTGGAAAGTACCCCCAAAGGCTTCAACTGGAAATCCAGTTTCGCAATGAAAATCCCGGACCCATTCAGGAACTCCCACTCGGAGATCTGTTGTTTGATCGCCCTCATCACCATTATCTACCACTTCCCATACGGCGTAGGTTCCGATGAATGCTGGAAAAGTTTCAGATCCTGTACAGATTCCTCCGCTACGGGGCTTACCATCGCCGAGATCGCCTACGAAACAGGATTTAATGACCCGGATTATTTTGCCAGAAGCTTCAAAAAAGCCTTTGAACTCACGCCAAGTGATTTTAGAAAACAGACATAAGTTACTGTATTTCAGATGCTTTCAACTTGTTGATCAAAAAGTCCTGTATTTTGGGAAATTTGTCCGGGACACAAACCCCGCCTCTCCATTACCTTTGTAATAGATCCCTTAATGGTAATTCTCTGCAGCTGATCCATTCATTTTCAATTACAGTTCTCTAAGTATTTCATGAAGTCAAGCTTCACGGACAGGAGCTTGTCACTGATCCCCTATTCTATAATTCTAATGGCCTTATCATGAAAAATCTGAAAATATTGCAGCAAGCATATATTAGCTCCAGTTCCGCCGCAGATCGAAGGAAGTTCTACAAAGCGGTATACGAGCTGTATTTCAATAAAGTCTATGCTTTTACCATAGCTAAAAACCGCAAGGATGCTAAGGATATCACGGCTGATGTCTTCGAAAGACTCCTAAAGCGCGACCCGGCTTCACTCCAACTGGAGACACTTGAAGCTTACCTCTTTTCGATCGCTAAGAACCTAGGAACGGATTATCATAGGCGCAACAGTCGACGGTCCACGTTGCCTATTACATCCGAACTTGATAATTTCTTAGGACTGTCCGTCGATCCAAAGACTAAGAAGGAGTTTATGCTGGATTTTGAAAGGGCGATGGCTAGGCTTTCTCCTCGGCAGCACCAGGCCATTTCTTTGCAATTATCTGGCTATTCTCAAGCAGATATTGCGAAGCAACTTGCTACCACGACGGCTGCAGTTCGAAGTCTGTTACAGCATTCAAGAGCAAAGCTCAGAATGCACTTGAAGAATTGGCGACATTAGTAGCTCCGACAGATTTATTATCTTTACTTGAGATTATTTGCCCCTATTGCCGTATTATCTAATACCTCCCTCCTAATAGTTCTACTTGATTGTTTACAATAAAGCTGTATGGAACTTACCTTTGATGACTTACTCAACTATGCCCTTGATCAGCTTCCTGTTGACAGTAGGCCAGCCTATGAGGAATTGATAAATAGCAATCCTGCCTACCAGGAGATTTTAGTAGGCATCAAACAATTCATCTCGACTTATGGGTCTGATCCGGAAAACATCCGGGCTCATTTGAATAAGACAAAGAGGGAAATAGAAAAACAAATATTCCCACCCTGGAATTAGTGCTTGTTACCTATTCTTTTTCATGGATTGCTTCCGAAATTCAGTTGGGGTCATGCCAAAGGTCTTCTTAAACACACGCCCGAAATAATCGGGATCATTGAATCCACAATCATAGGCAATCTGTCCTACCCTTTGATCCGTTTCCTCTAAGAGGTTCCTAGCTCTATCGAGTCGAATCTGTTGTACAAATTGAATCGGTGCCAACTCAACTAATGAGGTAAGCTTTCGATGTAATTGCGATTTGCTCATCCCAACCGATTTGCACAACAGCTCGATGGTGAAGCTAGGATCAGTCAAATGGGCTTCTATTGCCGTCCGGGTGCGCTGAATGAAGTCCTCTTCCTTCTGAGTTCTTTTCAGATGCTCAGGTACGGTTGCCCTTCGTTGCCCTAATCCTACTAGAGATCTATAATAATCCCGCATTTTTTGCCGCCCTTGGAACAAGGCATCGAGTCGAATCAGCAATTCTTCTCGATCAAAAGGCTTCGTTAGATAAGCATCAGCACCACCTTGCAAGCCTTCCAGTTTTGAGGTTCGATCTGCCTTAGCGGTTAACAAAATGATGGGAATATGACTTGTTCGGGGATCATGCTTCAGGGTTTCACATACTTCGTAGCCATCTTTCTTGGGCATCATGACGTCACTCACGATCAAATCAGGTATTTCTTCTAAGGCTGTATTGACCCCAGCTTCTCCATCTACCGCAAAGATCAAGCGATATTGCTGCTCCAAGGTGCTACCGATGAATTGAGCCACTTCCTGATTGTCTTCGATGATCAATACGAGGGGGGAATCAGGAGATGGGACTAGAGCATCTTCCTGCAACTTTTTCTTCGTGGGGGGAATAAAGACAGCTACACGCTGTTCGTCGAGGCTCGAGGGATCGCTAGATGCTTCTTGAGCACTATGTTGGATCGGCAGCCTGAAACAAAAAGTTGAACCATGACCCGGGCTACTCTCGACCTTTAGATCTCCATTCAATAAGCTTACCAATTCTTTGCATAAGGTCAAGCCAATTCCGGTACCCTCTGCTTGGCGAGTACTCTTATCATCAACTTGATAGAATCGATCAAAAAGGTTCGGCAATTGGTCGGCAGTAATTCCCACTCCTGAATCCTGGACGTGGACCTCAAAAAAGGCTTGGTCTTCCTGACTCTTTGAACTGGAAAGATGCACTAGTCGATTGGAAGTACTTTCCCAATCCCGTTCTTTACGTTGACTTACTTGGCAGATTACTTGAACCTCCCCTCCTTCGAAAGTGAACTTGATAGCATTGGACAACATATTAGATAGGATCGTCAAAAACTTTTCTGCATCATAGTCCATGAACAAAGTGCCGGGATCAGCGCTCAACTGTAAATCAATTCCTTTCTCTTCGGCATAGGAGCGGAAGGACTCAACAAGATAGCTCAGGTAAGCTATGATATCACCATGTATCAAATGGACAGGCAAAGACTGAGATTCTAGTTTTCTTAGATCAAGCATCTGATTCACCAAATGTAGCAGCCTCGCACTGTTCCGTTGTACAATTTCGGTCTTATCAATGATGCTCTCCTTCTGCAATTCTAATCCCTCTTCTTTGATCTGATCATTTACCCCTTGGATTAAGGTTATGGGCGTACGAAACTCATGGGTGATATTGGTGTATAATTTGGTTTTGACAGCATCGAGTTCTTTCAGACGATCGTTCTCCGCCAAAGCTAGGCGTCTCCTCAACAGAAAGACATATAAGAAGTATAATGCCGTCGAGAAGAGTAGCAAGTAAATGATCTTGCTCCAGCCATTCCAGTACCAAGGTGGTGTAATGGCTATCTTCAGAGAAGTACCTTGTTCACTCCAGGTCCCGTCTCCATTTGTGGATCTGATCTTTAAAGTATAATGCCCAGGCGCAAGATTGGTCAAGGCAAAATCCCGGCTAGTACCTAGTTCTACCCAATTGCTGTGAAGCTCTTCTAGCATATAGGCATATTGGATTCTATCTGTCTTACGAAAAGCTAAGGCAGAGATTTCAAATTGTAGGATCTTATTATGATAAGTTAATTGAATATCTTCTCTTGTTCCCGGACTCGATATTTCTTTAAATCTATTAAGCCCTTGTCGCTGCTCACTATACCGTATAGAGGTAAACAATGCCCTAGGAAAGAATTCCATCTCCTTGAGGCTATCAGGGTGGAAAACGCTCAAACCTGGGCCTCCTGCGTAAATGTGGCCGGTCTTGGAGTGAACCAGTAACTCTCTGAAACGACTACTTCGTAGTCCATCAATCTCATCATAGAACCTTACATCATTGGTTTTGGCATCCAAACGGCCAAGCCCTATGGTAGTAGAAAACCATAAATAGCCGGACTTATCTTCCACTATGCATAATATAGCATCATCAAGAAAACCGGACTCATCTCTTACGTGCACAAATCGATCATTAGTAGCATTGTATCGATCTAAACCGCCATCAGATCCTATCCAAAGTCTTCCTTTACTATCTTTAAGTAAGGTATGAATGGTGTTGGAGCTTAAGCCAAATTCATTTTCCCTATCAAAACGATAATCTGTCATGACTTCGGTTTCGGGGTCAAACCGCCGCAAGCCGTAAGAGTTAGTGCTAATCCATAATTCGCCGTTGTCCGCTTCAAGTATTCCACTTACCTCTCCACTATTGGTGCTTGGTTTATCTGGAGCGTAAGGGAAGAAGGCGAACGCCATGTTTGTATCATTATGACTGGGGTTTAAACGATTTATCCCTCCCTGAGTCCCTACCCACATTCTCCCTTTACTATCTTCGAAAAAGTACGTCACCCAATTCCTGAACCTCAAGTCTCTGAAACTGAAATGTTGGAAGCTTCCCGTTTCCGGTTTAAAGAGGTCTAAGCCGGATCCTCCTAAGCCTAACCAGATGGTCCCATTCTTATCCTCATAAACCGTCATAGTTTGACCGCTGCTCATCTTTGCAGGAGGTCCTGGAGCGCCAAAAGGATATCTAGTAAATATACCTGTTCCCGGGTTGAAGGAGCTTAGGCCACTCTCCTCCAAACTCATCCAAATCCTTCCGTTTTTCCCCTCATGCAAACTGATAATTCCGTCATCGACTAAAGCTAAAGTATCTGTAGGATCAGGTTCAAAATGCCTGAATTGATAATACTCCGGAAGAAGTTGGTTCAGACCTAGGAATGTGCTAACCCAGAGAATACCTTCCCTATCGTGGTAGATATCCAAAATCTTATTGTCAGTAAGGCTGAATGGATTGAAAGGACTATGTCTTGAAACCAATTGAGGACGCGTTTCAATATCATCGGTAACGTAGATACCATTAAGGCTTCCAAACCAGGTTGTACCCTGAGGCCCAGTAGAAATTCTAGTAATGATTCCCATTCGATGATGTTTAAAGGGGGTGAGGGTATCGCTGGGATTATAGATGTCAATACCAGCATGAGTAGCAAGAATCAAATTCCCATCCGGGTCATCAATCATCTCATAGACAAGATTACTACTAATGGAATTTGGGTTACTGCGATTAGCCTGGAAATGTACAAAAGATCCATTCTCTCTGTCATAAAGATTAAGCCCTCTGGTTGTTCCTATCCATAGTTTATGCGCTCGATCTTCGTAGAGGCACAAAATCATATCACTACTTAGTGAATTGGGATGGGCAGCTTGATGTTGATATCTTACAAATTTCCCAGTCTCTCGATCTAATCTATTTAGCCCGGCTAGGCGAGTCCCAATCCATAAATCCCCGCGATAATCTTCCAGCATACAGGTGATATGGTCACCGCTGATGCTAGTTGAATCCGCAGAATCATGGAAATACTGCTTAAAGGTACCTGTAGTCCGATCAAAGCAGTTCAAACCATTCCAAGTCCCGATCCACAGAAGATTGTCTTTATCCTCATAAATACATTCAATCACAATATCACTGAGGCCGAGAGAATCTGGCCGGGCCGCATAGCGCTTAAATTGATACCCGTCATATCTATATAGTCCTTGATCCGTCCCTATCCATATAAAACCTAGCCGATCTCTAATGACAGTTGGAATATATGCACTAATTAGGGCGTCCTCAAAAAGTCGGCGCTGATTTCAGGTTATCATCATACCAGTTGGGCGCTTCGAAGTGGTTGAGTAAGCCACAGCTCTTGCTGTTG
>JABSSL010000170.1 GCA_013214355.1 Saprospiraceae bacterium | reverse complement strand
TAGGGGGTCAACGCGGCCGGAATATGCAAAAGGGGAGAATTTGCCCACGAAAACAATCTGTTTACATGAAATTTAATGCAGACGCTTAGCGCCATAGTTTTTGAATAATTGATCTAACCCTTCCATAAGCGCTATTCGAGGTATAGCCGCGATACGATCCAAATCCGCCGCTTTCATCCAAATTGATGCAGGGTTCACGGGTGGCTTACTTTTCAATCGAGTTGTTAGTTATTAATTATTCACTTAGTCTATATCTCACTCCTAAATAAGTTTCTCGCCCTCTGGTCGGTCCCCAAACAGAAGAAGTATCAAAGTATGGACTAAATGGGTCTTGCGAACTAATTATCGGTCGATTTTGTCTGAAATTAAAAATATTCTCGCACCCCAGATAGATTTCAAACTTTTTAAAACTATAAGTGAATTGAGCATTTACGATTGTATAGGGTTCTGAAAAATCTGGTCGTTGAAATTCTATCGGATTTGATTGAGTATTAGGCAATCGTTGTCTGCCATACCAATGAACATTCATGTCGAAATGAAATTTATTGGTCAATGGCTTATAACCAAAAGTGGTTAATACTTTGTGTTTTGGATTGAATGGCAATACTTGTTTTGTCTCTCCATTTATTCGATAAACATCCAAGTAGTTATAGCCTGTTTTTAACTCAAACCTTTGCCAGATTTTTAAATACATCTCTGCTTGAAAACCATTACTGATACTTGTACCCTCAAAGTTTTGAATAATTGCTTTTGTTGGGTCGGTATCGTAGTCAGGAAAAATTTGGTTTTGGAAGTCGGTGCGATAATAGTCTGCGCTGAAATAACCTGATAAGTTCTCGTCCTTCGTGTCAAATTTTTGAGTGATGTTTATACCATAATTCAATGCTTTTTCAGGTTCGAGTTGTTCAGCGAAAATGATGTCTCTTGAACTGACCAATAAGCCAATATTTTCACTAAATAAATTAACGGTTCTCCAACCTGTTCCAATGTTTGCCCGAAGAATGGTTTTGGGTTTAAGGTCATATTTCAAAAGTGTTCGAGGGGTTAGGTTGAATCCGAATTGATTATGGTGGTCACCCCGAAGACCGACAATCCAAGTCAATTTGTCATCGAAAAACCGCATGGTATTTTCTGCAAAAAGTCCTGTTATATTTTCCAATCGCTTGTAGTCGCCTGCATAAGTCCTTTGTAAAGCGTTTTCTGTAAACAGAATATTTTCTTCCAAATTCAGATGACGATGACTAATGCCCGTTTTTAAATTATGGTCTTTGTAGTTTAATTCATACTGAATATTCCCATAAAAATTGATTTGGTTGGCTTGGTATCTGACCGTTCCAAAGAAAGAGTTTTGGTCTTGAAAATACGCCGAAGCAAAAAGGGTTATACTTTGTTCGTCATTGAAACGATAACCTGTTTTTGTCCAAATTTCAGGTTGATTGATGTTCACGGTTTGCCCATAAACATTTGTATTGCCTTCATCACTTTTTGCATCGAAAAAGGTCTGTCCACCTATTCTGCTTTCGTTAAGAAAACGTACTCCAATTCTACTGTTCCAGCCCCAATCGCCGTCATTCCCATATTTCCATTTGTTGAAAACCAAATATCGGGTCAGTAACGGTAAGTCTAAAAAATTATCTTTATCTCTGTCAATTTTATTGGCAGGCTGAACTGTATGTACAGCCGTTAGATTACTCCATTTTCCTTTTTGAAAAGCATAGTTGGCGTTAAAATGCTTTTCCATAAAGTTATTGAGGTATACATTGAGCAATAATCGGTCGGTGTCATCAGGCTCTTTTGTTTCTACATTGATTTGTCCGCTAATACTTTCAAACCCCTGAATAACACTATTCGCTCCTTTTGAGACATAAATATTATCCACCAATGTTCCTGGAGTACTGCTGATACCATAGGTGTAAGACAGGCCCTGTATCATCGGAAAACCGTCAATCAAAACCTGATTGTAAACTCCCGATAAGCCCAAAATACGAAGCTCTTTTGAGTTGGTAATGACATTGGTTGTCTGTGG
Organism: Saprospiraceae bacterium; assembly: GCA_013214355.1. GTDB lineage: Bacteria > Bacteroidota > Bacteroidia > Chitinophagales > Saprospiraceae > DT-111. Next base: position 8,089 of record JABSSL010000170.1, on the reverse strand, counting down.
TTGAACGGTACTTTGAGTTTCAAAACAACCTGCTAAATCACAGCAGGCAGCCTTTCGCAATTCGGTTTGGGTTATTTGTTCCGTTTTAATTGGATTAAGGTTCGAAATAATGACTCCATCTTGTTGACCTTGAACCACAACTTCTCCAAGCGTTTTATTATCCGAAAGTTTAAACTCAACAAAAGTTTGATTGATAATTTCAATCGTATCGGAGGTAAACCCGACAAAGCTTGCAATCAACTTTTTATTGGGATTTTCTCTTGATAAAATCTGAAATTCCCCCTGATTGTTGGTAGATGTACCTGTGGTTGTTTCAAGCCAATACACACTTGCCCCGATTAAGGGCTGTCCTGCTTCGTTGGTTACTGTTCCTGAAATGCTTTGAGCGAATGCCACAAACGGAAACAGTAAACCAACAATGAATACATAATTTTTCATTGTCTAAGATTTTTTAGGAAAGGGGAAAAGCAAATAATATTATATTCCCCCTCCTTAATCATGTTTACTGTTTTACTTTGTAAGGTCGTTCGTTTGGATTTTCGCAACTGCCCGTACCTTCGATAGCTGAATGGATTTCTTTTTCAGTCACCAATGCAGGATCAAATTTCACCTTAAACTTTGATGTAGCCCCTTTCTTGGCAACCTCACAACTATTTACACCTTTTAGCTTTTCGACATTATCGGAAATCATTGTTAAATCCTTGGAACAGGTGATGCCCTTCACCGCAATAGTTGAAGTTGTAGTAGTTGCACTAGGTTGAGGTGTGTTCGTAGATTGTGAAAATGCAATGTTTGCAGAGGCTGTCATAATGGCGAATGCCAAAAAAAGAATTGATTTGGTTAATTTCATTTTTCTGATTTTTAAATTGTTTAACACGAAAAATATGTTCTATATCGAAGTAGAACATCATTCAAAAAAGGCGGGGTAGTTGTTAAACAAATTTTGGCGGTTGCCAAAAATCAGAAATGTATTGGGAAGTAAGTGCCGACTGGTAAGTAAACCTTGATTTTAAAACAGGTTTCGGCTTAGATAAATCACCAATTGATACTACTTCATTTACCAATAGTACACATGAGTTACAAACTTGAAAAGGATTACATGTTTTTCCATTGCAATCATTGTTTTGTTCTTGGTTTTTGGTTGTATCGCTATTTGATAATGGTGTGCATGTTGTATCACAACAATTTATTTCAATGTCAATCAGCATCGAGCATACCACACCTATCCCTGGTTTGACTGCCAAGAAAGAAATGAATATTGCCAATATTACTGCTGTGATTTTCATATTTCAATTACAAAGATAAGGATTTTTCATTTCGGTCTCTTTTTTTATTCTACTTGCCGAGAACTCAAAGGAAAGGGAAACAAAAACGGGTTTAATCTAACTCCCAACAAATCACCTCATTCCGGCCCAATTCCCACCATTGAAGTTAAAAAAACTGGTTAAAAAAATCATAGTAAAATAAACTCAAAGTTACATGAGTTTGCTTTACTGCTTTAAGGATGGTGATTAGTGGAAATTTGATGGAGCTTTTGAGGATTGATAGAGCGGCGGATTGGGATCGTATCGCGGCTATACCTCGAATAGCGCTTATGGAAGGGTTAGATCAATTATTCAAATCTCAATGGCGCTAAGCGTCTGTATTAAATTTCATGTAAACAGATTGTTTTCGTGGGCAAATTTTCCCCTTTGGATAGGTATGACCGAGAATATAATCAAATTATCAAACCAGGAGACAACGTATGGAGAAGCTAATGCTTTTAACATTGCCCCAACGAATCAGTTTTTGACGGGAGCCGGAGAAGGTTTACCAAGTGGTGGACCTTTTCTGTTTCTGTGCCGCAAAAAGCGAAATCGTGGATAAGCAGGGCACATCTAGGTTATACTTCTACACAAAGTATAACCTAGTGTTTTACTTGATACAGTAAATGTTTTGTTATGAACCAGAAGAACGTTGGATTCTCACGATAGGGTAGGAGTACCCTTTTTTTGAAACACCAAACAACCTACTACCCGTCAAAAATTACGAAAGCCCATGACTGACAATCCAGACATGGGCTTCCACATTTTTCATAGAGATTAGCCGAAGCTACCGACATCACTTATAACAATGTTTGTACGGACCTACTCTATGTAAGTTGCGAAACTTATTTTCTTTATAGCTTAACACCCCGCGCATAACACGCGAGGCATTGATGTCGATTAATCCTCCTCTGCCATCTGTCCCAACATGGGCATTTGCCCTTGCAAGACATCCGTTTCTTCAGCCGGAATGCATTGGAGCAATTTCATTTCCACTTCAGAGATTCTATCCAGTAGGGTCGTACGCTTTTCCAGGCTCATATTATCCCCAATAGGAGAAGTGCAAAAGCCAGTCTTCAAGCAAGAAATCGCATACAGGTATTCGGGTACAGGAAAGGTGAGCTTATCCATGGAGTTTGGGGTTTTGGTGAACAAAATGGGCAAAAAAGCTTTGGTCGATCGACTGCCGGTGCTGGGCACTGAGCTTTGGATCCGGAATGCCTCGGGCGAATAAGGAAGCTTGGTAATAGCTGAGTTGCAATTGTTCTTCGCAGTAGATGCGATGTAGGCCCCATTCGGAGAAGTAATATTCTACCCAGTCTAATTGATAGGATAGGGCGCTGCATAGTTCCGCAGCTGGCGTGACGGGAATGCTCGTAGTGAGGTCTTGGACCTCAAAGAGTTTGATTGGTGACTTTTTCATGAGGTGTCAGTTTCATGAAGTTAGACAATAAGGGCTTCAACCAAGGCTGACACCTTATCAGAAAGACCCGTCACCAGGTAAGTCTAAATAAGACCTTGGTATCCACCCAATTCTTTATACGAAATCCAGACTTGTAGTTCGAAAGAAGGTTTTGGGTCTTCTCTCTGATAAAGTGTCAACAACAATTTAGCTCAATAAATTCGACAATTGCAAGTATTTAGCTAACAATATGAAAACATAGCTTTTGTAGCAATTAAACCCCTTAGTAGATCTCACCAATAGTCCTACCCTTAATTCAATGAAAATCTCATTCGAAATTTTAAGTATATTAGCTCAAAACCTACCCAATGAAGCGCTTTTTCCAATACTTTGGATTTGTGGCCTTTATCAGTTTGTTGGTCTACGGAGCTTCTTTCCTGTATGAGCAATTCCCCAAGATCGTTTCTTCTACCTTGATGATAGTGGGAGGGATAACCTTGATGGCTTTGGCCATTCGCTTGGTAGTAGGCAAGAATTGGGTAATCAAGTTAGGCAAGGAGTTCTTCATCGGGAATGACTTGATCAAAGCGCTGGAGAACTTCCTCAGGGATATGCCTAATCCCAAGAGTGAAACCACGGCCAATTTGGTAGGGCATATTATTTATCGATTTACACGCTTGGGACTAATAGGGTTGGTGATTGCAATTATTCCGGCTTGGTTGTTGTATCAGCAGAATCAGTTGTTTGGGTATCAGAATGAGAGGATTGATAAGCAAACCACTTTAATAGAGACTCAGACCGGCCTGCTGCAAAGTCAGGATACGCGGTTCGAACGCCAAAATCAACTTATCACTAGCCAAAACGACTTCATTAAAGAGCAGACGGGACTATTAAGAAGCCAGGATACAAAATTCGGTAGGCAGAACGAATACATCCTTCAACAAACGGATCTCCTGGAACGTCAGGATCGGAAATTTGGCATCCAGAATGAACTACTCCTTGCTCAAAACACATTAGTTGATACCCAAAACTACCGCCTAAATCTTCAAAACAACCTCATTGAAGCGGAGAGGCGTAGTTCTTTGGTATTTTTAATGAGTAATGTGTTGGATAAGGTAGACGAGGAAATTAGGGAGCAAAAGAAGGACATACAGGATAGCTTGGGAAGTGTGCCGGATAGTATCGGATTTAGCTTAAGTAAGCCTTTGGTCAATAGGATAGTAGCTTTGAGTCGTGCCTTTCGGCCTTATCGAGTATTGGAAGGGGATACACTTTCAGAGCAGTTAGTGAGCCCGGAACGTGGGCAGTTGTTTATTGCTTTGATGGAAAATAATTTAGATTCACTCACTCAAAATACAATAGCAGAAAGTGGTGATTTCTCCAATGCTATCGTAGGCAGAGTGGACCTTCGCGAAGCTAACCTTCGCGAAGCCAACCTTATTGGAACAGTTAGCCTTTATTTCACTGATCTTAGCCGAGCCGATCTGAGCGGAGCCGATCTGAGCGGAGCCGACCTTAGTGGCGCCGACCTTCGCCGAGCTAATCTTGAGAGTGTTAAAGTATCTACAGGGAGAATAAAAACCGTATATTCCCTACAGGGAGTCAGAAACCTGCATCCTGACTCCATCGCCATTCTACAATCCAAGTACCCATGCCTATTCACTGTAGTAGGCTGCTTTTAACGAGTAGAGCCGTTCTAGTTCTGCTAAATGCGTGTTGAAGCGGAAAGCATCTACATACTTGGGCTGTCCCATAGCTTGTAGCCACTTAGACATCCGCTCTGCATAGCAGCATTTACAGCCTGCGCTGATCTTATTGTAGCCTGTAAAGAAGTTCCATGTAATGCCAGGCTATTCGATTTTACTCATTGGGTAATAGTTTTGAAATGCCAGTGGTTAAGAAAATGATAAGGATGAGAACTTGCCAGAATTGTAGTACAAAGCCTAGGTAGGTGCTTAGGATGGTCCGTGTGAGAATGTCACTAAAAGTCCATTCCCAGAACCATCCAGGCTGAATGATACTATGGACAGTATAATAGTCGATGGCCATAGAGATACCGAAAGCTATAAGGCATTGCGGTAAGGCATGACGAGTTGAAAATACTTGCAGTTCCCATAGGATAATTGCGATGACTATAGTAAACATGAATCTATTTTAACGCCCACAATAGCAGGAATCACAAGGGGCAAAATCTGACCATTCGATTTCCTATTGCATGAGCCATTCTTTAATCTTGTAGTAGAGGGTGTGTCTGATCTATTGCCTCTACATCTTCCTCTATTTTGATGACTTCCACTATATAAGCTCCATGTATTAGTTCCCGAAAGTTTCTTCTGGCCTCTACAACATTGGAGGCTTCAACGATTAAGGGGGCATTTTCTTCAGCCGTTGTATGATCCGTCTCCCAAGTGATCAGAAAAGAGAATACCGGTAAGGGAAGATCTTCTTCACCGGTATTTTCAAGTTGAGCAGGCTGTGGATGATCGCTAATTAGATTCAAGACAATTCCTAAGCTAAAGGGGAGAGTAATCCAGTAGAAATAGGGGGAGTAGTCCTGCTGGAAAAGCATTTTGCAGAGGGGGATATTCCCTAGAAAAGTCAAGAATATGGGGGAAGCAATTCTATGCTGATTCATAAGTCGTCTGATTAAAATTTCTATACAAAGATGAAAAATAATTGCCTTTAAAGCAATTATTTCGTTTCTTTGAAGTACGATATGAGTAATACCAGAAGTTGGAAATGCGGAGATAACTAGAATTGGGAACTCTATAGTCTCCGCATCCCTTAGCTGACAATTTGCAATCGAATTATAACCCGAGAAAGGATGGAGCCCTGGCCCTCTAGGGCTCCTTTTTACGCAAAAGAGAATATGCCAGTACTACGTGACCAGAATATAGAAGACAGAGATGATGTAGTGATTATAGTACCATCGTGCAAGTCCATGGTCTATTTGCTTGAAGATGGCAGAGTCCAGATTGTAATTGCAGATTACGAGGCAAAAATAGAAGAGGAGCAATCAGAAAAGTTCTACGATGTACAGCCAGAAGTTATCCACGAATTTGAGACACTAAGAGACCTAGAAGAGTACATCGAATACCTAAAGAATAGCCACGACTACCTAATAGCGCAACTTACACCAAAATCAAAATATAGAGCCTGATGGATCGAAGAATCAGACAGATTGTAGTGGGTAGGGATGCTTATAAGAATCAACTTTTCCGATATCGTGGAATTGAGTTCTACAAATATTTCGGGAAAACGGGAGTCTACTACGAAACCAGACAAGGCGAAGTTTTCAGAGGGCTGCCTAGCCTTCTGGACTTTGCTGATTTCGCTGGATAAACATAAACCTTATGACGACTTATTTGAAAAATGCTGAGCCATTGATGCTCGTTGTGGATCTTTTCTGCGGTGCTGGTGGGGTAACTACCGGTATTGAAAGAGCGAGGCTCCACAATAGAAAACTAGCCAAAGTGATTGCTTGTGTTAATCACGATCCTTTGGCCATCTCTTCACACCAGGCTAATCATCCTGGCTGCTTTCATTTTACAGAAGATATCCGCTCTTTGAAGCTGGACAAACTCATTGAAGTTGTTGATACACATAAAAAGCAATTTCCTAATGCTCGCCTGATTCTTTGGGCTTCCTTAGAATGCACCAATTTCTCCAATGCTAAGGGAGGATTGCCCCGAGATGCTGATAGTAGAACACTGGCCAGGGATCTATTTAGATACATAGAAGCCATCAAACCTGACGGAGTTTGGATAGAGAATGTCAAGGAGTTCATGAGCTGGGGGCCTTTGGACGAGAAAGGGAAGCCATTGTCTAGGAAGAATGGAAAAGACTATGTGCGCTGGTGTAATCATATGCAGACCGAATTCGGGTTTGCTTTTGATTGGAAGCTCTTGAATAGCGCTGACTTTGGTGCACACACCTCCAGGACAAGGTACTTTGCTCAGTTTGCCCGGAATGGATTAGACATCGTATGGCCTCAGCCGACTCACAGCAAGGCTCCTAAAGACGGAATGTTTGAGCCATTGAAGAAATGGAAACCAGTTAGAGAAGTATTGGATCTCGATGAACATGGCCAGTCCATTTTTGAACGCAAAAAACCTTTAGTTGAAAAGACCCTGCAAAGGATCTATGCAGGACTTCTGAAATATGTAGCTGGCGGTGATGATAGTTTCCTACAAAAGTACTACTCCGGAAAGCCTGAGGATAAGGTTCAATCTTTGGACCTACCGAATCCAGCCTTAACCACTGTTCCGCACGAAAGCATTGTCCAGGCCTGCTTCATCCAGAAATACAATAGTAATCCCACAAATGGAGTCAGCAAAGGAGCAAGCCTTTATAAGCCTTGCCCAACAATTTGTGCACAGGTTCGCTTGACCTTGGTACATGCTCAATATATGATTCAGTATAATGGTAAAGTGAACTATTCGCAGCATGGACTGGAGAAATCTTGTCCCACCATATGTACTAAGGATAGACTAAGTGTAGTCACACCTACATCACAACAATGGATACACAGACAATATTCTAGCGGTACACCAACGGCAGATTTAAATAAACCCTCTGATACTCTATTGGCTACCCCTAAGCAAATATTATGCACAGCACTATACATTGATCGCAGCCAAGAGATTATAGAGGATGGCCAAAGCGTATGCAAGGCCTATATCATCGACACTAGCTACAACAATCTGCCCAAGAGTGTGGAGTCCCCTTTAGGGGTGGTCACTGCCGACCGGCATTGGTACTATTTGGTTAATCCACAGTACCAAAGCAGTGGTAGTAGCATTGATCGCCCCTGCTTCACACTTATCGCAAGAATGGACAAAGCTCCACCTTACTTAGTAAGTGCAGAGGAAGGTCAAGCGGCAATCCTGATCTATAGCGCTGATAGTCCAACCATGAAGAAGATTAAGCTATTCATGGCCCATTATGGGATGATGGATATCAAGATGAGGATGTTGAATATCGATGAGTTAAAGCGCATTACAGGTCTGCCTGTCTCATATCAATTACATGGTCCAAAAAGTGCCAAGAAGAAATTCATTGGCAATGCAGTAACTCCAGTTATTCCCGAGGCAATGGTTATGAGCCATTGCCAGGGAATACTTTCTCAGCCACTTGCCTTTAAGGCAATAAACGCCGAATTATGAAAGGTATTTGCTTTAAGGAACATCTATTGAACTAGTCCGCAACTGGTAAGAAGACCCAGACACGTAGGACTGTCACTATTCCAAAGCGGATTGAATTGCAGGCAGCTGGTGAGTTGTCGATCGATAGCAGCGGAAAGCCTTATCTACCCTTAGAAAACGGGGAGGCATACTTTCCTAAGCCTCAATACAAGGTGGGGCAGTACTATTATATCAAGGAG
>JABSSL010000017.1 GCA_013214355.1 Saprospiraceae bacterium | reverse complement strand
CTGCGATACAGCATCTGATTTGAAGACAGCATCATACTTACGATACTTCCGCTTACCTGACTTTTGTTCTTCCATTGGACTTCAAAATTATCAAATTTTTCTGTCCGGTTTTTCAGTACCATCTCACCTTTTCCCTAATGTCCAGCACACACCTTTTCCAGGAACTCTTCAACTACAATAAACATGCTAATGAACAATTCATCAAGCTACTTACCAGTCTAGAAAGCGCTCCCAAAAAGGCCATCGGTTTTATTGATCACATTTTCAACGCACATCAAATCTGGTTGAATCGAATACAAATGGAAGAACCCAACTTTGGGGTTTGGCAGTCACATCAACCTGATCATTGGCTTGAATTAAATGCACAGTTATACCAAAGAACACAAACCTACCTCAACTCTGATCGAGCACTTGACAACATTATCACTTACCAAAATTCTAAGGGGCGCTCCTTTAGCAATTCTATCCAGGATATCTATTTCCACGTAATTAACCATAGCACACATCACCGATCGCAAATCGCTCTCCTATTACGTCAAAACAAGATTATTCCACCTGCCTCTGACTACATCTTTTATAAACGATAAAAAGGGTTCTTGAACATTTCTACTTGCTAGTTACGTTCTACGGAGCAATGCTCAAATGAGCATTTGAGCCTTATTTTTCTATAAAAACTACAAATTAGAGTAAAATAATTTGATTTTCACCTTCATTAAAACTACATTTAAGTCAAATATTAAATTAATGAGTAAACATAGACTGGGTGAATTCGAAGAACTGGTACTTCTAACCGTCGCTGTCCTGTATGGGGAGGCTTATGGAATTGCCATCATTGATGAAATGGAAAGGCGGCTTGATCGGACCGTAAGTATCGGCTCTTTACAGACCGTACTTCGCCGACTGGAGAAAAAAGGATACCTGGCTTCGGAATTAGGTGAGGTAACCAAGGTGCGTGGCGGAAAAAGGAAAAGGTTTTTTACCGTCACCAACTTGGGACGCAAAGCTTTAGAAATCACCAAAGACCAACGTCTTGATCTTTGGAATTCCATTCCTAATATTGCTTTTGGCGATTAACATGAAAAAGAATCAGCCCAATCACCCACCTAAGCTCTTGTTGCAATTCTTTAGATGGTATTGCAATCCCGACTTCGCAGAAGATCTCGAAGGCGACCTATATGAACGATTTGAAAGAAGAATGGCATCGGAAAAGCCTGGACGAGCCAAATGGTTTTTTGCCAAGGATGTACTTTCTCTCTTTCGACCAGGAATAATTCGGTCCTTCTGGCCAAAATCTTTTCTCAATCCCACTGTTATGTTACGTCACCATCTTTTACTAACCTATCGTCAATATCGACGCTCCCCTAATACCTTCCTTATAAATGTCATTGGTCTTGCTTCCGGTTTGGCCTGTGCCATTTTCATCTTCTTGTGGATCCAGGATGAATACCAGATGGATCGCTTTCACGCCAAGGATCAGCAGCTCTACCAGGTCATGCAGAACTTTCCCATAGCGGGCGGCTTTGAAACGACAGAATACCAGCCAGGACCATTGGCCCAAGCCTTACGGGAGGAATTTCCGGAAGTAGAAAGTGCAATTACAGTTTGCCCTCCCCTTGGAAGCGCAGGGAATAAAGGGGTTATATCAAACGGAGAAAAACATGCCAAAGCCAGTGAGCTATATGTAGACCCTGAGTTTTTCCAGATTTTCTCTTTCCCTCTAGCAGTAGGAGACCCAGAATGGGTATTGAAAAATAAAGATGCCGTCGTCATTTCAAAAAAACTAGCCAACCAGCTTTTTCCTAGCTCCGAAGAGGCCATAGGACAAGCCATTGAGTGGTTTCGAGGGGATACAACTATTCTCTTCACCGTTACTGGGGTTTTTAAGGATATCTCTGCTCAATCTACCTTGCAATTTGATGTACTCCTCTCCTACCCCAGTCTAGCGGAGAATTCGGAACATCTTCGTACTTGGGCCAATAGTGATCCTTATACCTATGCCGTTTTAAAGCCAGGGGTCAATATTGAAGCCTTAAACGACAAAATTAGCACCTATTTACAGGAAAAAGTCAGTGCCAGCGTCGAAGACCCTAACTATAAATTCACCGGAACCGCCTTTGTACAACCCTTCTCCGATAGATACTTATTCAATCGCTATGAGAATGGCCGGCCAGCTGGAGGACGGATCGGCTACGTTAAACTTTTCGCCACTATTGCTTTTTTCCTCCTCTTGATTGCCTGTATTAATTTCATGAACCTTTCTACAGCGAAGGCCATTCATCGAGCAAAAGAAATTGGAGTTAAGAAGGTAATCGGCGCACAACGTAGCTCCTTGATCTCCCAATACCTGACAGAGGCCTTGCTCATAACCCTTCTGGCAGCCATAGTAGCCATGGTATTGGTTTACGCCTTGCTGCCTCAATTCAACGGTATCACCGGGAAAGAAATCGTATTCCGGCCTACATTGACCGTACTCATTGGCTTGAGCACCATCATTACCCTTACAGGTCTGTTAGCGGGTAGTTACCCGGCCCTTTACTTGTCGAAGTTCCAGCCTGCAAAGATCTTTAAAGGAAAACTCACCCGCGGTGTTCGTGAATATTGGATGAGAAAAGGATTGGTGGTTTTCCAATTCACCATTTCTTTGGTGCTCATCATTGCGGTCATACTGGTATATCAGCAAATCGAATTCATCCAAAACAAAAACCTTGGCTACAACAACGAACGAATCCTCACTTTAAAGCAAGATGGCAACCTAAGAAACCAATTCCCTGCCTTTAAAACCAGCTTGGAAGCCCTGCCAGGAATCGAAGCAGTAACTACCTTTCGGCATGACCTCACCGGAGATTTCGGAAGTACTTCCGGCGTGCAGTGGGAAGGCCAGGCGGAAGGTCAACGTATCGAATTTGGGAACTTGGAGGCGGACTATGGTCTGATGGAGGTGATGGAAATCCAATTGGTTGAAGGGCGAACTTTTTCTCCGGATTTTGCTACCGAACAAAACAAAATCATATTCAATGAGGCAGCCATTAAAGCAATGGGGCTGAAGGAACCGATCGGCCAAAAGATTATGCTCTGGGGAGAGCCCAGGGAGATCATCGGAGTCGCTCAGGATTTCCATTTCGAGTCACTCTACGAGAAAGTTAAGCCTTGCATGATTCGATTTTCTCCAAACAATGAAAATATATTGGTCAAGCTACAACCAGGCTCTCCAAAGGAGGCAATAGTAGCGATCGAAGAAACATATCAGAAATTCAATGAAGGACTAGCCTTTGAGTATCGGTTCCTAGATGATGACTATCAACGCCTTTACGCCTCCGAACAGCGGATCTCTCGTCTATCTAGATACTTCGCGGCCTTGGCCATTATCATCTCTTGTTTAGGCTTATTTGGATTAGCCGCTTTTACGGCAGAGAGAAGAGCCAAGGAAATTTCCATTCGCAAAATATTGGGCGCTAGCGCAGCCTCCATTGTCCAATTGCTTTCTAGAGATTTTACACGCACTGTCTTACTTGCCCTTTTAGTCGGCATACCAATCAGCTACTTACTGAGTCAATACTGGCTCCAATCTTTCGCCTATCATATTGAGATCCAGCCCTGGTATTTCTTAGGTGCAGGACTATTGCTCTTGCTCATCGCATGGAGTACCGTAGGAATCCAAACGCTAAAAGCCGCAAGGACAAACCTCATTCAAGCCTTAAAAGATGAATGATCCAAAACAGCAACCATCGCACTGGGCATTGAAGTTCTTTCGCTGGTATTGCCATCCAGACTATGTAGAAGACCTCGAAGGGGATCTGCATGAACGGTTTGATCGCAAAAGATTGGCTGGGGGTATGCGAAAAGCTAGATGGGCACTGGTCAAAGATGTATTCGCCCTATTCCGGCCAGGTATTATTCGGCCTCTCAGGATAAATCACCCTTTCACAAATACTGTTTATATGTTTAGAAATCACTTAAAAATTGCCTGGAGAAATCTCTTCAAGAATAAATTTTTCTCTTCAATCAATATTGGAGGATTGGCGGCGGGGATGTTGATTCCCATGCTGATTGGTTTGTGGATACACAATGAGCTTTCCTTCAATATGCAATATCCCAATCAGGATCGCATTGCCTTAGCTATGCAAAACCAGACCCTAAACGGGAAAATTGAGACCTGGTATAATCAAGCTAGGCAGCTGGAGCCAGTACTTCGTAAGAATTATGGCCATCTCTTTGATGGTATAGTAACTACTCCCGGTACTTGGACCCACGCTATCTCCTATGGAGACAAGAAAGTTAAGCAAAGAGGTAGTTATTTCGGGCCAGATATCATTGACATGCTTTCTATCAATCTCTTACAGGGAAGCCAAGAGAGCATGGAGGATCCGAATGCCATTTTTTTAGCGGCCTCACTGGCAGCGTCGATATTTGGAGAGGAAGATCCGATGGACAAGCCACTTGTTTTAGGACAGGAATTAGCGGTTACGGTTAAAGGTGTGTACGAGGATTTACCTAAAAATTCTGAATTTAAAAACTTGTTTTTCATCGTACCCTGGGAAAGGTATTTTCAGAATGCCAACTTAGAAGAACGCACTGGTTGGGGGAATAGTTGGTTCAATGTCTTTGTGCAAATAGCGGATAATGTCAGCATGGAAGAAGTCTCATTAGCGATCAAGAATGCTAAATACGACAATATTGAAAAGGACTATGCTGAAAGAAACAAGCCCGCTATTTTCCTACATCCCATGAAGAATTGGTACTTGCGGGGAGATTTCGAAAATGGGCAAAATGCGGGAGGCCGGATAGAGTACGTTTGGTTATTTGGGATCATCGCTATTTTTGTCTTGCTCTTGGCCTGTATCAACTTCATGAATCTAAGTACAGCAAGATCAGAGGAAAGATCTAAGGAAGTGGGTATCCGGAAAACCTTGGGGTCTATTCGCAGCCAGCTCATCAGTCAGTTTTTTAGTGAATCCTTACTCATAACCTTTCTTGCCTTTATCATCTCCATAGGTCTAGCCTATCTTCTCCTACCCACTTTTAATGAAATTGCCAATAAAGAACTACAACTCCCCTGGGGCAACCCCACTTTCTGGTTATTGGGCATTGGGTTTGCCCTGCTGACCGGCTTGATCGCAGGTAGCTATCCCTCTCTTTACCTATCCTCCTTCAAGCCCGTAAAAATCTTAAAAGGGACATTTAGAACAGGGCGGTCGGCTCGCCTACCGCGTAAGGCATTAGTCGTAGTCCAGTTCACGGTATCCATAAGTCTGATCATCGGCACGATTTTCATCTTCCGCCAGATTCAACATGCAAAAGATCGGCCGATAGGGTACAATAGAGACAACCTCATCCGTGTTCCCATCAAAGACGATGCAATCATCAAACACTTTCAAACGATTCGGGCAGATTTACTAAATACGGGTATGGTGGAAGAAATGGCAGGGACCGACTCTCCCATAACATCCACTGGGGTTACCAATGGCGGGTTCGACTGGCCAGGGAAAGACCCTAATGCTAGCAATGACTTTACGTCCTTGCGCGTCACTTATGAGTTTGGGGATATGGTAGATTGGGAGATCATTGCAGGTCGGGACTTTTCGCGTGATTTTGCAAGCGACAGCACGGGCTTTATCCTCAATGAGGCCGCAGTAGAATACATGGGTATTGACGACCCTATCGGCATGGTAATGCGCCGAGGCGATGCCGTACATAAGATAGTGGGAGTCGTAAAGAACTTAGTTACACAATCACCCTATGCTCCAGTACGGCAAACCCTATTCATGCTCCATGAAACCTGGCTCAATTATATCAACATCAAATTAAAGGCAGATGCCCCAGCACACGAAGCCTTGACCACTATTGAAGGCATTTTTAAGAAGTATGATCCAGCCAATAGTTTTGACTACACCTTTGCGGATGAGTCCTACGCACAGAAATTCGACGATGAAGAAAGGATTGGCAAATTGGCTTCCTTCTTTGCTATACTAGCTATTTTTATTTCCTGCTTAGGTCTATTTGGCTTAGCCGCCTATGTCGCCGAGCGACGCAAAAAGGAAATTGGAATTCGTAAGGTCCTAGGCGCGTCTATCCTTAGGCTCTGCCAGATGCTATCGAAAGACTTCATCAAACTGGTACTCATCTCTTTCGTATTGGCCACCCCCATTAGCTATTTCTTAATGAATAACTGGCTTGAAGAATTTAGCTATCGAACCGACCTATCCTGGTGGGTATTTGCACTCGTCGGCATACTTTCAATGGTCATAGCATTAACTACGGTAGTCTTCCAAGCACTACGTGCAGCTTTGATGAACCCGGTAAACGCAATCAAGAGTGAATAAACACCTTTGAGCTAAGACCTTCACACACGAGAAACCCCAAGACCGATCTAGGATCGAGCTTGGGGTTTCTCCTTTTACCACTTATCCGCTCTGTTTACCGCTCCTCACAATTTCCTTTCGCCTCCCTTTCAAAACAACTATCTTGCTGAAAAAACAAACAAGCATGAAAGTTTTAACTGTTTTAATGGTCTGCTTAGGATTAGGATATATGAGTTCAGCGCAATCACCAGTAGGAGACTGGGAGGGTACCCTAGAAGTCCCAGGTGCAAAACTAAAAATCGTTTTCCATGTCACTGCTGATGGCGACACTTATAGCGCCACCATGGATTCTCCTGATCAAGGTGCAATGGGCCTTGCAACCAGTTCTACCACCTTTGAGGATGGAAAGCTAACAATAACAGCCACCCAATTGGGAATGACCTACGAAGGAGCCCTGGATCCAGGTGGAGCTCAAATGAAAGGCGTATTTAAACAAGGACCAGGCGCTTTCCCCTTAAACTTGACTAGAGTCAAGGGTGAGCCTGCCAAACTAGATCGCCCTCAAGAACCTCAGAAGCCATACCCATACAAAGAAGAAGAGGTAAAGTATGATAATCCCAAAGCTGAAGGTGTTACTCTAGCAGGGACGCTGACACTGCCGAACACGAGTGGTCCTCATCCAGTGGTCGTGCTGATTAGCGGTTCTGGTCCACAAAACCGCGATGAAGAACTCCTGGGTCATAAGCCATTTTTAGTATTAGCGGACCACCTTACGCGCCAAGGAATTGCCGTATTACGATATGATGATCGCGGTGTGGCAAAGTCAACTGGCGATTTCGGAACGGCTACTTCAGCTGATTTTGCTACAGATGCGGAAGCTGCTGTCACCTACCTAAAAACCAGAAAAGATATCGATGCCAGCAAAATTGGCCTAATGGGACATAGCGAAGGAGGCCTGATTGCTCCTATGGTAGCCGCTGAATCCGATGATGTGGCTTTCATTGTCCTCTTGGCTGGAACGGGTGTATCTGGAACGGAAATACTCCTGTTACAACAAGAGTTAATCGCGAAAGCAAGTTTAGTTCCTGATAATGTGATTGCCTTAAACCGTAAACTAAACAAGAGAACATTTGAATTACTCAAGGAGCATGGAGATGATCTGCCGAAAGCTAAAGAAGAAATTAAAAAGTATATGAACCAGGAAAAGGAAAGGCTATCTGATGCTGACAAAGCTGCTTTGGACGCTTCTATGGGTCAGTTTGATCAAACCTTTCAACAGATATCTTCCCCTTGGTTCCGGTTCTTCTTGACTTATGATCCAGCCTCTTCCTTAGAGAAAGTTAGCTGCCCTGTCCTAGCGATTAATGGATCCAAAGACCTACAGGTAGATGCCGAACAAAATTTACCCGCCATTGAAAAAGCACTCAAGAAAGCGGGGAATAAAAACTATGAAATTAAGTCTCTACCTAATATGAATCATTTATTCCAGAGTAGTGATACCGGTTCTCCAACGGAGTATGCAAAATTAACGGAAACTTTCTCTCCAATAGCTTTGAATACCATCAGCAACTGGCTAAAGGATCAGTTGAAATAAGAGTAAATGCCCACAACGACCAAAACAAGACTGTTCTGGACACTTCACGTCCTCGGTTGGCTAATTTTCACAATAGTCAACGGAGGAGTGAATGGGTATTTCAGCGGCAGTAAATCTGTTGTCTTGATCAATTCCTTGGTGGGTTTGTGGGGCTTCTTGATTACACTTGGCTATCGACGTTACATTTATAAAGCAGGCTGGAAAGACTACAGCTTATCCCAATTGGTTTGGCCGGCCCTCCTCGGAACCTTAATCGTATCTGCGATTTGGATGGCTATTAGTGCTTTGGTCGCCTATTATGGGATCTATTTCCTAGAAGGTCAACGAGTTCCACTTTGGATCTTATTCATAAATGGAACTGTCTCGGGCTTACTGATCATAGCCGTTTGGACAGCCCTCTATTTTTCCTATCATTTTTTCCGCAGATACACGCAGGCGGAAATTGAAAAATGGAAACTAGAGGCTACGCTTAAAGAAGCACAATTAGCAGGGCTACGAACGCAGATTAATCCTCACTTCATGTTCAATGCCTTGAATAACATTCGGGCACTGATTTTAGAGGATGGACATAAAGCTAGGTTGATGCTGACTCATTTGTCCGACTTGTTACGGTACTCTTTAGCAGAAACACAGCACGAAAAAGTTTCCCTTAGAACCGATTTAGAGACGATCAACTATTTCATGGCGCTACATAGCATCCAATTTGAGGATAAACTAAAGTTTAAGTCCGAGATCGGGGAAGGGCTACAAGAGTTCAAGGTCCCCCCCATGCTCATACAGCTTATGATAGAAAATGCTATCAAACATGGAATTGCACAGCAAGCCGAAGGTGGTACCATACAGTTAATTATCCAAAAGGAACAGGAGCACTTGAGTATCTCTGTTAAGAACACAGGGACACTGGGGAAAAGAGTGGTAAATTCTATGCAATCAGCAGGGGTGGGTATCAAAAACATCAAAGACCGGCTAGCACTACTCTACAATGGACAAGCCTACTTTAGCCTAACTGAAAAAGGCGAAATGGTGGAGGCTAAAGTACGCTTACCATTATCCACCTAATACACAAAGAGAAAGCGTGAAGTATGAAAGCAATGATTATTGAGGATTCTCGCTTGGCCAGAAATGAGCTGAAGACCTTACTAAAGGATCATCCACAAATTGAAATAGTGGGTGAAGCAGCCAATGGCAAAGAAGCATTAGTGTTGATTCCAGCGCTAGAACCGGAGTTGCTTTTCTTAGATATACAGATGCCAGGAATGGGTGGATTTGAATTGCTAGAACAATTGGAATGGGTGCCACTCATCGTTTTCACAACTGCTTATGATGAATATGCAGTTAAATCCTTTGAATTCAACACACTAGATTACTTGTTGAAACCCATCCACCCCGACCGCCTCGCTCTAACCATTAAGCGCTTAGAGGAGCGACAAGAAAAACCAGAAGCCGCTTCTATTTTGAAAAGTGAAAGTCATCAGATTTTCGTGAAAGATGGCGAAAGATGTTGGATCGTAAAACTAGCCGATATTCGACTGATGGAGATTTACGGGAATTATACCCGCATCTATTTTGAAGACAATAAACCTTTAATCTTAAAGTCACTCAATCAGTTAGAAAATCGTTTGGATCCACAACATTTCTTCCGGGCAAACCGCCAGCAGATCATTAACCTCAAGTGGATTGCAAAACTGGATCCATGGTTGAACGGTCGCCTAAAAGTCACGCTAATCAATGGTGAAGAAGTAGAGATTTCGCGTCGGCAATCCACTAAGCTGAGAGAGCTATTATCCTTCTAATAAAAAAGTTAAAAACTAACATCATGACAGACTATAGAGAGGTCCCTCCTCCTTCTACCCCTTTGGAAAAACAGCTAAAGACCTTAAGCTTAGTTATTTTGGGTGTAATGATCATCTACAGCATTACCAATTTCACTAGTCTGCCAGATGAGATTCCCATTCACTTTAATGCTAAAGGAGAGGCTGACGGCTGGGGAACCAAAAACATTTTATTCTTCATTCCAGGCGTTTGCGCCTTTCTATTTCTAATGATGCATTTCATAGGAAACCTAAAGCCAAAAACGTATAACTTCCCGGTAAAACTTACGGAGGATAATGCCAAAAAACAAGTGGAACTAGCTCGAGAAATGATGCAAGGTTTAAACGTAGTCATCTTTGGCCTAATGTTCTACATCCTCTGGAGAATGGTAGATTTAGCCGCCGGTGGGAGCGGAGGACTCGGCACCTTCTTCATGATCGTTTTCCTCCTGGCAATTTTTGGCGTAATTGGTTATTACATGCGGTTAGCCCAAAAATATGCCTAAGCAGTTGTGTACTCCTGGCGGATTACTTCTGAAACTCTTTGATATTGGTAGAAATGGTTAAGTGATTGACCCCTCCTGCGAGATGAAAGGTAGTCCGCCCATAATCCAATCTAAATCGATTGATCTTAATTCCAAATCCATAGGTAAAGCCGGCTAGACTTCGAAAGTTATCCAAGGATAGCTCCCTTCTTAAGAAATGGTTGTACCCGAGTCGCAAGCGGAAGTTCTCTTTCTTCCCGATGAGTAATTCTCCATTAAAGATGAAGTGTCGAAATAGGTTGTCAAAATATATACTCGTAGGACTACGCTCCGTTTGCAACTCTCCAATAAACACCGTGCCCTGCTCGGCATTGGGATCATCATAAAGGATATTCCAGCGGTTGAAATGGTGGTATATGATCGAGAATCGAAAGGGCAGATATTTTAACCGTTTAGAAATGCCTAGCTGGACTTCAAAGGGCAGCGGCTCTGTCTCACCTCCTTCTTGGTAAGTAGACAACTGCGTCCCCATGTTGCGAAAGAGAATGGTTGCCGTAAAATTCTTACTGGTATCATAGTAAATCAAAGCTGCATCAGAAACAATTCCCCAGCTATTGAAGCCTGCCAACTGAGAACTAATCATCTTGACATTAGCTCCAGCAGTCATTCTTTCGTTGATGGGGTAGGCACCGCCCATGCTAATCGCATATTCGGCTACTTTGAATTGCCCTTCTATGATCCCCATTTCATCCCGCGCATCGATTTCCCCATAATTGACATACTGTATCCCACCATGGAAAGTAGTATTCCATTTCTCAGCGTGGTGCCCATATCCCACGTAGCCATGCTGGATACCTGCTAGGTGAAAGCTATGGCTGAAGCTAATCTGCTGATGCATCAGGGGATTTAATAAGCTCGGATTCGCTAGTGCTAGATTGACATCATCATCCCTAACCGTAATTAGATTCGCTCCGAGAGCAGACACGCGAGCCGATGGAGATAGGTTCAGAAATTCGTAGGTGTTGATTCCTCCAATCTGGGCATAGCCTAATTGGCTGATACAAAGCAATAGCAGGAGCGAGTGTAGATTTTTATTCATTCACCATCATTTAGAAATAGGGAGCGTTTCTCCCCATAATTTATTCTACTGCTGCTGCACCGCCTTCCTTAGACCATACAGTGCGGCAGATCCCATTTTCGCAATTCATAGTTTTCGCTAACTCTCCAGATTCATCATACAGCTTCAACAAACCATGTTCGTGGTCCCCATTTCGATAGTATCCTTCGGCCTTCAATTGGCCATTTTCATGGTACTCAATAAAGGGACCATTTTCTTCATTATCACTGAAGTTAACGATTTCCATCAATTGCCCATTCTGATAATACCTCTTCCACTCCCCCTCCATGAAGTTAGCCGTATAGGACCCCACTAATTCAATGATGTTACCTTCATAATAGGCTCTATATTCTCCATCAAAGATACCATTGCGGTAATTTTCAATAACCAGGGTATCTCCATTTTCAGCAAACATAACTCGAGGGCCCTGCAAGGTATCGTTTTGGTAATGGGCCAATTCAATCATATTCCCATCGGGATCAATACGCATAAATTCCCCTTCCTTGGCATAATTGTCTGCTCGACGAGAATAACGTTCAATGTTATCGTAAGCGTCAGTGCGTTCCACCATCTCTAAACCTTCTGGAAGGTTACTCTCGCTAGCGCAGGATGCTAGAAAAAAAAGTAAGCACAATACGGAAAATACCCGAAAAGAATTCATAGTTAGTTTTCTTGACAAGAGGGCGATAAGGCAGAGGCAAAAACATCACATTTGCCTCTGTCATCTCTTTTACAACGAAAGATAGGCTGAGCTCGTGCCTTTCTTCAACATTTAAATGTGATTTGACGAGCTGGCGACTTTACTTACAACGGGACGACCAATGCTATAGTATTCAAAACCTTCCTCTTTCATTCGATCTAAATCGTAAAGATTCCGTCCATCAAAGATGACCTGGTTCTGTAATAACTCTTTCATCACCTTGAAGCTTGGTGTTCTAAAAACGCTCCATTCCGTTACAATAGCCAATACATCCGCTCCGATTAACGCTTCATATTGGTCTTCGGTGTAAGATAGGCGATCTCCGTATAACTCTTTGACATTACTCATAGCTTCAGGATCAAATACTTTGATCTTAGCTCCCGCTTCTAGTAATTGATCAATGGTATACAGAGCAGGGGCCTCTCGGATATCATCGGTATTAGGCTTAAATGCCAAACCCCAAAGAGCCACTGTCTTTCCCGCCAATTCATCTCCAAAGTAATCCTGTATCATATCCGCCACTTTCAAGCGTTGTCTTTTGTTGACAGATAAGACAGCGTCCAAGATCTTGAAGTCATAGTCGTGTTGATCAGCAGTTTTAGCCAGCGCTTGCACATCCTTGGGAAAGCAACTCCCGCCAAAACCAACACCAGGAAATAAAAAGCGTTTACCAATTCTGGAATCACTCCCCATCCCCTTACGAACCATTTCGACATTGGCTCCCACTTTATCACAGAGGTTCGCAATCTCATTCATGAACGAAATCCGAGCAGCTAAGTAAGAGTTAGCCGCATACTTCGTCATTTCAGCAGACCGCAAATCCATAAAATAAATTGGATTACCCTGTCTCACAAAAGGATCGTATAAAGTCTTCATGATCTTACTGGCTCGCTCTGAAGTAGAACCCAGTACCACCCGATCTGGCTTAAGAAAATCATCCACCGCTACCCCCTCTCGCAAGAATTCAGGATTTGAGACTACATCAAAAAGGGCGGGATCAAGACGGCTAGCTAAAGTAGCATATACCTTCTCCCCTGTCCCTACGGGTACGGTACTTTTATCTACCACCACCTTATAATCCGTAATTATCTTAGAAAGGTCATCTGCTACCCCCAGAATATAGGATAAGTCCGCAGAGCCATCCTCTCCCGGAGGAGTAGGAAGCGCTAGGAAGATAACCTCTGCTTCATCAATAGCGTCCTTCAATTGTGTGGTAAAATGAAGGCGTCCTTGGCGCTTGTTTCTTTCAAAGATAACTTCTAGTCCAGGCTCATAGATGGGCAATTCACCATTTCTCAACCTTTCGACTTTGTTTACATCAATATCGACACAAGTGACGTGATTTCCAGTTTCTGCAAAACAAGTACCCGTTACTAAACCAACGTATCCAGTACCAACAACCGCAATGTTCATTTTTTTCTATTTAGGTTATACAATGAGATCAATACTGTAGCTAACCGAAAAACGCAGGATGTCCGCGCTTAGCCTCGGTTCTACTTATTTAGCTGATGTTCGTTGTGTTTTAATGATAAAAGGGCGATATGAAGCCAGTACCAGGAACTGTAGTTTTCTCTGGGTTATCGTCTTTGAAGGATTGCGGAATTTCAAATAGTAATATAGTACTGGAAAGAGGACACTACCGCCACTATGCAATTTGCCTAATTGGAGATCAAAGGTACATAAAAAACAGCATTATCCATTTAGCAAAGAAGACGACGATTTACTTCAAAACTAGCCTTTCTCCAAATTTGTTTTACTTTTAACCTAGGTACTTGAAAGCCAATGAGAAACTGGATCAACAACTTCTATTATTCCTTCCCAGTGCAATTGATCATATTGCACTTAAGGAGTAATCTTTCCTTGATCCTCATCTGGCTATTTTTGCTCTTGCTCATCACTGGACAAGTAGGGAGGAAACTGGGCTTACAATATCTTTTCCTAGATCCCGAATACTTAGGCGAAGTAAACTTCTGGAGTTTCTTTTTCCTGGGCCTAGCCTACGGGGGATTCTTCATGAGTTGGAACCTTACCACTTATCTACTCAGCGCTCATTTTTTCCCATTTTTGGCGAGTTTAACCCGCCCTTTCACGAAATTCAGTCTCAACAACTTCGTTATCCCGCTCAGCTTCTATCTTTTTTATTCTGGTCTTTTGATCCATTTTCAGTGGGCTTATGAACAGCTACCAGGCGGGACAATTTTTCTAAATTGGTTAGGACTAACTTTTGGAGCGTTCACCTTGATCTTATTTTATTCGATCTACTTCTACTTCACGAATCGGGATATTGGGTATTACCAAAAACGGCAGCAAGCGCCACCGAATCTCATCCATAATATAGCGCCAGGAAGGAGAAAAGTTGACCTAGAATATATCAAACTAGACCGCAATACCTGGAATGTGCGGACTTACCTAAATGAGTCACTTCAGTCCAGGCTGGTAAGAAGTGTAGCTCACTATGAGTCTAGTTTGCTCATGAATATTTTCAAGCAAAATCACTTCAATGCGCTTGCTCTCCAATTGCTCACAACCGTTATTTTGTTATTGCTGGGTAGGCTAATAGACTATTCCCTTTTCAGAATACCTGCTGGAGCCAGCTTTCTCATCCTTCTGAGCTTGATTCATGCTTTTGTAGGCGCCATTACCTATTGGTTCAACGAATGGAAAATCACCATCTTTATCCTATTGATGTTGGTCACCAATTTTATTACCAGCTTTGATTTCTTTAATGTTAATAACCGAGCCTATGGGCTCGATTACGAAGTTCAACCTGCAGAATATTCCTATCAAGCCTTGGAAGATATTTGTACGTCGGGACGAGTGGAGGAAGACCGAGCTGGAACCGTCAGCATCTTGAATAATTGGAAAAACAAAGTCAGTCCAGATACGCTGGGTCATAAGCCGAAGATGGTAGTACTTTGTGTAAGCGGAGGAGGACTCAAAGCTGCCACCTGGACCATGCAGGTATTACAGACCGCTGATAGCATGCTCAATGGCCAACTTCTGGATCACACTACCTTGATTACTGGCGCCTCAGGAGGTATGTTAGGCACTGCTTACCTGCGGGAATTATATGGCTTAAAGTCACAAGGGCAAGAGATCGACATTTACGACAAAGCTTACGTTGACAAAATCACTCAGGATTTACTCAACTCTATAGCTTTTACTATAGCAACCAATGATCTATTTCTGCCTTGGTCAAAGTTTGAGTACGCGGACAAGATGTATCATAAAGACAGAGGCTACGTCTTCGAGGACCAATTCAACGAAAATACAGACTTTATTCTGGATAAGCCTTTGTTCTATTACAAGAGCTTGGAACAGCAGGCAATCGTTCCCATGCTATATCTCAGCCCATCGATTCTAAATGATAGTAGGAGGCTGATTATATCCCCCCAAGGCGTTTCTTTCATGATGAAAGCTCCCGTAGCTGCTCAACACAGAGAAGTACTAGAAATTGATGCCGTAGATTTTCAATGGTTGTTCCAGGATAAAGGAGCACAGGAGCTACGATTTACAACTGCCTTACGGGCTAATGCTACTTATCCTTATGTACTTCCCATGGTTCATCTTCCTACTACTCCGGGAGTAAGTGTGGCCGATGCTGGGCTAAGAGATAATTACGGCATCTTGTCAGCAACCCGATTTTTGCAGGTGTTTCAGGATTGGATACGAGAAAATACCAGTGGAGTGGTGTTACTCCAAATCAGTAGTTCAGAAAAGATTGAGGAAATCCCAGCTAGCGATAACAAAGGTATCTTGAAAAAACTTTTCAACCCGATTGGTATTGCCGGAAAAGTTTTAGTCACCCAAGAATTTGAACACGACAATACCTTAGGGTTTATTTATGATATTCTGGGACAGGACAAGTTCGAAGTCATTCGTTTTATCTATCGCTCAAGCAGAGAAGATGAATTAGCAGCTTCTGTTTCTTTTCATATCACAGATCGGGAAAAGGCGAATGTTTTGGATGCGATCAAACTCCCGCATAACCAGGCTTCTCTCGATAAATTAAAGGGTTTAATGTCAAAAGATTGATTACTCTCCCAAGATTGCCGTTAAAGCCTTTTCGATGTCCTTCACCAATAAATCTTGTCTGGGAGCCACGATCAGCTCTATACGCTTATTTTTTGCTCGCCCTTCTGAGCTTTCATTAGATGTTCTTGGCGCATAATCCGCTTTACTAGCTGCCAAAATTTGATTGGGATTTACATCAAAATCCTCTACCATCATCTTGGTGATAGTAGAAGCCCGCAGCGCGCTGTAATTCCATCGATCAAGGCCTTTCCGAGGAACCGGCCGATTGTCAGTATGCCCAATCACCTGTATGGCAAATAACGGATAGTTGTTCAACACTTCACTGAGTTTCTCGATGGCTTCTACTCCATCATCCGTCATCCGACTAGTGCTGCCAGAACGAAACAACAACTTCTCCGTTAAGGCTACTACCACTTTGCCTGACTGGATTTCCACCGCATATTCTTCCGTATCGTACTTCTCTAAAACGGCCAACAGGGCGCTACTTGTGTTCAACATCGAAGCTCGACTATCTTCTATTTGGGTCTTAATGGCTTTGACCTTAGTCAACTTATCCGTCAATTCTTTCTTTTGGATATCCAACTGATTACCCAAATCATTTTGCTGGTTTGTCGCTCGCGCCCCTAGGTTTTCTAGGGATTCTTCTAAGCCATCAATCTTACCCTGCAATTTGTCCTGCATAGCAGTTAAGGCATTGTTTTCCCCTTTCCGTTCAGCAAGATCCAACTCCATGGAACGGATAGTAGTTCGAGCAGTATCTAACTGACTTTGCACCGAGTCAACTTGCTGTACATGAGTCGTCTTCAGCGCCTCGATGATTTCATTGTGTTTTTTCTTTCCTACGCAGGAGAGGAGGGACATGCCAATGCATAGGGTTAACAGTAGGTGAGATGAACGCATATCACTGATGTTATTTTGGCCTAAAATCTAATTAATGATCTACCCTTGCTTGAGTATTCCCGTTTCATATCGTCGGGAGCTACTCAGGCAAGGGACATAAGCTAAAGGAGAGTCTTTATCGAAGACGGAAACTGGTAGCTCCGAGTAAGCCGATATCCGTGAAGACAGAAGCTCGATAATAGCCAGCTCGAAGTCTTTCTTCCAAATCATGTGTAAAGGACAGGCGTTGGTTCGATTCAATATTTACGTCCTTAGATCTAACAGCAATCAATTCCATGTTTCGACCATTTACTGCCGCAGTAGCCTGGATTGGGTTGCTCGTTTTGATCGGCGTCCCCGTTTCATCCGTAATGACCAAGTATAGAGGTCTTGTCCCTTGATAATCTTCCGGCACATTGGTAAGATCAAAGGTTACTCGAATGCGCCTTGCGCGGCGAGATTTTGCTGTTACTTTGCTGGATTTTCTTTCCAGTTCTACTTGAAATGCAGAAGCCTTGAAATTGGCGAGCGTCAAGGCCTTTAATTCATCCTGTATTGTCGCATTCAAGGCATTCAAGGCGCTGTTTTCCTGTCTAGCTACACTGAGATTCTCTTCCAATTCACCCGTTCTGGTTCGAAGAGAATCATTTTCCGTTTGCAGATTATTGATGTTATTTTCCAGTTCTGCCTTGACTGCTAACAGCTGTTGAATCTCCGCTCTTAAGTTATTGACCTGAGCAGCATTCTGGCTCTTCAATTGTCGGATAGCCAGCGCATTTCGGTTTGCCCTAGCTTCAGTCTCCTCAATCGTACCTTGTAAACTCTCATTCTCCGTTGCTAAATCTTCAAATGCTTGAGCTAAGCTATCGATCTCTAGCTCCAAATCTCCCTTTAGTCCTTCTAGGTCGGAGAGTTGGGCATTCATTTGTTCGTTTTGTGCTAGTAAGTTGGTTTTTTCCTTACGTTGCTGGAAGCCCCACCACCCGGATAGCAACAATAGCAATCCGAGTATAACCGCCGCAATTGTAAGTCCTTGATTTGCTTTCATGTTATGGAAGTGTTGTTGATATTTCGATGATCCAAAGTTAGCGCTTTATTCTCTTTTACGAGAAATCCAGCCCATAAGGTATGTTAAAAACTGTGGGCAGATTAAAAAAAAGCCTGTGCAAGATCAGGAGAATAGGGCCTATTTCACCCTAAAAAGCTGCTGAAATCACACCTAAAATGGTCAATGCGAGGAGGTTGTACCAGCTAAAAACAATGGACATCCCCTCTTTCTGAAAAAAAAGCCTTAAATTTCACATTCCAATCAGTATGTATGCGACGGACCAAGGAAGACGCGGCAAAAACTAGGGCTCACATTTTAGACATTGCTCTCCGATTATTTGGAGAGTTGGGCTATTCTGGTGCTTCCCTTAGTAAAATTGCCTCAGCGGCCAAGGTCACCAAAGGAGCCATCTATTGGCACTTCGAAAGTAAAGTTGACCTCTACGAACAACTCATCTACGAAAAATCCCGCCATAGTTTTAACGAACTGCACGGTATTTTATCTGGTCCTGGCTTGGCCGCTAGTCGCTTACAGGCCTACTTGACCCGTTCATTCCTACTGCTCGCTGAGGACCAGGGCTTTCGAGAACTCCAGCGTGTCATCATTTTCAAGACAGAACAACTCCCAGAATTGGACCCTCAAATCGAACAACAGAAGAATAGTCTGCGATTACTTTTGGATCATTTGACGGAAGTTATCGAGGAAGGAAAGATGGATAAAAGTCTCAAAGAAAGTGTAAACAGTGCTGATTTAGCTTGGGAGATGCTAGCCTTCCACAATGGAGTTTCCAACACCTGGCTACTATTCCCAGATTCATTTCCGCTAGAAGAAAAGGCTGAACAAATTGTTACGCGCTTCTTCGAATCGGTTTTAAATCATCAAAGCCGGTAACGCAACCCACCACCCATTCCCAAAGAAAAAGGCTGGCGATCAAAAATCGGAGTCACTGATTTATACATCACCCCGTCAAAGTAAACCCCGAACTTCGGACTCAAGGCATACTCCACACCATATCCAAGACCAACATCTAAGTACCCAACTTGAATGGTACCATCATTGATCGCATGCCCCTGATAGTAAAGCTGAGAAAAGGAAAAGGATAAATACCGAATCTTGGAACTATTACCGATTAAGTCATTCCAAACCATCCCTGTTCGCAAATGATATTTAAGGCGTCCGTTCCCCATTCGGTAGCTAAGCCACAGCGGGAAACTCACGTATAAGGTTTGTTGGTAGGCCGCGAAGTCCATTTCAAATAGCTCGCCAGGTTCTAATCCATTGGGTTCATTGGACAATTCGTTGGCAATTATGGTACGGATGCTAATATTGTGACCCTCGTCATAGTAGTTATAAGGGCTAGCAGAATGTCCAAGGGCATTCATCTGGCTATCCTCCAAGGTATAGGCAAAGACAAAGTCCCCTCCCAGCGGTCTACGCTGATCCTTGATCCCTAGACCTGTCCGTATAGACCAACGACGGTTAAGGTCAAAATCTAGGAAGAAGCCAAGCGTGTTAGTGCTCGAAGGATTATTGGCATAAAAGGAAGGAGTATCTCCACTTGCATCTTCTGCCCTTCCAGCACGTCTCCACAATGCATTTAAAGGATTATCATGAAAGTTTGTGCCCTCCATCCAAGCACCTACTGACCACCTGGGCGTTCTGATTGGAGACAATGCTATAGGCTGGAGATCCACGAGTGGATCTTGAAGTTCAGTAAGATTTCCTTTACTCTCAAGCGGATTTAAGGCCGGTACGGCCAACTGTGAGATGGAGGTTTCATTCAATACTTGAGTAGAGCGCTCCACTGTATGGGTTTTCAAGGGTGTGAGTGGCTTCGTTTCATCTTCCTCTGAATAAGTCCCTGTCTTGGCAACTTTCTGTTTTGGAGTATCAGAGAAGGAAGACGGATAGCTTTGAGCAGCAGCAGATGTTACCTTTGTAGTTTTACTTACTGAAGTACTGTTGGTAGAGTTAGCGACTTGCTCATTGGTTGTAGTTTTTTGCGTTAACACATCTCCTTGTAAGCTTTCCAATTCACTCCATAACTCTTGGATGGCTATTTCTTGCTCTTCCACCTTTTCTTTCCATTGCTTAACGCTATAAAAATGCCAAATTACTATTCCTCCTAGAAGTAAAAGAGCACCTAGCAATCCCCAAAACCATGGGGGTTTGGCAGCTGGTTTAGGCATAGGGATAAGCCCTTCAATTCGCCTCCATAGCCCATCACTAGGTTGTTCTTCGTAATGGGATAACTGATTTTTCACAAATTCTTCTAGTTGATCTCTCCGTTCCATATCATACTACTTGCTCTAGCATTTTCCTCAAGGCAGCTTTAGCTCGAGATAATTGGGATTTTGAAGTCGCTTCACTAATTTCCAGTTTGGCCGCTATCTCCTTATGAGAGTAGCCCTCAATTACGTACATATTAAAAACTGTCCGATAACCATCGGGAAGTTGCTGAATCAGACGAATCAGCATCTTTGCACCAAATTGACTGAAAATATCTTCAGTACTTTCAACCGATTCAGCTAGATGTTCAATTTCAACGTCAACAAACTGGGTCTTCTTACGGCGGAGTTTTTGTAAGGCTACATTGATCACTACTCTTCTCAACCAGCCACTAAAAGAACCTATCGGCTTGTATTGATAGAGATTGGCGTATATTTTCACAAAGCCCTCCTGGAGAAAATCTTCAGCCTCTTCTTTATTGGAAGCATATCGTAAACAAACACCCATCAGCATCGGACTGTACTGGCGATAGAGCTCTTCTTGCGCTCGCCGGTCACCCGCTTTGCATTTCTTGATAAGCGATTGTGTGTTTTCTCCGTTCAAGGTCTCGAATTAGAAGAAATGATAATTAGTGTTGGAAAGGCCCAACGAACCACCTTCTAAAGTAAAACCTTTTTTTCATAAAGTGCTCGAAAGCAGGAAAAGGTTGCTTCTGTGGCCGTGGACATATAAAAAACCATCTTAGATTTAGTCCCCTGTAAAAGACAATAATTAGTCCATCGGTTTATCTGGAACGGGAGCGCTGGCATGAAAATCTTGAAAAATGCGATCAACGTAGTCATTTAAAAGTTCCAGCACCCTCTCCCTGCTACCCGATTGGAGAATTAACCCAATGTGATAGGGTTTATCAAGGCGCCAGACAATCTCAGGCTCCGTAAACCCAGAATGATCCGGGTGTTCAAACCTAGATAGCGAGACAATGATTCCAGCATAATCATTGCGAACCGGTGGCAATTCATAGGATTCACCTTTAGCAATGGCGTCTTCCAGTTTCGCCCATTCCGACCATAAGTTGATACCAGAGGAATATTCAACCATTTCTGCCAAATGAGCACCACCTACACGAGAGGCAGTTTCCAAGAAATAGTATTCACCTGTTTCTTTAGATTTTATGTATTCTGTATGTGAAGCACTATACTGCATCCCAAAAGCTTCCATGACTTTTACATTAAGCGCTTGCAAAGCCTTATCGTCCTCCCCATCGAACGCACAGACATGAGACCGAAATACGCCTCCTCCATGAGCCACTTCAAAAGGCGTATTGAGGTATTGGGATACCCGGCAAAAGATATTTTCCCCATCTACGGTCAAGGCATCAACATGATAAACATCACCGGGCTTAAACTGCTCTACCAAGTAGTCATGCCGCTTGGATCCCAATTCATGCACAACTGCCCAGAGCTCTTCAGCTGAATGTACCTTCTTAATCCCCGTAGCTGAAGCTTCAGATCTTGGCTTTACCACCCATGGCGCTTCTACCGTGTTGGCAAAATTGTTAATATCCTCGTCTGTAAAAAGAGATGAAAATGGAGGGACAGCAATTCCGGCATCTTGTGCCCGAGCGCGCATAGCTAATTTATCCCGAAAGTACCTTGCTGTAGTTTGTCCCATACCTGGAATTCTAAAGGTCTCTCGTAAAAGGGCAGCCTTTTCTACGTCGAAGTCATCCAGAGCTATAATACGATCTATCTTGTTTCTTTGCATGAGCCAAGCCGTACCCTCGATCATATGCTCCAAATTAGTCGGAGAATTAGAATCATCCTCCAAGTAGAAAATATCATCGATCGCCTCCTTAGGCCAAGGATGATGCTCTAATTTCTTGTGTGTGAGTAGAAAAACACGATTTCCTGCTGCTTTGCAGGCTTTCAAAAAATCTCCCCCTTTGAAGTAGAAAGAGACACAAAGAAAGGTGAGGGACTGGGCCATAAAGGTGCTTTTTGAGAAGAATTAGTTCTACAAGAGCAAAATAAGAAGTAAGCCGAAAAAGACCCCGTTTGTGAGCTGATATTTTTAGACTTGGCCTAAACTTTTACTTTGGGCTCATCGCCAAATCCGTAATTAGGGATTTTCCTTGCCAAGTCCCGCGCTCAGCATAAGGAGTAAATCTCGCAAACAGCTCTTCCTTGTACCACCCCAATTCTCTTGTTCTACGAATTACCTCTTTATGGTATTTGTCATGATAGGCATAGGCCTTCATCTCTCGGCTACTATTCCATAAACTGAAGGTCGCTTGTTGTATCAAGGGTAATTCTCCTACTCCTACGGAAAATAGTCGTCCCGTTTGATCACCAACGGCACGACTTACACGCGGAACAAAACGCCAAAATTGCCAGAGTTTATTTGTTTTAATCGTTGCTCTGGTAATCACACAGATCGGAGCCTCTTCATCTACCTTTTCCTTCCCTTCAAATGGATTTACACCATCCCAAGTACCATGTGCCATCGAAGTGCGCATAAATACCGTCCATTGTTCTCTACTCTTTTCACTTAGCTCTGTAAAAAGTGGGTGCTCTGGTATGAAAGCATGAGCAGCAGCTTCTGATTCCCAAACCCCAAGCAAGCCATAAACTCCGAGATTCGGCCAGATTTGAAAGCCATTTCCCCCACCGCTGCCAAGCATCTTAGAGAAAACTAAACCTGGGATCTCTGCCAACTGAGCCGGCGCCAACCCCATCTGTTTAAAACCCCACCACTTCCGCTTCATACCTGCAAATTGGAAGAAAGTGATCGTCACGATTTGAGTCGTATTCATGCCTAACAAACAATTGTTTCCGATTTTTGATGTAACTTTTAACGGAATTTGCGTTAAAATAAGAGCAATGTTGTATGTATCGCCATGCCTATTCTTCTTAATTTAGAGCCACCATCAACAGCTTTCGCTTTGAAGAAAGCAAATTACTGAGCCATTATCAGTTTCTGAGAAAACTTTAAAACACAAACAGAGGGGAAGCATTTTTTTGAATAAGATTAGAATTAAAGTAGGAATGCGTAAGCAAATCAAATACCTCCTTAGCCTATTTGCCTTTGTACTTTTGGGGTTTACAGCTTGGGGACAAGACATAGCTGATCTCGAGCAACAACTCAAAGAAGCAAGTAGTACTAAAGAGAAAATGTATCTCAATTTTCAGCTGGGCGAAGCTTATCTGAGAAAAGATACCGATAAGGCACTCTCATATGCGAAAGCAGCCCACTCTCAGTCCACCGAAATCAAAAATAATAATGTCGCTGCCGGTTCAGCCTACCTCTTAGCCCAAATCTATGAGCGAGATCGCAATACACGGAATCAAGAAGTCTGGTTGAAAAGCGCCACTCGATATGCCAAAGCTGCTGGAGATGCAGACTTGATCATTAAAAGTGTGGACAAAAGAAGTAAACTGGCTACCAAACAGCGAAACTATCGCCGTGCCTATGAAATCAACCAGGAAGCTTTTTCTTATTTCAGCCAATCCGGAACCAGTATGGGGGATTTGGAAAGAAAGTTTGAAATGCAGAAAAAGGCCCTAGAAAGATCCAAAGTGGATTTACAGAAGCAGAAAGATAAGCTGGAGTTTGACGTTAGGAATTTGCAGTTGGAAATGGAACAGGTCGATGCAAATAATTCTCAGCTAGAGGCAAAGCAGAGACAACTGTTGAAAGTAAACCAAGAGCGAGAAAGTGAGATTTCCGAAAAGGAAAAAGAACTAGGCGATTTGGCGAAGGAAAAGGAAAAAGCAGAAAGAACCGCAGAAAAACGAGCTGAAGAGATCGATAAATTAAGTGAAGCTGCTGCGAAGGAGGAATTGGCTAAAAAGGAACTTGAGAATGACCTCATGCACGCCCAGCTTATTGCTAAGGAAAGTGAAAACCTGCGCAACCTTTCCATCGCTACTGCTGGTGGCGTATTCCTGCTAGCATTATTGTTCTACAGTCGCTATCGCGCAAAACGGCGAGCCAATGTTTCGCTAGAGGAGAAAAACAAGATCATCGAAGAAGAACGACAACGTTCAGATGAACTACTGCTCAATATATTACCTCAACCTATTGCCGAAGAATTAAAGGAAAGTGGGAAAGCAAGGGCTCGTCGATTTGATGAGGTCACCGTTTTATTCACCGACTTTAAGAATTTCACTCGGATTTCTGAATTGTTAAGTCCGGAAGAACTGGTAGAAGAATTAGATAAATGCTTCAAAGCTTTTGATTTTATCATTGGGCAATATGAAGACATCGAGAAGATCAAAACCATTGGTGATGCCTATATGTGTGCGAGTGGTCTGACGGAACGTAGAGTAATGCCCAACAGCATTGTTAAAGCAGCCTTAGAAATGCAGCTTTTCTTAGAAGAGCAAAAGCAGGAACGCAAGCGTATCGGCAAGCCCTACTTTGAAGCACGAATCGGTATTCATACCGGACCAGTCGTCGCTGGTGTAGTGGGTGTGAAGAAGTTTGCTTATGACATCTGGGGAGACACCGTTAATACGGCCTCTAGAGTCGAGTCTAACAGTGATCCAGGTCGAGTGAATATCTCCGAAACCACTTACAACTTGGTTCGATACAAATTTGAATGCGAATACAGAGGAAAAGTCCAAGCTAAAAATAAAGGTCAAATCGACATGTATTATGTGAACAGGGAGCTATCTGGTGCCCTAGTTAGCTAATATGGCAATCCTTACTTGACCTCTTATCTAGACGAGAACCACATACAGAGAATTTTTGTTGTATTGAGGTACTTTTATCCTACTTTCGTGAAAGGACCTAAATGAGCAATACAGGAGATACCTGCTAGCCAAGTCATGCTAGGAGGATTACCTATTTAATTGCAATGAAAATACTGAACTGTGAGTTTTGAACTGATTTCTCCATTCGAACCTACCGGGGACCAGCCCCAAGCGATTAAGCAACTCGTACAAGGCGTTGATGTTGGTGAAAAAGCCCAAGTGCTCTTGGGGGTTACAGGTTCTGGTAAAACCTTCACCATTGCGAATACGATCGCAAAGCTGAATCGCCCTACCCTTGTCTTAACCCACAACAAGACCTTAACTGCACAATTGTATGGGGAATTCAAATCCTTTTTCCCGAATAATGCAGTGGAATACTTCGTATCCTATTACGATTATTACCAACCCGAAGCCTATATCTCTGTTACAGACACTTACATAGAAAAGGATCTACAGATTAATGAAGAAGTGGACAAGCTTAGACTCCGAGCTACCTCCTCGCTGCTTTCTGGTCGTCGTGACATCATCATTGTAGCCTCCGTTTCTTGTATTTATGGTATGGGTAATCCCGAGGATTATAAAAGTAGCATTATAAGAATACAGCAAGGACAAAGTATTTCTCGTAATAATTTTTTGTATCGCCTAGTGGAAAGTCTTTATTCCCGCACAGAGACGGATTTCCGACGAGCTACTTTTCGGGTGAGAGGAGATACGGTTGACATCAACTTACCGTACGTAGACTACGGTTATCGAGTTACTTTCTTTGGAGATGAGATTGAGGAGATCGAGCGGCTAGAAATTGAATCTGGCAAGCGGATTGAAAGTATGGAAACAGCGGCTATCTTTCCCGCCAACTTATACGTGGCACCGAAGGAACGTATGAATGAGATCATTCGCGAAATTGAAGACGAGCTGCACGAACAGGAAAAATACTTCGAGAAAGAAAGAAGATTACTGGAAGCCAAACGTATCCGGGAGCGCACCACTTTCGACCTTGAAATGATCCGTGAATTGGGTTATTGCAATGGTGTGGAGAATTACTCTCGTTTTTTCGATGGTAGAAGACAAGGAACTCGTCCCTTCTGCCTCCTTGATTATTTCCCAGATGACTTTTTGCTGGTGATTGACGAAAGTCACGTAACCATCCCTCAAGTCCGTGGCATGTATGGAGGAGACCGAGCCAGGAAGCTAAGCCTCGTGAATTTTGGTTTCCGTTTGCCGTCGGCAATGGATAATAGGCCCTTAAACTTTACAGAATTTGAAAGTATAGTCAATCAAACCATCTTTGTTAGCGCCACTCCCAGCAACTATGAACTAGAGCAAACGGGAGGCTTAATTGTGGAGCAATTGATTCGACCAACAGGACTACTGGATCCTCCTATCGAGGTGCGACCCAGTTTGAATCAAATTGATGATTTGTTGGAAGAAGTAGATGAGCGAATCAAAAGAGATGAACGAGTACTCGTTACTACCCTAACGAAGAGAATGGCGGAAGAACTCACCAAGTACTTGAGTAAACTCCGAATCAAGGTGAGATATATACACTCAGAAGTGGACACCATGGAGCGGGTTGAGATACTCCGAGACCTAAGACTGGGTGGATTTGATGTGTTAGTAGGTGTGAACTTGCTAAGAGAGGGGCTAGACCTACCTGAAGTGTCTCTCGTTGCCATTATTGATGCGGACAAAGAAGGCTTTTTGCGGAACGACCGATCTCTAACCCAGACGGCTGGTCGGGCAGCTCGTAACTCCAACGGATTGGTCATTTTCTACGCAGACAAGATGACGGATTCGATGCAAAGAACCATTGACGAGACCAACCGAAGACGCGCCATCCAAATGGCCTATAACGAGGAGCATGGTATAGTTCCCACCACGGTTAAGAAATCCAAAGAAGAGATCATGGAACAGAAATCTATCTTGGATATTCGTGGCAAAAACAGCAAGGCCTACATTGAGGATGACACGCCAAGTGTAGCGGCAGATCCACTGATCGGCTACCTGACCCGAGAACAGATCGAGCTTATGATCGAGCAAACCGACCGCAAAATGAAAAAAGCAGCCAAGGAATTGGATTTCATTTCCGCAGCTCAATTCCGCGATGAGTTATTTGCCTTAAAAGAACAACTCAAGAAATCGGCCTAAAAGGCAATGATCTTTAAAATGGCGCTTAATGCTTATTTTAGAGCAAAATAGCCTGGACTGTGCCGACATTTTCTTTCGACCCACTTGATGTACTTATCATTCTTGGAGTTGGACAGGGAGTATTGCTCCTCAGCCTAATCATTTCTCGATTCCGTCAGAAGAAATTAGCTATTTATTATTTAGCGGCTCTTTTATTTGTCTTGACTTGGCTACAGTTAGAATTCTTGGCTATTCGAGGGGTAGTTAATGTCCCTTTTCCCTGGTTCTATGGAACGAGATTAGGTGCGTGGTTGGCGGTTGGTCCCTTGCTACTACTTTATCAAAGAGCGTTAATCTATCCCAAAGAAGCCTTCGCTAAGAAGCGCTTACGGCATTTCATTCCTTTCCTTCTTTTCTTTGTTGTGTTTCCGCTGGCTTTTGCGTGGAGACTTCATCCCCACGCCGTTAATTACGGCATCCTAATCTACTTGGCTTATCCTAATTAGACTACGATATTTGGTATTACATTTATTTCATTCTTTTCCCATTGCAATTCATTCATTTGCTTTATTACTTGTGGGCGAGCAGGAAACAGTTGACGGCATTTACTCAAACCCAAGAAAATCAATACACGGAACGGGAAAGGAGTACGGTTGTCTGGCTCAGCCAACTGATGTTAGGGTTTTATGTTCTCACCTTTTTGGCCTTGGCTTTCCTGATCCTTTCGCCTTGGTTAGGTCTTTACATTCGAGAACTAGATTTCCTTTACGTCATTCCGATGGTGGTGCTAACTTACCTAATCAGTTACCGTAGTTTTCAACACGTATCACTCTTCCAACGAATCGAAACACCTGAACCACAGCCGGCCGACAATAGGAATGGAAAGAAATATGAAAAATCAGCCCTCACGCCAGAGAAAGCCCTACAGCTCAAAGAACGGGTAAAGGACTATATGCAATCCGAGAAACCATTCCTCAATAACGAACTAACCTTACGGGGAATGGCACAGGAGCTGGCCATCCCTCCTTACCAACTATCCCAACTACTAAACGAACACTTTGGGAAAAGTTTTTTTGACTTTGTGAATAGCTATCGAGTGGAAGAGGTCATCGACTACATGACGCGAGAACAGCGTCGCAAAGTAAGTTTGCTCGAAGCGGCTTTCGCATGTGGCTTCAATAATAAAACCTCTTTCATCCGCTATTTCAAAAAATTGACCGGACAAACCCCTTCCCAATACTTTAAAGCACGCTAAAAGAATTTTCTTCCACCAAAAAAAGCTAGCAATTGAGTTAACCCCGTTCGGGCTTGGCGACATTTAGCAAGTCTAGCGCGTAATTGTGTCTCCAATTCACCATTTAAATCACACGATTATGCTTAGAAGACTTTGGATTATCTCTCTGCTCATTAGTTCCATTTCGATTGAATATCTCGATGCGCAATACCGGGCCTTTCCCATAGATGATGGCCACAGCAGCATCACCTTTTCCACCTACTTTTCCAAAGTGATCAAGGTCCCTGGTTCGTTCGGTAACTACTGGGGGCACGTATTATATGACCCCAATGATATAACTAAACTATCAGCCTCGGTAGTCATTGACGTATCCACTATCAACACCAATGTCAAATTTCGTGACGATCATCTTAAGCGAGCAGATTTCTTCGATGTGGAGAATCACCCCTACATTACCTTCAGCAGTGAAAAAGTAGTAAAGGATTCGGATGGTTATGCTTTAAGCGGAACTATTCAGATTAAAGGCCAGGTCAAACAGATTCAAATTCCTTTCCAAATCATTGATGAACTAAATCCAGACCCTTGGGGCAATGAGCGCTTCACACTAGCGGGAAAATTCCAATTGAATCGAAATGATTTTGGTCTTGGAGAAGAAGGGGAGTTCTTCCATCGGAGCATCAATGAGGGGATAGATATCGAATTGGTGATGACGATGGCCATTCGCAATACGGATCGCTACAGTCTGTTCAATCACCCCTTTGGGAAAGCTATTTATGACCTAATTATAGAAAAAGGGGCCAGTGCTGGACTCGAGTATTTTGCAGCGCATAAAGACGAGCAAGAGCATAAGTTTGTACACGCTCCACAGTTCCTTGATATGTTCGCCCAACGTCTGGTACAGTATAAAGAACTCGAAAAAGCTATCGCTGTATACCAATACAACCAGGAACAATTTCCAGCGGAAGATTTTACCTACGCTAACTTAGCCAACGCCTACTTCATGAATGAAAAGAAAAAGCAGGCGCGATCTTTTGCGGAGAAAGCATTAGAAAGAAATGAATTCAACACCCTAGGCCTAGAATTAAACCGACTTTTGGATAAGTAAATCAGAAGGAGATTGCTTAACTTTCCCACATGGAAAATGAGCATAAACTTGAATTGCCGGACATCCTTCAGCCTTTCGAGGAACAGCTAAAGGCATCTGTTCGGCAGTTCATTGAAGTAATCCCAACGGAGGAGGAACCCAAGCTGTGGGAAAGCAAATTTGGCGGACTACCCTATTTATCGCAGGAACAAGCCTATCCTACTGATAGTGATGGAGAAGATTTATTTTTCCTAGGACAACTCAATTTTGGAGATATACCGTCCCTAGCTCCATTCCCGGAGAAAGGCATCCTGCAGTTCTACATATCGGATGATCAAAGCTATGGACAGGATAATGAAAATCCACTTTCTCAGGAACGTTTTCGGCTCATCTACATTCCTGATGTATTGGAAGATCCAGCTAAGCTAACCACTGATTTCTCCTTTTTGAGGGAATTTGGGGAGTTACCTGTATATCCTGGTACTAGTTTTGGCATGGAATTCATCCTCTCAAAAGAACTGGTACCAATCGAAGATCATGCTTTTCCTCAGCTAATGGGAAAGGACTTTTTCGAGCAGTTTGGCGAGCAACAATGGCCCGTCTACGAATTGTATGGTAACTCTGTCTCATCCGATGGTCATAAGATTGGTGGCTATGCACATTTTGCGCAAGAGGATCCCCGTAATCAAGAGGACCCCTACCTACTACTCTGTCAATTCGATACCGACAATGATATAGAAAGTATGTGGGGGGACATGGGAACCGCGCATTTCTTCATCAAAGAAAGTGACCTAAAGGCTTTGAACTTTGATAAAGTATGGTTCCACTGGGATTGCTATTAAAGAACAAACTTACCTTCCAGATCCACATTTTCTTCTTTCCGATTCCGACGTAAACCGCTAGACAAGCGGTATTCACCGCCTAGGATGCAACCCTTGTCGATTATGCTTGTCTATAGACATAGAAACTTGTTTCTTGAGGATTAGTTATCCATGTAGCAAAGACCAAAATACGCTCATTATCAGAAGACTATAGTTTTTGCTTCATGTCTCATAAACCATGCCCTCTTAACCCGAGAAGGCTTGATTAGACGGAATTTGGACATGATACCTAAAAGAAAAATAAGCTCAACATCAAAACCCGAGTTAAAAAAGTTGGATTACATAAGTACACACCGGGATATCGTTGAGGAATGTAAACGGGGAAATCGCCAGGCTCAATTTGAGCTTTACCGACTATATGCCAAAGGTATGTACAACATCTGTTTGCGTATGGTAGGTAGAGAAAGTGATGCGGAAGACCTGCTACAGAACTCTTTCATCGATGTCTTTACCAAGCTCCATACTTTTCGCTATCAATCCTCCATTGGAGCGTGGATTAAGCGAATTGTAGTCAACAATTGTATCAACTTCCTTAAGCGGAAGCGGATTTACTTTGAAGACCTGACCAATAACTACGAATATGAGCTTTCTCACCAAGAGGATGACTTAGGTGGAGGGAGAGTAAATGTAGATGCCATCAAGAAAGCACTATTCCAGCTTCCAGATGGTTATCGGGTAGTATTTTCGTTATATTCGTTGGAAGGCTATGATCACAAGGAGATCGCTCAGATCCTGAATGTGACGGAAGCGACTTCCAAGTCACAGTACAGTCGAGCGAAAAAGAAACTGAAGGAATTATTGAAGAACAAATCTTTACTTTCAAACTATTAAACTGATCCGAGAGATACTAAATGCTCTCAAGATCTTATTATAGAGATATGCACCAAGATAGCCTCGAAAAATTTATCAAAGATAACCGGGAGTCATTTGATGACGCCTATCCCAGCTTGAAAAGCTGGGCTGTGATCGAGCAGTCTTTAACGGAGCAAAAGGTTAAGCAATTAACTAGCCGAAGATTGCTGAAGATTGCAGCAGCGGTACTCATGATTTTTACCGCCGGAGGATTGATAGGTAGTTACCTAACGCAGGCCACGCAAGCTCCTCCCAGTGTACTAGCCACTATCCTTCCGGACATTTCTCCAGAATTGGTTGAGCTAGAACAACATTACCTGGAGCAAATAGAAGAAAAATCTGCACAATTGGCCAGCTTCCCTCAAGATCAAGAAGTAGTTGGAGACCTCCAGTTCATCGACGAAGCCATGGAAGAGCTTCGCCTAGAGCTAGAAGTAGCTCCTAAAGGAGCGGAAGAACAAATCATAACCAATTTGATCCGAAGTTATCAGATCAAGGTTAAGATTCTTGAGCGGGTGTTGGAACGTATCGGATCTGAAACACCAAACGCAGAGCCGGTAATTAAAAAGAAGAAGAACAATGAAATCAGTATCTAAGCAACACGGGAATACTCGAATAGCTACTTTCCCTAACTTGGCTAAGGCCCCTAGAGTAGCTTGGTTGCTATTGATCATTCTATTGGGCGCAGCAGGGGTACCTTCTGATGAGGAAGAAGGCAGACGGGAGTTCACGAAGACAATCAAGAAGGAGTTTGATATTAGCCCTGATGGAACAGTAGAAGTGCTTACGAAGTACGGCAAGGTTGAAGTAAATACTTGGGATCGGAATCGGGTGAAGGTCGAAGTACAAATGGTAGTCCGCACCTTGAATGAAACCTCAGCCCAAGAAGTTTTTGAACGAATCAATGTCGATTTCACCAATAACCCAAACTATGTGAAAGCGGCGACTAATATATCTACCAATAAAGACTGGTGGGCAGGTTGGGGTGACAATAAAACGGACTATACGATCAATTACGAGATTCATATGCCAGCTAGCATTCACTTAGAGCTAGACACAAAGCATTGTGATGTTTTAGTAGGTGAGCTAGAGGAGAGTGCTACCGTAGACATGAAGTATGGTAATTTCCAGTTTGCTGGATTGGATGAAGAGACGGAATTGAATCTTGCCTTCTGCAATGGTCGAATTGATAAAGCCAAGTATGTAGATGCCAACCTCAACCATTGTACCTTAAAGCTAACCACAGCAGAAGAAGTAAATATCTCTTCTCGATATAGTAATCTTTCGATTGATGATGCCCAAGATGTACGGGTGGATTCTAAATACGACAATTATAAACTAGGACAAGTCGCAAACTTCAGAAATAGTGGCCAATATGACAATATTGAAATCGTCGAGGCCTCCAATGTTTTTGTTGACTCTAAATATTCTATCGTAACCGCATCCAAAGTAGTTAAGCAACTAGATGTAGAACTAGATAACGGAGGACTGGTTATTTCCCGCATGGCAAAAGGTTTTTCCGCGGTAAACCTCCTAGGCAGATTTACTGACTTCCAAGTAGGGGTGGAACCCGGAGCCCAGTATAAACTGGATGCGCTAGCCGACTACGCAGGTATTGGCTATCCTAAAACGATGACCATTACCTACGAAAAGGCAAAATCTACCACCCACGAAGTGATGGGCCATGAAGGAAGCAATGCTGGTGAAGCGCTGATCAAGGCACGCCTCAACTATGGGGCGCTGAAGGTCAAGCACAACTAGCCCATTAACCCGGCTTTTAATTAAGCATTTTATACTAATCCAATTTTATATTAAGGGTAAGCCACTCGTTTCCGCGGGTGGTTTTTTCTTTGCTGGTGTTTAAGAATGTTTTTTAAGCAACTTCTTTATATATTGAGTACTTCTCTCAATAGAGCTGACTACAATAAGCAAAAACATGACTGTACAATTCTGTGGTGCCGCACGCGAAGTGACCGGAAGTTGCCATTTGATTACCCTTAGTGATGGTTATAAGATTCTACTAGATTGTGGCCTATATCAAGGGTACAGTAACCACATGAAGGACTTCAACGAGACCTTTTTGTTCAAACCAGAGGAAATCAACTGTCTTATCCTTTCTCACGCCCACATCGACCATTCCGGGCGCATCCCTAAATTGGTGAAAGAAGGATTCTCCGGCTGTATCCACAGTACACATGCTACCCGTAGTCTATGCTCTATCATGCTGTTGGATAGTGCGATGATACAGACCAGAGATGCAGAATACTACAATAAGCGGATGAAAAAGAAGGGAAAGAAATTTGAAGTGAGAGAGCCTTTGTACAAAGCCGAACATGCACATCAGACCATGAAGCAGTTCGTCAGCTACGCTTACGATCGCTGGTTTCAAATTCATGAGGGAGTAGAGGTATTGTTCCGAGATGCAGGGCATATTCTAGGTAGTGCTAGCGTAACATTGAAAATTCGTGAAAATGGCCGGACTAGAATGATAGGATTTACCGGGGACATTGGTCGACCCAATAGGCCGATTCTACGTGATCCGATCCCAATGCCAGAAGTTGAATACCTTATCTGTGAATCGACCTATGGAGATAAAGATCATATGGCCGCCCCATCTGAGATGGAACGCTTCCTGGAAATCATTAAAGAGACTTGCGTCGAAAAGAAAGGTAAACTTCTGATTC
Organism: Saprospiraceae bacterium; assembly: GCA_013214355.1. Taxonomy (GTDB): domain Bacteria; phylum Bacteroidota; class Bacteroidia; order Chitinophagales; family Saprospiraceae; genus DT-111. The sequence continues at coordinate 64,566 of JABSSL010000017.1, read as the reverse complement.
CTGCTTTTAGCGTTGGAAGAACGCAAGAGATCGTATACATGCTGGATCAATTGGAAACCAAAGGTAAGTTACCACATATTCCCGTCTATGTAGATAGCCCACTCGCTGTTAATGCCACAACTATTTTCGGTGCTCATCCAGAATGCTTCGACAACCAACTACATGAGTATATGCTTGTGGATGATAATCCTTTCGGCTTTAATGCCTTGACCTACGTCAAGTCGGTAGAGGTTTCCAAGCACCTAAATCATACCACGGAGCCTTGTATTATCATCAGTGCCTCCGGTATGATGAACGCGGGTAGGGTCAAGCACCATCTGTACAATAGTATGGATAAAAAGAAAAATACCATTCTAATTGTTGGCTACTGCTCCCCTAATACGCCCGGAGGAAAACTCCGCGACGGTGCCGAAGAACTGAGGCTCTTTGGTGACCTCAAACCTGTCAAAGCGGATGTTGAAATCATGGACTCTTTCTCTGCACACGCTGATCGAAACGAAATGGTAGATTTCATCCATAATCAACGTGGGCATTTGAAAAAACTTTTCTTAGTACATGGGGTACTAGATCGACAAGAAAACTTCCGGGAGATGTTAGACGAAAATGGCTTCCGACAAGTAGAAATCCCTACTCTAGGCCAGGTTTTTGAGCTAAAATAGTATCTGTTTTCATGTTTAGTTGTACAGCAAATAAGGGATCTACCTATGCCTGATCTGTTCAATTCCATCATGCTCATTCTACTGTCCATTGGCTGTGTGCAAGGCGTATTTTTTGGCATGAAGCTCTTTCTCACTAAGTCTCATCGCTATAAAAACAGTTTTCTAGCCTTTCTATTGCTACTTTTCAGTTATCGCCTACTCAATCAGATTTTAATCTACTTTGGAATTGGGAAATATGATTGGTGGTATCATCTCACTTTAGAGCTGAGTTGGTGTTATGGAGCCTTAATCTATCTATATATCAAAGCCAGCATCAAGGAGCAGTATCAATTCTCAAGAACAGACCAACTCTTATTTATTCCTGTTCTCATCCAAATTGCGCTGAGCATTTTTGTACGATCCCAAAACTTCTATTGGGACGGAACCAGAGAAAGCCTGTCCTGGTTGGGCTATTGGGGCTATGCCGTCTGGATGAACTATTCTACTGTCCCATTTATTGCATCTTTGCTCATTCTATATTACATACACCGTTCTCAACGTGCCTTAGCAGAAGTCGAACCTACTGCTAGAAATCCTAAAACCTATCCATTCACGAAAAAGTTATTGACCAACACTCAAAGGTTCTACTATTTTGTCGCAGCCATCTACACCGTCGATTTTCTATTCATTCGCTTTTTCAATCACGAAGACTATTACTACTTCAACCGCTTCTTCTACAATCCCTTTTTAATTGGAATTTCGATCTTGACTTATGTATTGAGCTTTGAAGGCTACAAACAAAGAAATGTAAGCTTGATTAATCCCAAGGCACAGCTAAAGGAAAAGGATAGGAAAGCCCTAGAAGAGATTGCCAAAAGCTTAGATCAGTTGATGAGCACGCAACAACCCTTCAAAAATCCCAACCTCTCCTTAGATGAACTCGCTAAAATGCTAGGAACCAAGCCTTACCTACTGAGTCAGACCCTTAAGTTTATTCACGACACCTCCTTTTATCCGTATATCACCCAATTTCGCATAGAGGAATTCAAATCTCTCCTACTCGACCCAAAACACACCCAGTTCTCCTTACTAGGGTTGGCCTATAGTGCCGGCTTCAATTCCAAGTCCTCATTCAACCGAGCCATTAAAAAACATCATCAGGTAACCCCCAGTGAATTTAAGCGGCGCTTACTAGAAGAAACAGGTAAATAATAGGTGTCACTAAGCTTATTGACACTTTTAAGCGAGTAAATATGTGGAGCTTGCAAGAAAAAATAACCGAGATGAAACAACTTACCCTTGCTTGCGCATACACAGTAATTTTTCTGTTGCTGAACGGTTGTTCCAGGACACCAAACGTACCTAACAACCCAGCCAGATTTATTGAAAAGGAAAAAGGGCCCATAGACATACCCAAAGGGCAGTCCTATCGCTTTGGCTACTTAGAAGTGCCGGAAAATCGTCAGCATCCAAATTCCAATCGGATTCAGTTACCGGTTTACATTTTCAAAAGTCGTAACCCCAACCCTAAACCTGATCCGATCATTTACACCGTTGGGGGGCCTGGCTATTCCTCGATGCGCTCAGCTCGCTACATGCAGTATTATCAATACCTGGACGATAGAGACTTTATTCTATTTGAACAAAGAGGCAATCAATATGCTAAGCCCCACCTTGCTTGCCCTGAATGGAGCCAAGCAGTCTATACCGCCAACCTACCTTCAACAACACCAATGGTCGGGGATAGTCTAAAAGAGCAGGCAGCCCGGGCTTGTAGCGAGCGGTTGCGACGACAAGGTATTGATCTAAACGGCTACCACACTAGAGAAAGTGCGGCTGATATTGCTGACCTAAGAAAGGTCTTAAAGCTCGATCAATACAATCTATTAACCATTTCGTACAGTACAAAAATAGCTCAAGTCCTCCTACGGGATTATCCTCAAGGCATTAGAAGTGTCATTATGGAGTCTCCTTTGCCACTGGAAGTGAATTATGATGAAGAAAGCAATCAAAACCTAGTAGAAGTCCTAGACAAATTGCTGAAAGCATGTGAGGCGTCTCCCAGCTGTCAGGGTGCTTTCCCTGGGCTAAAGAAACGCTTTTACCAATACTTAGAAGACATCACTAATAATCCTCAGAAGGTATTGGTTGAACATCCCAAAAGTGGGGAAATGGAAACGTTCCTCATTACCGGCAAAGATATAGTCGGACTTCTTTCATCACTCTCGGCGGACGATGTTCCTACTATTCCTATTATTATGGAAAGATTCCTAGCAGGTGACTTAGCAGCGCTTAAACCCCAGCTGGCCTCTTTGCTAGAGGGACCAAGCAAGGGGGCAGGTGTTGGTATGCGACTATCTGTGTGGTGTGCAGAAGAATACCCATTTAATTCACAGGACAAAATCCAAGAAGAGACGAAACGATACGCAATTATCAGCGGTTTATCCCCTGCTGTTTATTCAGCCTCGGTATGTGAGGCTTGGAGCGTGAAAGTACAGGGCCCGCTAGAAAATAAAGCAGTAAAGAGTGATATTCCGGTCTTATTAATGAACGGAGAATACGACAATCTCACACCGCCCAAATGGGCTAGCAAAATGCTTCCTAACTTGAGCAATAGTTATCATTTGGTTTTCCCTGGTTGGAGACATAATGTGGCCACCTATTGGAGCAATCCATGTGGCATGGAATCGGCCAATGCCTTCTTCAATGATCCTTACTCCAAGCCCAACCTGGAATGCTTTTCCCAGATTCAAGCCCCCGAATTCCAGCTGGAATAAAAGGCTTCAGATCAACACTCATACAGGATACTCGCTTGCTATGTCTTGTATTGGATTTCCAATACCTAAAACGTACTCCAATTATCTAAACTGAGCGGCATATTTCGGTAGCACATTGTTGGATGCTGTACGAAGAAAAACTTGACAACACGTTTCCTAACGGTCTGGCAATAATAACCGATAGCCCATAGTCTAGGCATTGACTATGGGCCATTGGTATTTGGCAAAATATATCGGAAAAAGACCTAGCCTGGAGTTTCCCTACTCTGAATCTTATTCAACACCAGGGCCGCCTTCATCAAGAAATCATCATGATGCTGCGTGTACTCATTGTATACCATCATCAATCTAGCAGCATCAAAACAAGCCGACTTAGGCATGATCTGACGAGCAGCGATGGGGTGCAACCAGTACTCTAGGTTGTTAGATCGTAGGTAGCTCATATCGTAGTCAAAATTGATTACGACAGAAAGCTTGTTCAAGGAGAATAAATAATCCGTCTCCTTGTTGAGGTCTTTCTGGATGTCTATGATATTGTACCGCTCGAAGTTTACGCCAGAGCGCTCACAAAGGAATACGTCGCGGCGACCATCAAATACGATGATATCGCGGAAACGGTACTTTCTCAAGTTCTTTAGTAAAAAGTTCTTGATTTGCATTTTGGTAGGACGAAGCTGCTGGAAAGCGAAACGCAAACCTCTTTCATCCATCCGAAATTCTTCATCATAGTTTTTACGGCGACGAGACCGTAGATTGATGACCTCCCTTCCACGGCCGACTGTGTGGCCCAATTCATCAACCTTTGAAAAAACGCTAACAATGTCAATGTTGGCTTGATTGTTCCAACTTTCTAGAAAGATCTTGTTAGAGCCGTTTTCGAAGACTAATAATGCAATTTCACTGATCGCGTAAAAATTGGGGTAACCGCCGTAAATGTTGCCATACTTTAATTCTAAAAATGCTACGTTTGTGTTCACGGTTTAAGGATGTAGTTTGATTTAATTAATGTGGTTAACCTGTTTTCAGTATAGTGTTTCTAAACGCAAGTTATAATAATTATCTATACCCGAAAAATTTAATACCAACAAAAATAGGGGGGTTCGGCTAATCTCAAACGCTTGATAGTCGAGGTTTAATAGCTGGTTATTGATCCTATTCTAGGAATAGAAAATGCCCATTTTCGTAGATTTTTTCATCATCTGCGTAAATAATTCCACCATTTCTCATATTCGTTATCATGTCCCAGTGAACAGAGGATTTATTCTGCCCACCTGCTTGCAAGTAGGATTGTCCGATAGCCATATGTACACTCCCTCCGATCTTCTCATCGAAGAGGATATTTTTAGTCAGTCGATCAATATTGTAGTTGGTTCCGATTGCTGCTTCTCCAAATCGTCTAGTGCCCTCCAATGCAAAGATCTTGTCCAAGAAAGCTTGCCCTCTACTCGCCTCCCATTTCTCAATGTATCCATCCTTTACCCACAGGCTTACATTCTCTACCTCGTGTCCCATGTAGATGCCTGGGAATGAAAATCGAACCACCCCATTCACTGAATCTTCTACCGGAGAGGTGTAAACCTCACCAGAAGGCATATTGGTTTGCCCATCAGAATTAATCCAAGTCCTACCCTTAGTAGAAAAGCTAATATCAAAGTCTTCCCCAACGTAACGCACTTGCTCTGTACTATTCAGCAGATCTACGATCTGTTGTTGTTCTTTACGAACATTGAGCCAGCTTTGTTTAGGGTCTTCATCAAACAAGCGACAAGCTCCATAAACGAAACTTTCATACTCCTCTAAAGCCATACCCGCATTCTGCGCACTGGCTAGTGTAGGAAACTGGCAGAGATTTCGCTTTAAATCTCTGGTCGCCGTTCGTTCAAAATATAGCTGTGAATAAGGTTGGTGAGCCTCCTGTCGGATCTTAGCCTTATTGGAATCAACATCCTGGTCTTCCCGCAGGTTATAGGGAGCCCGAATATATAGGTAAGCATCAAAGTGCTGCATCGCCTCTTTATAGAGGGTAGATACATAACTTAATTGTTTCTCTGTTTGGGCCTCTTTGAGGAACATCCTGTACTTTTCTCGAAAATCCATATCCACTTCCACAATGGCCCCAGCTCGAACCGCTAGGCGAAATACCTCTCGCACCAGTGGCTCTGCCAATTGGGTACTGCGGATGTACAGGCGTTCTCCTTCTTGAACCTCAAGGCAATAGTGTACTAATAAGTCGGCGTACTTCTCTAAAATCGGATTCATGTGTAGTCATTATCTTTTCGATACCTCTTACTTTATTACTTACCAATACTTAGCTTGGTAAGGGTATCGAACGTGGTATTGCTCTTGTATGGCTTCCGTCAGTTTGGCACGGAGTTCACTCATATTCTCTTTCGTCAATGCGGAAATAAAAACATTATTTTCGCCAAACTGGTTGCTTAATCCCTGCTTTAGTCCTTGTTCCACTTCTTGCTTGCCTTCTTCATCCAGAAGCGGGTCAAAGTACAGATCTCTATACTTGTCTATTTTATTAAAGACCATCAACGTTGGCTTTTCCAACACATTGAGATCTTTCAAAGTCTGATTAACAGTACGGACATGATCCTCATGCTGAGGATGTGCAATATCAACCACATGAACCAACAAATCACTTTCTCGCACTTCATCCAGGGTAGACTTAAAGCTCTCTACCAAATGGTGGGGCAATTTCCGGATAAATCCCACAGTATCTGACAGTAGAAAAGGCATAGCCCCAAATACGACTTTACGGACAGTCGTGTCTAGGGTTGCAAATAACTTATTTTCTGCAAAAACTTCCGATTTACTCAGGGTATTCATCAAGGTTGATTTACCCACGTTGGTATAGCCCACCAAAGCCACTCTGATCATTTGACCCCGCGTTTTCCTTTGGGTCATGTTTTGCCGATCAATCTTCTCTAGCTTGGTTTTAAGCTTGGAAATTTGATCCCGAACAATACGTCGGTCAGTCTCAATTTCCTTCTCCCCAGGACCTCTCATACCAATACCCCCTCGCTGCCTTTCCAAGTGAGTCCAGAGACCGCGCAATCGAGGTAGCATGTACTGCAATTGCGCCAGCTCAACCTGTGTTTTAGCCTGTGCCGTTTGTGCACGGCTCGCAAAGATATCCAAGATCAAGCTACTTCGATCGATGATCTTAACCTTTAGCTTTTCTTCGAGAATACTATTTTGCTTACCTGAAAGATCATCATCAAAGATGACCATATTAATCTCTTCATGACGTTCGATATACTCGCTGACCTCTTCTAATTTTCCTTTACCAATAAAGGTCTTACTATCAGGGTGGGGCAGTTTCTGCACAAATCGCTTTAGCGTTTTTGCACCTGCCGTCTCAGCTAAAAACTCCAATTCATCAAGATATTCTTGGACTTGTGTTTCGGATTGGTCTCTGGTTACAAGTCCTATCAGGATGGCATATTCCGTATTCTTCTTTAGCCCTAACTTTTGCTTTTCGCCTAAATTCCATTCGTTTCCCATAGAAAACTAGCCTCTTTTACTTTTATTGACCCAATGTACAGGATTGAGTCTTTGTTTTTCTCTCCAAATTTCAAAATGTAGCTCTGGTTTATCCCGACCTACCTTACCAATGCGCTGGCTGGCGCTAATCTGTTCTCCTCTTTTCACAAAGGTATCCTCTAGATTAGAGTAAACAGAATAATACTGTCCATGTTGTAAGATGACGGTAGTTTTGTACCCGGGAATGAACTGAACTCCCACTACCTCACCATCAAATATAGCATAGACCGTTGCCTCTTTGTTTGTTTCTATATCTATACCATTGTTACTAATTTGAATCCCCTTAAGTGTAGGGTGAGGTTGGGTTCCGAAATTTTTGGTGATAATGCCCTCTTGTACAGGCCAGGGCAGACGGCCTTTGTTTTTTCTGAAGTTAGCTACTAGATTACTAGCTACGGCCTTCCCTCCAACAACTTCTTTAGCTTCTTCCTTCCGCTTTGTTAGTGCCTCACTGCTTCTCGCCGCTTTGCGACGTTTGGCCATTTCAGCGACGATAATCTCTTCAATCGCGTCATTAAGCTTCTGGTGAGCTGCCTGTTGTTTCTTCAGTACGCCGGAGAGCTGAGCCTCATTCTCCTTTAAGGAACTAAGTATTTCATCTTTTTCTTTTAACTCCCGGCTCAACAAAGATTGCTGTTGAACGCTAGAGGCCAAGAGTTTCTGTTTTTCTTCCTTTCTGGCTACCAAGGTCGACGCACGATCGCGCAGGCTTTCCTGTGTAGCAATGATGACTTCCGCTTGTCGTTTTCGGTAACGATCATATTGACGGATATACTGCCAACGCCGATAGGCGTCATTAAAGTTCCGTGCCGAGAAAAGAAATACGAGAAAACTCTGAGACTTTCTGTGCCGGTAGGCAATCTGTAGCATTTGACTGTACTCTTTCTTCAAGCGATCAATATCGTTACTCAGAAAGGTAATGACTTCATCTACTCGCAGAATACTGGCATCGGTAAGCACCAATTCTTCTTTGAGGGTATTAATGAGTTGTTGTCTTTTCTTGATTTGCCGTTGTAAAACAAAGAATCGATCTAGCGCAGCAGCTTTGTCTTTTTTGGCAGAGGCAAGTAGCGTTGAGGTTTGTTCAATTTCTTGAATAAGCTGCTTCCGTTGTTCTTCGAGCACCTTGCGGTCCTGTCCGAAAATCGATAGGGGAATGTAAAAAAGTAGTATGACTGTGATTAGGTATTTGCCCATTAGCTTAATCTACACGCGTGTATCTCTTGGGAATGTCAAATCTAAAGGCCGTGGGTTCGTTCAAAACCACCTTAGAAAAAGAGATTTCGATGCTGACTTCTCCGGTCTCTTGACTATTTAAATCGACATTACGAAGATACGAAAAATTCTGATTATCTGAGGTTTCTGCATATTCCTGCAATAAGAAGGCCAAGCTTCTCCGACTGGATTTATCCTCAAAGCTCATCTTGTTCAACAAGAAACTATCAGGAGTCAACCAGAAGTCATTTACCTTACTTCCTTCGCTGGCAAACAGGTGATAGGCATCTGGCGTATTTTCCAGTTTCAAATTGCGGTTCACATAAAAAATGGGATTACCCAAAATCAGCGATTGTAAGGAATTGAAGTCGGCTGGAAGATTGTAGGTTCGCTGCAGGTAGTCCAGATCCTCTGCCATATATTGGTTTCTTAGGCGATTTAGCATGAAGACGGAATCCTGAGTCACCTTGACTCTTGCTACTTCAAACCCCAATTTCTTTACGTTCATCCACAATACACTATCCTTACGTAATTTAATGGTTGAGGTTGCTCCCATCTTTTGACCTAGGCCTTCAAAGCCAATTTTTGCCTTCCCTGTCAACCATTCTGCCTGTACCTGGTTGCGGATCATCCGCTGTTGAACCTTAGCTGGACTTAACTCATCTGGTTTCGCATTGGTGATCTTTCTGATACTCTTACAGGAAGAAGCTATCAGTAGGATGGCGAGCAATAGGAATTTGGATATTTGGGGGGTACTTTTCAAAGCGTATATCATAAGGTTATTTCAAGAGTTTCTTCTGTGCGATCTTGCGCTCTAACAAGGCAGAACGATTTCCTTTCTCTTGTGCCTTAGTCCAAAAGGAAATGGCTTGTTCCGCATCTCCTTGTTGGAATAGCAGATCACCATAATATTCCAATACTTTGGAATCCTCTCCCCCTTTACCTCCGATCGCTTTATCCAACCATTTTTGCGCTGCGGTATAATCTTTTAGTACATAGAATACTCTACCATATTCCGCCTGTACGATGGAGATCTTCGGAGCCAAGTCCAGGCCCTTCTTAGCTAGCGACTTTGCTCGCTCTCCTTGACCTTCTCTCTCGGCTACTGCCTTAGCATAACGCATATAGGTCATGGCAGATTTCTCGTTCAATGCCAACGCCTCCGTAAAAGACTGATCCGCATCTGAATAATTGCCTTCAGCATTATAAGCCTCGCCAATTTGGTTGAGGATATCAAATTTAAGTTTGCCGTCCTGTCCTGCCATCAATAGCGCTTGATCCAAGATATCTACAGCATCCTCGGTTTCTCCGATTTGGACTAAGGAAAGTCCATTTAGGTAATAGATAATTGCCTTATTGGGAAAGATATCCATTACCTCTTCGGATACCTTCTGTAAGGCTTCGAAGTCCTGATTCTCAAAATGAATGTACATTACATTCTCCCAAACCGCGAAAACAGTCTCGTCTAATTCTAGAGTCTTTAGGTACTTGGGTAGCGCCCGATCAGCGCGATCGGTATGATAAAGGATATCTCCTGCCGCGGCAAAACCCTTGGCGTCCCCGGGATGTACCTCTTCTAGGATGTCCGTTAATTGAATCAATTGATCTGCCAATGCCTTATCGTTATCATTAGCCACCTTATTAATCAACGGAAACAGTTTTCCTAATTTTAGGTCAATATTCACATCGGCCTGAGAAAAGATCGGCTTAAGGCTTTCAATATATTGTCCTTCACGACTGTTCCCGGAGCTTCCAGATAGCGCCAACTTTGCTTTTGCATTATTTGCATCAATTTTCAATACATCGCGGTAGGTCGCTTCAGCATTCTTTCGATCCCCGATTTGATCGTAAAAGTTAGCTAGTAGAATGCGGTAGGAAACCTTTTGAGGAAATGCGTTGACCAACTTCTGCAATTCTTTCCCCGCTTTTTTGTTTTCCCCACTACCCAGATACAGGGCATGTTTCCGGCGGATGGTTTCTTCATTGATTCCCTTTTGCTTCTCTAGGGCATCATAAGCTTTAATGGCTTTATCAATTTCATTATCCTTTACCAAATAAAAGGCCCACTTGAAGTAGTAAGCGTCATTGCTGGGGTACACTTTCACCAATTGCTCATAAAGCTCCGCTGCCTCCTCAAATTGCCCAGTCTTTTCATAAACATCGGCTAGAAATTGTTGGTACCAGACATTATCCGGTGCGTTGGAGATGGCTTTTTTCAAGGACTTAACGGCCTCGTTATCCTTATTGGTAGCCATATAGATGCGGGCCAACTCGTAGGCTGCCGCGTGATTGGACTTATCTTTCTTAAGTACTTCCTCAAACAGGGGGATCGCCTTATCAAAGTTACCTAGCAGGCGTTCGCCACTAGCTTCAATAAATAACTTCTGAATTCCAATCTCTTGTTCTGATACTCTCTGCGCCAGAATCGGCAAACTTAGCAGTACGAGAAAAAAGCTTATCACCGGGGTTTTACCACAACTACTCATAACGGTCAATAGTTTAATACTTCAGTCGAGCCATCAAAACACAAAAGTCGGAACTTTATTCCTGATATTCAACTCTTTGTTTACAATGGCTCCCAGCCGCTATGATATAACGTACTTGCAGGTAAAAGATTGCTTTTCTACTCCTCTCCCATCTCCTTATCTACGATCGTAACTTTCAAAGTATTGGTACGATGTCTCTGATGGATCGGCATACTAGCTGTGTTCACGATTACATCGCCAACTTCCAGCTTTCCAGAGTTTTTCAAGATATCAGTAACATCCTTAAAAGTGCCATCGGTAGTGGTAAATCGATCGTAGTAGAAGCAACGTACTCCCCAAACCAAATTGAGGGTAGCCAGCATATTCATACGGTCGGAGAAAATGTATATTTCGGGCTTAGCACGAAAGCTTGAAATTTTAAAGGCCGTATAACCAGAGCTGGTCATACCTACAATAGCCTTGGCTTTGATTTCTTCCGCTACCCGCGCTGCGTTAAAACAAACCGCGTCAGACAAATAGGTCCTAGACTTTTCCGAAGGCGTAGGTCTTCTACCTTCAAAAGAGTAGTGCTTCTCGGTTTCGTCAATAATCTTATTCATCGCCTGTACCACCTTCACGGGGTGTTTCCCCACTGAGGTTTCCCCACTTAGCATAACCGCATCAGCCCCATCCAAAACCGCATTGGCCACATCGGTGATCTCTGCTCTGGTAGGGCTAGGGTTGGTAATCATACTGTCCATCATCTGCGTGGCCACAATCACAGGTCGTGCCCGTTGGATACATTTACGGATGATTTCCTTCTGGATAGAAGGCAGCTTTTCCATTGGTACTTCGATACCGAGATCCCCACGAGCCACCATGATACCATTTGAAGCCTTGATGATCTTGTCGATCTTTTCAATCGCCTCTGGCTTTTCGATTTTGGAGATTGTCTTAGCCGGATGTCCAGCAGCTGTAATTCTGCTTTCCAGATCTTTGATATCTTTTGGAGAGCGCACAAATGAAAGGGCGATCCAATTAACGGGCTGCGTTAGTATAAAGGTGAGGTCCTTTTCGTCTTTTTCTGTGATACACGGAAGAGAGATCTTTGTATTCGGCAAGTTCACTCCCTTATTGGAGGAGAGAACACCGCCAAACAATACTTTAAGGCGTACGGTATCTACCAGGTTCGTTTCAAGCACCTCCAATACCAACTTACCATCATCAACTAAAACGCGTTCGCCCACCTTCACATCCTGCGCAAATTGTGGGTAGCTCATGTAAATCTTCTCCATCGTACCCAGGCACTCCTCATTCACGAAAGTGAGTACATCACCTTCTTTGATGGGCAATGCATTGTTTTCAATCTTACCGACACGCAGCTTAGGCCCCTGTAGATCCGCTAAAATACCGATGTGCAGATTGTACTTCTCGTTGATGTAGCATATTCGGTTGATTACTTCCTTATGATCCTCATGAGAGCCGTGAGAAAAATTCAAACGAAACACATCAACGCCCGCTTTTACTAGTTCAAGAAGGTTTTCGTAAGAGCTAGAGGCGGGTCCGACAGTAGCAACAATCTTGGTATTTTGCCAATCTACAATTTTCATTATACGAAGCTTTTAATCAGGTTAAGTTCCTAGTAGAAATTCATTCATAACAAGCAGAAAATCAATTATTTTCTGCCGATTTCCCGCAAAAATAACAATCCTCGTGTATACTAAGTGTAAATAATACAATAAATAAAGGCCCTCTAAAGTAAAATTATCCCCTAGAAAAGAGGAAAACCACCATATTACCGGCCAAAGGTAAGCATGAAAAGACCAGAAAAATGTACTATTTGACTGAATTAGAGGGATTTTGGCCTACAAATATGATTTGGCGTAGCATGCAATTCTATCTCTATAGGTTTGGCCAGGACAAGTAATTGTTAAAGAAATTGGGGATTTAGCCTCAGTTGACCCAATAAGTACCTATCTGCGGGGGCGTTCAGCCTCTCAAAAAATAATGAAAAACTTTGGTTATCAAGGGACTTATCTTTTTCTTTGCAGCTGATTCGTAAACCAATAAAGCGGATTTCTTATGTCTAGCATTGCAGAAAGAGTACAGAAAATTATTGTCGACAAATTAGGTGTTGACGCTTCTGAAGTTACACCAGAAGCAAGCTTTACGAATGATCTAGGTGCAGATTCACTAGATACAGTAGAGCTAATCATGGAATTTGAAAAGGAATTCGAGATTGCTATTCCTGACGAAAAAGCTGAGAATATTCAGACAGTAGGTCATGCCATTGATTACCTTGCAGGTGAACTAGGGTAATTGACCTGTCGTAAAGAATAATTTGATACAAGATAATTATTCCTAAATCCACAAGTTGGAAGTTGCTTCCGATTTGTGGATTTTTATCACTCTTCTTTAAGCAGATACTTCCCAAAGACTCAGGTTAAGCCTGATTAAGATTTTCTTCAAATTTATACTGGGATATGAAAAGGGTTGTTGTAACTGGACTTGGGGCTCTTACACCGATCGGTAACAATATCGAGGAGTATGCTACAGCTCTAATGAATGGAGTCAGTGGTGCGAATGCGATTACGCACTTTGATGCTAGTAAGTTTAAGACACAGTTTGCCTGTGAGATCAAGAACTTAGATACGGCTGATGTATTGGATCGAAGAGATTTACGCCGAATGGATAAATTCTCCCAATACGCTATGATGACGGCTCACGAAGCGATCAAACAATCTGGCATAGATAGTGAAGATCTTGACAAGGACAGAATCGGAGTCATCTGGGCTTCCGGAATCGGAGGATTACGTTCGTTAGAAAAGGAAATTGAAGATTTTGAGGGAGGCGATGGTACCCCACGCTACAATCCCTTCATGATCCCAAAAATGATCGCAGATATTGCATCTGGTCTGATCTCAATGCGCTTCGGTTTCCGCGGTATCAACTACGCTACCGTTTCGGCTTGTGCTTCTTCATCACATGCCCTGATGAATGCCTTTGATTATATCCGCTTAGGAAGAAACGATATTATCGTAACGGGAGGATCGGAGGCTACGGTTACAAAAGCCGGTATTGGTGGCTTTAATGCCATGAAAGCTTTGTCCACGCGCAACGATGACTGTAAAACAGCCTCACGTCCATTTGATGTGGATAGAGATGGTTTTGTATTGGGAGAAGGCGGAGGAGCCATTATCTTAGAGGAGTTAGAACACGCGAAAAAGCGAGGCGCGAATATCATTGCGGAGATCGTAGGTGCCGGGGCTACAGCTGATGCCCACCACTTGACGGCTCCACACCCTGAAGGCCTTGGAGCGGCTAACGTTATGAAAATGGCTTTAGCGGATGCAGGTCTGGAAAGCTCTCAGGTTGATTACATCAATGTACATGGTACATCCACTCCATTAGGAGATGTAGCGGAAGTTAAGGCCATCCAAAAGGTCTTTGGAGAGCACGCTTATAATTTGAATATCAGTTCCACTAAATCAATGACCGGCCATTTGCTAGGAGCAGCAGGTGCAATTGAGGCGATTGCTTGCATTTTGGCCATTCAGCATAATAAAATTCCACCAACGATCAACCACTTTACGGACGATCCGGCTTTTGATCCTAAGCTAAACCTTACGTTCAATGTTGCCCAGGAAAGAGAAGTAAACGTGGCCTTAAGTAATACTTTCGGGTTTGGTGGTCATAATTCATCGGTAATCTTTAAGCGATTCGAAGAGTAGAATCACTTTATTTGAAACGATTAGCTGTTCAGATTTGCATCTCGAGCATCAAGAAATGTTCAGGAATGAATAATGAATAATTGCAAGCGCATTATTCACTCTTTAACATTTGCCTGCTATCGATTATGAACTTTGGTAGGTTGCTTTGAAGATGGCTAATCCAAGACCGGACAGATCGTAATAGTCTGGATTTCTCCAAGAGAATCTATTGATGAGATCTTTATCTGGTCCTGCATTATCCATGACTTCGGATATTATTCGAATCTGCACATCACTCCGATCAACTAAGGGCTTCCTCTTTTCCATTCGCTTTCAAATTGCTGTATTCATTGGTAATCCAATGCGGGAAATAAGTATTTCCGCAAGTGTGTCCGAAATTTCTGAAGTATGATGAGTTGAAGTGCTCAGCTGCTTATGTTGTACTTTGATTCAAACAGGAAGGAGTTCGCAAACATGCGCTGGTTGCCAGATTACCTTTTTCTTAACAAAAAAGTGGATGGTATTATTTAGATTGATTCAGCGGATTTACAACTACTATTTCTCTCCCGACAAAAATCTGGCGCGACGCCTTAGGTCGCTTACCGGTTTCGTTCCTGCTAACCTCAACATCTTCAAGTTAGCTTTCTCACACAAATCAACCATTTCTGATAAAGCTTATGCCTTGCAGAATAATGAGCGCCTAGAATACCTAGGTGATGCAGTGCTGGGAACCATTGTGGCAGAATATCTCTTCAAGAAGTATCCCAATAGCAACGAAGGCTTTCTGACTAAGATGCGCTCAAAGATTGTTAAGCGAAAATCTTTGAATAAGATTGGGGATAAGATGGGATTGGACATGCTACTGGCAGAATATAACAATACCCGTTTAAGCCGTTCCATGCTAGGAAATGCGGTTGAAGCACTAGTTGGTGCCGTATACCTCGAACAAGGGTATTTCCGAACCAAGCGATTTGTGATTAGAAAAGTGCTGCGCAATTATGTAGATGTACATGAGCTTGAAAGCTTTGATGACAACTACAAAAGTCAGCTCTTGGAATGGTGCCAAAAAAATGGGCAGACTGTTAGCTATAAATTATTAGCTCGTTATAAGTTCGAAAAACGAGACAGGTTCAAAGTTGCAGTCATGGTTAACGGGAAGAAGATGGCTGTAGCAGATGACTTTAATAAGAAAAGTGCCGAGCAAACTGCGTCTGAAAAAGCAATGCAAGCACTTGGTATTCTTGTTGAAGCAGAAGAAGATTAGCCGAGAACTTAAAAAATAGTTTATTCCCCTTATCTGGGTGATAGGCATTACCTTTCTACCTATAGCGCTTTAATTCAACCTTATGAATTATGACCAGCTGTATGCATTGGCGCCTGACTCCGACACCTTGCAAAAGGCAAGAGGCGTTTCTTATGCTGGCAGAAAATGGTTGATGATCGAAGGCAACGAAAAACTACTCTGGGCGAATTACCAAACGGCCCCTTCCCTGATTCATAAGGTTGTAGTAGATCTAGAGCAACAAAAATTCGGTTGCACGTGCAGGAGTCGACAGCGTCCTTGTCGCCATGCCCTGGGGCTACTGATGCTGCTCTTACGGCAGGATGAGCGAATAAGAGTAACTTATGATCCCCCAGACTGGGTATTGAAGTGGCAGCAGATTCAAGCTGCACCTCCTCCCCCTGTGGTAGCTAACCCAATTCCTGTACAGTCACAGCGAATTGCGACAAAGCGCTATGCTAGCATGCAGGAGGGGATCATCGAGCTCAAGCAATGGCTAAGTAATCTGGTTAGGCAAGGTCTGGCCGTAGCCAAGGAACAACCCGCAGAATTCTGGGATGCTTTCGCTGCTCGAATGGTAGATGCAAAGTTGGGAAGTATAGGAAAGCAAATTAGGCTGGTCAAAGGCTTCTTAGCGGAAGAGGATTGGCATGAAAGACTACTCGCCCTAATCGGTGACCTTCACCTATTTGCTCAAAGCTTCCAGCGACTGGACAGCTTACCTCCCAATCTACAAGATGAGTTGATTAGCTATGCGGGAGTAAACATGAAAAAAGATATCGTACTCTCTCAAAAGGGAATCTTTGATCATTGGCTAATAGTAGGGCAAACTTTTGGAGAGGAGGAGAATTTGAGGTATCGACGTTGCTGGCTGCTGGGAGAAAAAAGCCAGCAATTTGCGCTGCTCCTGGATTTTGTATTTGGACAGGGTAATTTCGAACAGCAATGGCCTGTGGGTGCAGCCCTACGTGCAGAAGTAGTGTTCTATCCAGCCAGTCGTCCTCAGCGGGCACTACTAAAAGAATTTGGCTGGTCTCAAAAAGTATTTGAAGGTTTAAATGGCTATCCCTCTTTTGAATCCTTGGCCAAAGGCTACGCACAAGCCCTCGCCGAAAACCCCTGGATCGGCTACTTCCCCTGCCTCCTAGATGATGTGATTCCCATTTTAGAAGGAGAAGAGTTAATGCTGCTAGATCAAGCTAAGGGGTTTATTTCCTTGGGAAAGCCCGTTACCGCTAGTTGGAAGCTGCTGGCCCTGAGTGGTGGGCATCCGATCAGTATATTTGGGGAATGGAACGGAGCATTATTCTTTCCCTTGACAGCTATTGCTGAAGGGAGAGTTGTTGCACTGTAAGAACACTTAATCTTCGCTATCTTTTCCTTTTCGCAAACGAGGTAATTTAATTTCTGCTAGCTTAGCTCGAACAAACGAAATTGGCCTAGTCACCAGGCCTCGCAACTTCAACCAAATCTGTCGATACCAAACCACAGGAGGGGTCTCTTCCTTCTTCTCTGACTCTTTTTCCTCTTGATCTCCATCTTCATCTACTTCTCGCAACACATCCTTAAATAGCTTAAAGCTCACGATTAGAAACAGTGCCAAAGCAAATCCACCTATTCCCCCCTTAACTGCCGCCATTTTGGCGGAAGGCTTGTAGTAGTCGATCGGCGGAAGTGTCTTATCAATGAGCTGCATCAACACCGTCTCATTATCCATATCAATTTTTGCTCCTTTCAGCTGCTCCAAAGAAGCTAAGTATCCTGTTTTGTTGATCTCTGCTTCAACTTCCAACTTGAGAATCTTATTGTGCATGGACTTCCGATAAGGTTCCGAGATCAAGGAATCTGGCTGTTTTAGGTAGCGCTCATAGGTATCCCGGCTTTTGTTAAGATCATAATACAATCGTCGGTAATTATCTGCTAGTGAATCAGTCTCCGCTGCCATTTCTTCATAGGCGACTTGGGGAGAAAACAAAGTATTTCTATCAATCCTTTCAATAGTCTTTCCCAGTAGGAAATCGATAATAATTAAGGAGAGTTCTGGGTCTGGTGTAGAGGTGCTGATTGCAATCACGCCGAGTTTTTCATCAATCCCAAAACTTACAAAGCCATCAGCATGCCCTCCTACCGGAGTACTAACCTTATCTAAAATAAGCTTAAACACCTTTGACTCCTGTAGAGTAAAGTCCGGAATGGTATCGTGTTCGAATAAAAATCCGATAGGAATATCGGGATCTAGATCTTCCGGTTTATGGTCATAATAGACTTGTAGATATCGATTAATCAGCAGGGAATCAGTCGGTATGGAATCAATTTTTTCCAAAAGAAGTTCACGCATAAGCATCTTTGAGTTCAAAAGACGCGTATATATCTGGATAAGGGTTTTAAACTCTTTTTCAATCTTATGAGGTAAGACTGATAATTGGACATTTGCCGGATAAGTTGGTTTTACTTTAGAAATTTTTCTATATTGGAGTATTCCTAGGGATGTAGTCAAAATCCCGATTAGATACCACCTCTTTAACACAAACAAGAAATACTCCCAAGCCTTCAACAGAAGGGCCCGAATAGAAATTTCGTCAGGTTTTCTCGCGTAATTTTTGTTTGGGTTACTCATCTAATGGTCTCAAAAGCAGCTTTTCATTCTCAACTTTTCAGTGAGTTTGCATTGTTTGGTCAAAATGCTTCTACGGTAAAACGGAGGCATAAGTTGTGCCAACAAAAAATTTTAGTTGCTACACAGGACAACACATCTAGCATATATCTACCATAAAAAGGCTTCCTGCTACCAAAAAAAGGCTCAAGACGGCCAATTATCGAAATGTAGAATTTAATCGGCGTCTTGACGTGAACTTTACATTGCCTACAGATAACCAAAACTACTTATATGCTAATTAGATGTACCCAGACCCCAACTAAGGCTCCTAAGAATGCCCTTTCTGAAAAAATCGGATTTTTCAATTGCACGTATCGACTAGAAACAACAGACTATCGCGTGGATGGCACGCACTTTGTCTTCTTTGTGGAAACCAACCTAACCCGCTCCAAATTTGAGGCCGTCGCTCAAAAGTTGAAGTCCTTCGACCATCTGGAGCAACGCAGTATTCATAAGTTGCTCAATGGAAATTATTTCCTGATCGCCGTCGAAAAGGAGGGTTTACATATACATATGATGAGAGATGCCTCCGGGATTAAGACGGCCTACTATTCACTAACTAGAGCCCAACTTTGTGTTGGATCGATCATGCATGAGGTAGCTCGCTATCAAAAAAGAGTGGCTTTTAACAAAGCTGGGGTTTTTCAGCTGCTCTATTCTGGCTACTTATTAGATGGGTTTACTTTCTACGAAGGGGTCAGCGAAATTAAAATGGGACAACATCTTATTTTCAATGAAGAGCTCGAACTCGTTTCAAAGACAGTCTATGCGGTCAAATTGGCTCAATATGATAACCCTTATTCGGAGGAGGAGAATTTTCGGATGCTGCGTCGAGAGTTTCAGTTGGCTCATAAGCCTTTTTTATCCGAAAAAAATCGCGTTTTGTTATCCGGAGGATTGGATTCCATCGCCATGTTGATTTCTCTAGATGACATTGCCAATGGAGATCACCTGGATTCCCTTTCTTTCAAAGTGAAAGACACTACACAAGATGAATCTGTTTACTCCACCAGCATCGCTGAGCATTTGAATATCGAGAATACCCTAAAGGAAATAGACCCTAATGATCCTCAAGTAATTCAAGATTTTGAAGCCAAAGTCTTACGGATGAATAATCCTTATTACGGAACTTGGATATTCGGCCATTTTAAGGGTACGCCAGAGGAAATGTACTACGCTGGACAAGATACTCGACTCCATACCCCAGCCCTCAATGAGGTAGATAAATGGGCCTATTCCTTGCTAAAACACCAGGATAAATGGTGGCTAAAGAACGGGCTAAACCCAGTCAGCAAAAAAGTAATCATTCCTATTCTTAAAGCACTAGGATGGGAGAAAACCAACAGTAGGATTTTCAGAAATCTTTACAAAGCCTTGCACATCTTTGACCTGAAGCAATACATCAACAAGTTTTATCTCAAGATCGATAAGCAGAAGATCCGAGACAAAGGCCTACCAACGGATTACTATGAAAAGATTACTCGACTCCTGAACCTGAACATAGACCAATGCCCAAGCAAAAGAGCGCTATATAACGAGATTGTGCGTCTAAAATGGAGTGAACAGTATATCTACGATATGCGCTACCTACAGGATATTGCAAGAATCAACAATACCTTCATTGCCATGCCATTCTATAACAAAGAGGTTGCTGAATTCAGTTCAGGGATTCCTTTTGGTATGGCTACAAAGCCGATGATCGGACGCGCCCGCTTCGGTCGCAAGAAAAATATCATCTACAAATACGTCCTCCGAAAAGCCTTCCGAGATAAGCTCAATGACCTAACCTATTATCGTGCGAAGGCGGTATCTATGACCTTGCATCAATTGTTTAATGGGCCGCTTGGGAAGAAGGTGGGTGAGATTTTAAAGAAAGATCTCGAGAGTAAGGATTCCTTCATCAAGCAGTTCCGCTTGGACAAGGTCGCCAATAAATACTTTGACAAGTCGACATGGACATATGGAGACTCTGATTACCTACACTTAGCCTACTACATAGCCACTTTGGCTGTTTATTATCACCAGGTTGTCTTGGCTCCTAGCACAACGGACAATGTAGCTGTGTCAGCTAGTTGAAGTGAAGAAATTGCAACACTTATTTGACAATCCAGTACATATTAAGAGTATGTTTAATTGATCAATTGCCTACAAGCGAAGAACTCGAACATACTCTAAGTAAATAACCCCCTAGTTAAAAAGTCATGAAGTCGTTCCTAACTGCCATCATTAGCTTGTTAGTTCCGTCCAAGCTAGCTGTTCCATTACTTAACCTACTCGGACACAAAATACATTCAACGGCCAAAATAGGTTGTTCTTTTCTTCGGTGTGACCATATATACATGGACAAGCACACCCACATTGGTCATCTCAATATTATCCAGGTCCGAAAGCTTCTCCTACGAGAAAAGGCTTTCATAAAATCTAAAAATCGGATTAAAGGCCCTTTGAACATTCTCATGCGTAGAGAAGCTGCTATCGCGAGAGACAATAGCATTTTCCGAGGTGCGCCTCCAGTTTGTCTTGGAGTAGCCACCCTGCGACTGGATGAACTCGGACAGGTAATCAGTAAGCACCATTTGGATTGTACCAAATCCATTAGTATTGGTAAAAACTCCACGATTGGTGGGCTTGGCACTCAGTTTTGGACCCATGGGTTCATGCACGCCCCAACCGGTCGCAAGCGCATCCGTGTAGAAGGAGAAATCATTATTGGTAACAATGTCTATGTGGGCTCCCGCTGTGTGTTTAACCCAGGTGTTAAGGTAGGAGATAGTATATCTATTGGCAGTAATGCCGCGATTGCTAAATCTCTCCATGAACCGGGTATGTACGTATCTCAAGCATTACGGCACATCAAACGAAACATTGAAGATGTAGAAGCTAAGTTAGAAAGAAAAGAACAGTACACCCTAGAAACTGCCGTATATGAAAAAGCTATCCATTAAACTTGTCGACCTACTGCCTCAGTTGAAGGAGCAGTTCGTGAAGCTATCGGGGTTTACAATTGTTTTTGGATTCATTAAACTCAATGCTTTTACGGCGGCGCTTTTTCTGTCCAACTTTGTGGATGACACGGCAGATTACGGTCTATTTGAATATGCCCTATCCATTGGATTGATCCTTTCTATCCCACTAAACTTTGGATTGCAAGGAGCCTATCCCTTTTTCAATTTGAAATCCAAACGGGAAGGCTTTAAGTCGGTCTTCTATTTCCACTCCTTGACCATAAGTGGTTTTTTAGGCATCTGCTTTGTGATCAATCGATATGTGTATACCCTGATGCCCGATAAATTGGCATTTGCCCTTTTAATTGGTGGGATTATAGCCATGCAGGTGATGTTATCAGCCATCTTGAAATCGCACGAAAAAATCTTTCCTGCGGTATTCTTAGATGGAGGGCTATTCCTCGTCCTGAACCTCTATAATCTGTGGCTCTACTCGACTGGTACTACACTGGATTTCAGGATTCTAGAGCTGATTTTTGGTATTTACCTCATTTTCTTGTTCAGTCTACATTCCTATCGTTTTTTGCAGACGAAGCGTGATTTTTCCTGGGCCAGTTATCGAGAGTCCATGCAATTTGGGAAAAACCTATTGGTGTCATCTTTCCTGATTATTTGCCTGACTGGGAGCGCACGGATCTTCATTGAATACTTCCTCGATATGGAGCAGGTTGGCATTTATGCCTTCTATTTTCGTTTTGCAGCAGCAGTCGTCATGATCCACCAGGTTATCAATATCGTGTTCTTCAAAAAAATGTACCAAGCCCCACCAGCAACCTTAGACAAGTACTTCTCGATCTTTTTGGTTTTCATACTTATTGTAGGAAGTATTTTGCTGTTCCTGGTACCACTGGTATTCAAGGGCTCTCTCCGACTACTGGATGAAACTTGGCAGGAATATCACTTGCTGTATGCGATCTTAAGTTTCCAAATGGTGTTCTGGATCTGCATGGCTTTGAACGAAAACATCCTGTATCGAGAGGAACTGTCCAATAAGATGAATAGCTGGTTTTTAGGCATCTTCCTGGTCATGGCCGGAGGTATTTACCTTCTGCATAGTCAGGATCAGCTCAATCTATTTAATCTAACCTTGATTAACTCCATTTGCCTGGTATTGGCCTGTGAAGTCCAATTCATGCTTTTGAGAAGACGACAACTATCCTTCGCAAAAACTAGAACCTTAAACCTGATTTTTGGCACAATCTTGCTGCTAATATTCTTTTACGTATAGCTTATTTTAGAAAGATAATCCCCTTAAAAAATGAACATCTGTATTCTATCCAATTTTACGAAAACCTATCTATTCCACGAGATTGCTCAGCAGTTGGGAAAGAGCAATATACACGCTTTCTGGATAGCCACTAACCGTCCCTTGTACCAGTTCTTAGTGTCGCAATACGGTGAAGATAGAGTGCTATTAATAAATCTAACCTATGGCGATCGCCCGGCTCTGACGGTCAACGACTTTAAGTTGAATGAATTGATGTACGGAGACCGCTATCTACGGCATAAAACGGAAATAGGTTTCCGATATTTACGCCATATCCAGAAACCTATCTATGATTTCATTGCCCAAAATAAGATAAAGGCCATCTTTGGAGAAATTACCTGGTCACACGAAGTGTTGATACATCGGATGTGTAAACAATGTCCGGAATTAGACTGTACCTTCCTGAATCCTCACGTGGTTCGTATTCCAGATAATCGATTTGCCTTCTACACTGATGAGCGGCAGAGTCATCTTCTACCAGTTGAAAGAGAGGAAGAATGGAATGGCGAGATCCTGGAAGCTAGAAAACCTGACTATCTCAAGCTCAATGATAAAATTGTCAAAAAATCGAGCAGCATAGCCGGTCGACTCAATAGACTCAAGCGTTTTATTACCAATGAAAATATGGATCCCCTAGATCCCACACTGCTTCCGAATGTTAGACAGCGCGTCCGCATGGCTTGGAACCAAGAATGGAATAAAGAGGCCTATAAATCTGTGAGCCGAATACCCTTTGAAGAGGTAAAACACCAGCCTTTTGTTTTTTTGGGACTTCACAAACAGCCAGAAGCATCTGTTGATGTGTTTGGACGCTACTATGAGGATCAGCTATTGAATATTAAGAACCTATGGCGAGCCTTACCGGAGGGATGGAATCTTCTCATTAAAGAACACACCAATGCCATTGGTGATCGTTCAAAGGGTTTCTACAAAGCCATTAAGCAATTGGCTGGCGTGTATTTGGTAGATGAAAAGACTAACTCTTATGAAATGATTCGGCAGGCCGCTTTGGTAGCCACGATTACGGGAACGATCGCCTACGAGGCAGCTTTGATGAAGGTACCTTCCGTGACCTTTGCCCCCACCTTCTTTAACCAATTAAATACTTGTGCTACCATCGATTTAAAAGATATCAATCAACATATGCTATCCGATATTGCCAATTCCTTGAGGGAAAGACCAGATAATCGAGAAGCATTCTCTAGGTATATCTTCATTAACTCTTTTGAGGGTAGAATGATTGACCCAATATCGGACCCTAGATCCATCACTCCAGAAAATGTTGCCTTGTTGGCCGAAGGGATGAAGCAGGCGTTGGCGTTTACCCAGAAGCACGCTTCTAACCAAGAAGTGTTAGGGCAGCATACAGTCTAGTTTTGCATGCGGAAATTAGCCATTGCTCTCTTAGTCGTTATGACCTATACCGGCATCAGCTTTGCCAATATTGGCAAGGCTATGCTCACGCCCTTTCACCTACTGATGGGGTTCTGCATTGGCTATGGACTAATCTTAAGCAGAAAAAATAGCACCTATACCTGGTTTACCTTAGTCGTCTTTCTCATTTATGTTCTAATCGTCAATGTAGTCCAATATCCCAACATTAGATACACGTCGGTTATTTACACGATCGTATACGGTTTGGAGACTACGATTTTATACAATATGATACGACGTTGTCCAGCTGGTGACATTGTATTCGCTTTTAAGCTAATCATATACAGCTATGCTGTGAATTTGTTTTTCGGTTTTGCCTTCGATACCATTGGGTTTCGTAATGCCTTTGTACTAAAATACATCAAAGTATACTATCATGAGGGCGGCGGTGGGGGTAGGCCGATGGGGTTTTCGAGTGAACCTTCCTACGCAGCATTTATGTTAAGTGTAGCTGTATTGTGCTACTCACATATGCGAGATCATCCTCGGGACAAGCCCATGCTTAAGGTGTTCATAGCATATATGATGTGTATATTATTATCCAAGTCTGCCTATGGCTTTATTTTCGTAGCGGTTAATTTGATGGACTGGGCGGCTATGTTCTACAGAAAGGGGGATGCCATCCTACGTAAGTTATTCCCATACTTGGGAGTGGTTGCAGTGGGAGGATTGGTGTTATTTATCCAAAACTCCTCCAATGAAGTAGCTACGCGGCTAAGCAATGTTTCCGAGGTGCTGTTCGACCCCAGTTTAGACAAAAAGAAACGCATGGTTAAGCTCCAAGAAGTAGATGGAAGTGCCTTTGCACGTATCGGTCCGACCTATCTATTGCTGACCGCTGGGGAAGATAGCGACATCAACTACTGGACAGGGCAAGGGGCAGGCGCCGCCGGCGTTTTCCTCGCCGATTTCATGGCAGGAATCATTGTCGACGATGACACGGAAAAAATTGATATCGGTATTATCCCTGCCTTCTTTTTTGACTATGGGATCATTGGATTTATTCTCCTCCTGATTTTCTTGATCAACTGCTTTTCACGCCTGGGTTTCCCGTATTGGTTAATGTTCTTCTTGGTTTTACCCAATGCCAATATCAACACCCAATTGCTTTGGTTTGCCATTCTAAGCTATACCTTCGTCTCCATCTGGAAAGCAAGGCCGGGTGCTTTACCTGATCTTCAAACCGCTCCACCCCAATAATCGGGTCATTTCTACCAAAAATATCCTCATCTCCCCCGAAAACAGAATATCCACCATTTTCCCTCTTTTTTGAGGCCATCTTTGTATTGTAAGAAGGGCAAAACAACAGCTATTTTGTTGAAATGCCCCGACACAAAACTATGAACAACAACATTTTCTACAGTAAGTATTTTACACAACGAGCAAACACATCAATGAACACACTTCCTAAGGAAGCGTGAAAAAGCCAAATCGCTTTGATCGCTTCCTTTTCCTTCATTTCCAAGCATCAACAAATTTCCAAAAGCACAATACAATGACTATTCAATCCTTAAACCTTTGTCTAACTTTTATAGTTCTAGCGGGGATCAACCTCAGTGCTCAAATGGAATGGACCGCAGATAGGTCGAGATTTTCGAGTACAATCAGCTATTTCGATAGCGTAGATACGATCTACTATGAACCAGTCCATGGAGCTAATGGGAAAACCTACCTAAATGCAGAAGAAGCAGTTTCTGACGGGGCCACTAATTGGAAGAGATCAGGAGCGCTTGGTTACGAGAAAGTAACAGTGGAACAAGCAGAAATCACGTGGATTGAATTCCTGGAAATTAATGGCATGCAGGCTGAGGATATGAGCCCGGAAGACGGCTATCAAGATCAGTCTAATTACATTTTCGATCTTTTTGCAGCTGGGTCAAACTACCTATTCTTGAATGCTAAAAAAATGCAGGAAACCTGTGAAATGAATTGGAAAATCTGGATTGATTTCAATGAGAATCATGAATTCGAAGCAGCTGAATTGGTGCATGTAGGAATAGGATTACAACAAGAAATTCGACTACAATTACCAAACTTTCAACCGAGAGAGCTGATCACGCGAATGCGTATCGCATGGGCCCCACAGGCGGCTAGTTTTAAGGCTAGATCTTTAGTGATGGGTAGTGTAAAAGATGTGTCTGTTTACCTTCAATAAAACAGTGCGGGGATGCCGTTCGAAGATCGACGCATAGATAGCCCCCCCCCAAATTTACCAAAAAACGAAGGTTTTCTACCAAAAACCGAAAAGCCCCCCTTCTTTTGATCATTTTATGGCACTTTTGTATGGCCACTTACACAGATCACCACCAATAAAAATAGGACGCTACATAGTGCGAGAACAGTAACTGAGGGAGGAGCAGTTAGCGTCTATCTTATCCATATTTGCAAGCAGAGTCCACTAGTAGTCCAGTATCCAGACTTGGAGTAATCGTCCAGGAGATGGAGCAACTGGTGCGAGGACTTCAGACATAATCGGTAACCGAATAAGCCGGCTACGCTTACTTAATCATTGGTCTCATCATCATTTTTTTCACCCTAAAAAAGAGTCAAGTATGTTAAACTTGAACGGTAAATCTATTCTCGTTACGGGAGGAACAGGCTCCTTCGGAAAGAAATTTATAAGTACCGTCCTACAGCGTTTCCCACGGGTCAAAAAAGTTGTGGTTTATTCCCGAGATGAACTGAAGCAATTCGAAATGTCTCAGCAATTCTCACCTTTGAAGTATCCAGCCATGCGGTATTTCATTGGGGATGTAAGAGACCAGGATCGGTTGATTCAAGCTACGGAAGGGATTGATATAGTAGTCCATGCAGCCGCTTTGAAGCAGGTTCCCGCAGCGGAATACAACCCAACAGAATGTATTAAAACGAATGTCAACGGCTCCCAAAATATAATCAGAGCTGCCATCACTAACAATGTCGGTTGTGTTGTAGCTCTTTCAACGGACAAAGCCGCGGCTCCAGTTAACCTATACGGAGCCACGAAGCTGTGTTCTGATAAATTATTCGTTGCTGCTAACAATATGCGTGGGGATCGCGATGTGAAATTTTCGGTGGTACGTTATGGCAATGTTGCTGGCTCACGGGGCTCCGTAATCCCGTTCTTCATGAAGAAGCGAGCAGACGGATTCTTGCCGATCACACACCAGGATATGACAAGGTTCAACATCTCTCTCGAAGGAGGTGTAGCACTAGTTCTTTTCGCTATTGAAAACTCAATAGGAGGAGAAATTTTTGTCTCTAAACTCCCTTCCTATCGAATTGGAGATGTGGCCACCGCTATCGCGCCAGATTGCGAGCAAAGAATTGTAGGGATTCGACCGGGAGAGAAATTACACGAAGAAATGATTACTCAGGCCGATTCGTTCAACACCATCGAACTGGATCGCCATTACATCATTTGCCCCACCAACTTACAGTACCAAGGGCTAAACAAAGACAGCTACCTAAAGCAATACGAACGATACAATGCGAAGTCTGTTCAAGTGGGCTTTAGCTACAATTCTGGAGACAATACAGAATGGGTTGGAGTAGAAGAAATCCGGGATATCATCAAGACACACGTTGACCCACACTTTGTACCCAGCGAGCTAGTAGAGGCAGCCTAAACTTTCACCTACAAAAGAATGCGCCATGCTTAATATCCCCTATGGAAGGCAGCACATCTCACAAGACGATGTTGAAGCTGTCGTCAAGACCCTGCAATCGGCCTATCTGACACAAGGACCGACGGTCAAGGCTTTTGAAGAAGCTTTCGCAGAATATGTAGGTGCAAGGTATGCAGTGGCTGTTACCAATGGTACAGCAGCCTTACACCTCTGTACCTTAGCCCTGGGCGTAGAGCCAGGTACTAAGGTCATAACTACGCCGATTACTTTTGCTGCATCTGCCAACTGTATCCGCTATTGCGGTGGCCAAGTGGTATTCGCAGATGTAGAACCAGATACAGCTCTTTTAGATATAGAGAAAGTTCGCCTTCTCTTGGAAAGTCACCCTAAGGGGACTTTCAGCGGCATTATTCCGGTGGATTTCGCCGGGTATGCGGTGGACCTTGCTTCCTTTAGAGCATTAGCGGATGAATATGATCTGTGGATCATTGAAGATGCTTGTCACGCTCCGGGTGGATACTTCACCGACGGAAAGGGTATGAAGCAAAGATGCGGGAACGGACAATTTGCCGATGCGGCCATCTTTTCTTTTCACCCGGTAAAGCACATTGCCTGTGGTGAAGGTGGGATGATTACCACTAACGACAAAGCCGTTTATGAAAAGCTCCTCCTGCTACGTACTCATGGTATTACAAAGGATTCCAATCAGTTAGAAGAAAATCATGGTGGATGGTATTACGAAATGCAAGAACTGGGTTTCAACTACCGAATGCCGGATATCAACTGTGCCTTGGGGCTATCGCAGCTGACCCGGGCTGAAGACCGCCTGGAAAAGCGTCGAGCCATAGCCAAGGTGTACGATCAAGCCTTTATGGATACTCCGATTCGTCCTTTGGCAAAGCCATTAGATGGGGGACATGCCTATCATCTATACGTCATACAAACAGAAGAGCGGAAGTTACTGTATGATCAGCTGAGAGCCCAAGGAATTTATGCACAAGTGCATTACATACCTGTGCATATGCAACCTTACTACAGGCGGTTAGGATGGCGCCGAGGTGATCTACCCGTAGCAGAGGCCTATTACGAGCAGTGTTTAAGTCTTCCGATGTATCCCGAATTGACGCTTGCGGAGCAATTACAAGTCATTGAACTAACCAAGTCTTCTATACTATGCGAACACTAGCCATCATCCCTGCTCGAGGCGGCAGTAAAAGAATTCCCAACAAGAATGTTCGGAATTTTCTGGGTAAGCCGATAATTGCTTACTCCATTCATACGGCTCTAGATTCCGACCTCTTTGATGAGGTCATGGTTTCCACAGATAGCGAAATGATCGCGGATGTTGCCACCAGCTTTGGTGCAAATATCCCATTCATGCGGTCAAATGCCTCCTCCTCGGATCGGGCGACTACGGTTGACGTATTGATTGAAGTGCTGAACAAGTATAAGGACCAAGGAATTAACTTTCAGTATGCCTGCTGCATTTATCCCACGGCTCCATTTATTTCTCACTATCGCTTGAAAGCAGCCCTAGGCAAGCTAAGAAGGGAAGATTTAGATACGGTGATGCCGGTGGTCCCCTTTAGCTATCCCGTACAGCGATCCTTTACGATGACGGAAGGGAAGCTGGGTATGATGATGCCGGAACACATCAACACACGATCGCAAGACTTAGAAACAGCCTATCACGATTGCGGTCAGTTCTACTGGTTTGATGTGGAAAAATTGCTTGCTAATGGCAACCTCATCACCGCCAATACAGGAGCCATCATTCTTCCAGAAATGGAAGTACAAGATATCGATCAAGAAAGCGACTGGAAATTAGCCGAACTCAAATATCAATTAATCCATCAAATACATGAAAACGAAAGTACTGCTAAGGGCCGACGGGCATAATAAGATGGGATTAGGACACGTGGTTCGCTCACTAGCACTCGCCAAGATGTTAGAGCATGATTTTGACTGTCAGTTCATTGTTAGAGACCCTAGCCAAACGCTTAGAAAACTTATAGAATCCGAAGGTTTTTCACTAATTCGGCTGAACGATCGGGTATTGCCGGCCCATGAGGCACAATATATTGCTCATCATTTTCTTCGAGGAGACGAAATCGTGGTATTGGATGGATACCATTTCGACAGCAGCTATCAGCAGATTATTAAGCCGGCAGCAGGGAAGCTCGTTTGTATTGATGACATTCATCAGACGCATTTCTGGGCAGATTCCATCATTAACCATACGAGTGGGATAAGTGCCGACGATTACGCCAAAGAAGAGTATACCCAAATGAATTTGGGATTCGAATATTTGCTACTGCGTCAACCCTTCTTGGATGCTGCTAAAAACCGAGCAATCAAAAAGGGTAAGCAACCAAGTCAATCCGCATTTATTTGTATGGGCGGAGCTGACCCTACCAACGCAACTGTCAGAGCATTATCTGTATGCGCTCATCGCGACGATGTAAGTGAATGCCATGTAGTGATCGGTAGCGCCTATTTGCATCAGGATGAATTGAGTGACTTCTGTACCAGAAGTAAGCTGAAGATCAATATATATCGTAACCTTAATGCAGATAACATGGTGGTCTTGATGTCCAATTGTGATTTGGCCATCTGCCCTCCTAGCACTGTTGCCTTGGAATATTTGTGCACTGGACACCAGCTATATCTGATGCAGACGGCTGATAATCAGGCTTACTTACAACAGTATTTGATCCGCAATAAACTAGCTCAAAGTTGGATCAAATTTGCGGGAGGGGATGAGAAACCAGTCAAATTAAAAGAAATTCATCAGCTTTTTGATGGCAAGAGTGACCATCGGCTATTAAAGCACTTTCGGAAACTCGATTATGATCTGCATTGCAGTTTTCGCATGGCTAACGAAGGAGATCTGTTATTGTACTTCAAATGGGCCAACGACCCTATGACTCGCCTGCAGTCCTTTCAGCCAGATCCCATTCAGATCGAAGATCATCGCGCTTGGTATCAGACGAAAATGGCTGACCCAAAGGTTATGATGTACATCATGCAGTACAAGGGAAAACCAGTTGGACAGATACGGTTTGGCATTAATGGTGTCGCCCTATTGAGTTATTCCATAGATCCTGAAAAGCGCGGGAAGAGTTTTGGCACCTATATGGTCCGGCAGGCTATTAAGGAGTTGGAGAAAGATATTGAAAGACCTATTAATGTGGTTGGTTATGTAAAAGAAGATAATCTAGCCTCTAACAAGGCTCTTTCTAACCTTGGTTTTAAGCCGATCAAGAGCGATCAGGAAGCTTCAATAAAGTATTTGTTGAAAGCCGGTTGACAGATCAGAAACTAAGCATTCATTTATCCCTTAAGAATATACTTATGAAAGTAATGAACATAGGCGGGCAGCTGATTGGCCCAACCTACAAGCCATTCATTATCGCAGAAATGTCTGGCAATCATAATCAATCCTTAGAGCGAGCGCTGGAGATTGTCGACGCGGCAGCTGAAGCCGGCGCACACGCCATCAAGCTACAGACGTACACCGCTGATACTATGACGGTGAAAGGAGCATATACGATTACAGACAAAGAATCACTTTGGAACGGCAGAGAATTATATGAGTTATATCAGCAGGCCTATACGCCCTGGGATTGGCACAAGACCATCTTTGATCGAGCTAAGAGTCATGGAATGTTAGCCTTTAGCTCCCCCTTTGATGCTTCGGCAGTTGACTTCCTAGAAACTTTAGATGTACCAGCCTACAAGATCGCATCATTTGAAAATACCGACCATCCACTACTCCGAAAAGTCGCCCAGACCGGGAAACCCGTCATTATGTCGACGGGCGTAGCTACCCTGGCGGATATCGACGAAGCAGTGCGCGTATTACAGGACAATGGCTGTACTTCACTTGCAATCCTAAAGTGCACTTCAACTTATCCAGCGACTCCTTCCACTTCAAATATTGCTACGATTCCGCATATGGCTAGTCTTTTTGAAGATGTCCAAGTGGGTTTATCGGATCATACCATGGGGATAGGTGTAGCTGTGGCAGCAGTAGCTCTAGGTGCTACCATCGTAGAAAAGCACTTTACCCTTTCCAGAGCAGATGGTGGCGTTGATAGTGCTTTTTCCTTGGAGCCAGCTGAATTAAAAGCCTTAGTGAAAGAGACCGGCCGAGCAGCCTTGTCATTGGGCCGGATCCAATACGGTGTGCAAAAGGCAGAAAAGAATAGCAAGAAATTTAAAAGATCAGTATACGCAGTCAAAGATATACTTCCAGGAGAATCACTGAGCAATCAAAATCTCCGTGTAATTCGTCCGGGAGATGGACTGGAACCTAAATACTTTGATACACTGCTGGGCAAAACGGCCAAGCAAAAAATCAAAGCCGGAACCCCCCTTTCCTGGGAATTAGTATGAAAAAATAGGGCTATCTCCTCAGCCCATAAAGAGGTAGGTTATATTTTAGGGGAATTTTTGTTGGGAGCCATATTTTTGGCTCCCAATTTTTTTTTGCATATTGTAGTCTCACACCTACCTAAAACTTTTTCGGATTATTTCCGTATACCATCTAGTACAAAGAATTCATATATTCTTTACACATATATGAATAGTGCTTTAAGGTTATCTCCCTGATGGGGACACCTTAGAAAACCCACCAATATATCTTCTTCAAACATGGCCTTGATTGCTGTAACTCCGCAATCTAGCAACTGAATTGATTCTATTAATCAGTAATAGTGGTCCACTCTATTGCCTAGTACTGTAGGTAATGGAAAGGCTAAGCCAAATGATACTTGGGATTGGAGAAAAATCCTTCCTCTAGGCTCCCAAGGTATGCTTAATGGATAGAGCTGATTTGAACTGATTCATCTAGACTGTGGCCTGAAATCTTAAACTAGTTCATAGATAATTTATTCCCAAACAAATAAAGAACCCTACATGAAAGGTATTGTATTCACGGGATTCCTAGATATGGTTGAAGAAAAATTCGGCTACGATATGGTGGATGAAATAATCTCTGAAGGAGATCTCCCCTCGGGTGGTTCGTACACCTCTGTTGGCACTTATTCTCACGCTGAGATGGTTCAATTAATCATGGGGCTGAGTCAAAAGACCAAAAAGGACGTCCCTTCTTTATTGAAGGCCTTCGGC
Source organism: Saprospiraceae bacterium (assembly GCA_013214355.1). Lineage (GTDB taxonomy): Bacteria > Bacteroidota > Bacteroidia > Chitinophagales > Saprospiraceae > DT-111. The sequence goes on along the minus strand of JABSSL010000017.1, from coordinate 31,824 downwards.
ATGTACTTATTCGACACATTGGAAAAGACCTATCCGCAATTTCTTGAAGCAGCGGACAACGCTTTCGACTTTTTGGAGTCCATTGAAAATTACATTCACGTAGAAGTACGGAAACTTTATCCAGATGCCGAGCTCCCTACCTTTGAAACTAACCTTCTAGAGGATAATACCCTGGAAATGATCTACACCTCCGAAAGAGCCATGTCTGATTTTGCGGAGGGCCTAATGGAGCGAGCTATCGGCTACTATGGAGAAGAAGCCACCATAGAGAAGAAGAATCTAAGCGAGGATGGTAAGAAGGTCCAATTCGTAGTGATCAAGAGAAGCTAGGCATGGATCAGATCGAGGTATTTAAACGTAGGGTCGAAAGAGAACGCAATGCGCGAAAGCAGGCCGAGGCTATTCTAGAACAGAAAGCCCTGGAACTCTTTCATGCTAATGAGGAACTGCGTAAACTCAATGAAAGCCTCGAAACTAAAGTTGAGCAACGTACCCGCAAACTAGAGATCAGTGAGCAAAAGCATCGCCGGATCATGGAGAACATGCAATTGGGGCTCATCGAGATGGATCTTGACCAAACCATCATTCGAGCCTATGATAAGTTCTGCCAGATGACGGGTTATAGCTGCCAAGAATTAGAGGGTAGGAACTTAGGAGATATCCTAGTTACTGAGGAGGATCTGATTCGTTTGCAGGAAGAAGTACTAGACGATCAGCAAGGAGCTGGTAGCAGTTTCGAGATTCAATTGATCAAGAAAGATGGGAAAAAATTGTGGGTCCTAGTGTCCATCAGCCCGATCTATAACTTGAACAATGAATTGGTCGGCTCATTGGGTATCAATTTTGATCTATCCGCCAGAAAAGAGCTAGAGCATGATCTCGCTACAGCAAGGGATGAAGCCGAACAAGCCAAAGATGCAGAAAGTCAATTTCTTGCTCGCATGAGTCATGAGATCAGGACGCCATTGAATGCGATCATTGGCATGTCACATATCTTATTTGACACAAACCCAACTGATGCTCAGCAGGAGTATTTATCAATCCTGAAGAGTTCCGCGGATATCTTGCTCGCATTGATCAATGACATCTTGGACTTTTCTAAGATACAGGCCGGAGAGATTTCTGTTAACCCGAAAGAGTTTGATCTACCGGGCGTGGTTCGTTCCTTACAGAAAACCTTCCAGCATAAACTAGAAGGTAAGCCGGTGGAAGTAGTAGCTAATGTAGATTACAACATCAAAAATCTACTCATTGGTGATGACCTACTCCTCAATCAGATTCTACTGAATTTGATGGGCAACGCCGCCAAATTTACATCGGAAGGACAAATCGGTGTGCAAGTAAAACTACTAGCACGCAAAGAGAAAAAAGTACTGCTAGAGTTCATTGTCCACGATACCGGTATCGGAGTATCAAAAGAGAAATTGGAGCTCATTTTTGAAAACTTCAAGCAGGCAGATGGGAATGTACGCCACAAGTTCGGCGGTACCGGTTTGGGTCTTGCAATAACTCGACAGCTAGTAGAATTGCAAGGAGGTCAAATCTACGCAGAAGGAGAATTGGGCGTTGGCACCTCTTTCATATTCACTATCGAATACGAAGACTCTGGTATTCTACCGACTCTGGTTACTGAAAAATTACCTACTGCAGCAGACGTAGACGTGGCAGATGCCCAGATTCTGGTCGCAGAGGATAATATCATGAACCGCAAATATGTCGCTACCCTTTTCAAAAAATGGAAGATACCCATTCACTTCGCCCATAATGGGAGGGAAGCGGTAGAACGGGCACAAGAAAAGACTTTTGATCTCATCCTAATGGATATTTCCATGCCAGAGATGGATGGATACGAAGCTACTATCGCCATACGCAACACCAAAAACCCAAATCAACACACTCCGATTGTAGCATTGACTGCTTCAGCTTTGGTCAGCAAGAAAGATAAGGCCTTGGAAATCGGCATGACCGATTACATGGCCAAGCCCTATAAACCCATGAAGCTTTTACAGAAAATCAAAACTCACATTAATTCCAGACAAGCACAAATAATAGAAATGGAAGAGAACAAAGATTTTGCTTTCAATGAGAAACTAGACGTCGAGACACTCGAAGCTCTTTATGAAGATGATTTGGAGTACGCAGCTGATCTTTTTGAAACCTTTCTCGACTTCACCGTCGAAGAATTTAAACCCTTAAAAGGATTGATCGAGGCCGAAGATTGGGCTGGCACCAAAGGGTTAGCTCACAAATTGAAACCTACCTTTTCGATGGTAGGCTTATCATCGGTCGAATCCAAGATGATGGAAATTGAACATCTAGCCTTGCAGGAAGGAGACAAAACAAAGATCCTCCAATTGCATCAAGAAGTTGAACAAGCCATCGAAGAATATGTCCCTATTCTAAACGCTGATCTTGACAAAATGAAGCGCATCATTGGCGTTGCCTGACCCCCTTAAAATCCCTGACAAATGGTATTAAACTGTATTATCGTTGACGACGACATGATGGCCCGTAAGGGGCTAGAAAGACTTTGCGACAAATCAGAACTACTGAACACAATAGGTATCTGTGAAAACGCGAAAAAAGCGCTTGAACTTCTCTCAAAAGAAGTCGTCGACCTCATTTTCCTGGATATAGAGATGCCAGAAATCACGGGAATCGAATTTCTAGAAAATGCCGTTTCCCTACCCCAAGTAATATTTACAACATCTAACAAAGAATATGCCTACGAGGCTTACAATTATCAAGTGACTGATTTTCTAAAGAAACCCATTACCTACCCTCGCTTCAAGCAAGCGGTAGAGAAGGCTTACGCCATTCATGAAAAGAACAATGCCTACAAGGCCAATGCACAAGAAGTATACGTAAGAGAGGATGGTAGATTTGTACGAATCCCTTTCGATCACATCCTGTACTTCGAAAACGTTGGCGATTACGTACGAGTTAAAACGATCCAAGGTAGCCACATCATTCATGGCACCCTTAAAGGTATTAATGGAAAACTCGACAATCCAAGATTCTTAAAGGTTCATCGCTCCTTCATCGTCAACCTCAGTAAGATTAAGGATATCGAAGAAAATACGCTTGTAATCGAAAAGAAAGTAATACCGATCAGCCGAGCCAATAAGCCCGTCTTAATGGGTAAACTCAATTTACTTTAATCCATACAAACCTGATCGATTATAGATGGCAGCCCAAACTCAAAATACACGAATATTTGTCGTTGAAGATGATCCGATTTATCAACGCATGATTAAATACCTAATGGAATTTAATCCTGATCATGAGGTCCATGTCTTTTCCACTGGTCAAGAATGCCTTCAACAATTAGACAAACAACCCAACATCATTTCCCTTGACTACAGTCTTCCAGATATGACTGGAGAGGAAGTGCTGCGTAAGATCAAGGCCGCTAATCAAGATATTCACGTGCTAATTCTCTCAGGGCAACAGGATATAGCCACCGCAGTAAAGCTCTTGAAGAACGGAGCCTTTGACTATATTACGAAAGACAGTGAAACCAAGGATCGCTTACTGAATGCCATCAGGCATATCAAAGACCAAAAGAACCTCAAAGAAGAGGTAAATATGCTGCGGGAAGAACTCGAGGTTAAGTACGAGTTTGGCAATTCCGTCATAGGCAATAGCTCTGCCATGCAGCCCGTCTTTCGCATGATGAAGAAGGCTGCTCAAAGTAATATCACAGTGTCCTTGTACGGTGCTACCGGTACAGGCAAGGAGGTAGTAGCAAAAAGTATCCACTTTAATTCTCCAAGGCAAAAAGGCCCATTCATTCCTGTGAATATGGGAGCCATTCCTAGAGAACTAGTGGAGAGTGAGCTATTTGGCCATGAAAAGGGAGCCTTTACCGGAGCCATCGCGCGGAAAAAGGGACACTTTGAACTAGCTAATGGAGGAACATTATTCCTAGATGAGGTAGCAGAAATGGACCTTAGCGCCCAAACTAAATTGCTGCGAGCCTTGCAAGAGCGTGAAATAATCCGGGTTGGAGGTGAAAAACCAATTCCCTTCGATGCTCGCATTATCATTGCTACCCATAAGGATCTAGGAGAGGAGGTACGAAAAGGTAGGTTTAGAGAAGATCTGTATTATCGCCTTCTAGGTCTGAATATCAAGCTTCCACTTCTAATGGAAAGGGGCAACGACATCTTATTGTTAGCCCAGGCTTTTCTTGATCGCTTCACCAATCAGAATGGGATGGGTAAAATGTCCATTGCGAAGTTAGCCAAGAACAAATTAATGGAATATAGTTATCCTGGTAATGTCCGAGAGCTTAAGGCGATCATGGAACTGGCAGCAGTGCTGGCCAATGACCAGATCATCCAGGAAGAAGATATACAGTTCAATAGTATTCAGCGCGAGGCTGGATTCCTCACGCAGGAACTAACCTTAGAAGCGTATAAAAACCTCATCATCAAATCCTTCTTGGATAAATACAATGATGATGTCATGCTGGTAGCCAAGAAACTTGACATTGGCAAGTCAACGATCTATCGCATGTTAAAAGAAGAAAGAGTGCAGGTAGGTTAAAGTCGCTTCATTGCGGCACTAAGGCTTATTGTTTACAATAATAGGACGCTCAAGGAGAGGTAATAGACTCGTAAGAGGTGTACACAAATTCATTTTAACTCATTTACAACACCAAAAATGCTCCTAACCCATTTAGAACTAAACGCAGTTATTGAGGAAATACAAGGTTTTTCCTTGCAAGACGATGATATTCTGATGCTATTGATAGCAACTGACTCCTCCGCTCCGGTCAAGCCGATCATAGCGTCATTACAAAAGCTTGAAATTCCTTTCTTTGGGGCTTTGTTTCCAGGAATCATCTATGGCACCAAAGAGATCAAGGAAGGGATCATCATTAAGAAATGGAAAGCTGCTGCAAAACCGATCATCATTAAGGATGTAGCCAGCAAGCAGCTAACTGGCTTAGATAAGTTGGTCTTGCCTGAAACCCGAGAAAAATTGACTGCTTTCACTTTTATCGACGGTTTAACTGTCCACATCGACAACTTCCTGGAGAGTCTAAACAATATCTTTGGGGGAAGAGTCAATTTCATTGGAGGTGGAGCGGGGGTAATGAGTTTCGAACAACAGCCTTGTGTCTTTACCAATGAAGGCTTTTTCGAAGATGCGGCAGTCGTATGTCTGACCGCAGAAAAAAGCCGCTTGGGCGTGAGGCATGGATGGGAAAAGGTGGCAGGCCCGCTCGTTGCCACGCATACAGAGGGGAATGTAATCCACCAATTGAATTGGAACAATGCCTTTGAAGAGTATAAGGCCATCATTAAAGCTGACAGTGGCCTAGAAATAGACCACAGCAATTTCTTTGATATAGCGAAAAATTACCCCTTTGGCATCTATCGTGAAAACGAAGAGGACATCGTCAGAGATCCCTTTAAAGTAGGCGAAAACGGAGAACTGATCTGTTTTGGAGAAGTTAAACCTCATACCGTTTTGAATGTATTAAAGGGAGAGCCCAGTACACTTATCGATGCTGCCCAAGAAGCCATCAATGATTGTAAGACCCAAAATGCTAGTCATCTAGCTGCAACAGAGACGATGGTAGTCAACTGCTTTTCTCGTCGACATTTCCTCGAAAATGCCTTTGAAGATGAAATGAGTATTATTGCCAAAGAAGTAAAAATAGTTGAAGGGGAAATCCCACACGGCATCCTAAGCTTGGGAGAAATCTCATCCTATGGCACAGGTTTGCTGGACATTTTCAACAAAACCATAGTGGTGGGCACCTTCAGCAATTAGTCAACTAAGAATGACCGATCAAAGTAAAATTATTCAGGATATTTCTTTACTGTACGAGCTGTCGCTCTCGGTAGGAGGCTCGCTGGATTTTACTGAAAATGCCAAAACCTTTCTCGATACCCTCATTAGTCGAAAAGGATTGGCATTTGCTTCCGTTTGGGCTCAAAACGGGAAGCAATTTGAATTACAGTGCGGAATCCCTCGGTTTCGGGTAGATCAGACAGTTATTGAAGAATCTCATCCGATTCCAAGCAAACTCAAAGAGACTCCCTTTTTCAGTATCCACTGCGACGACCCCGATTTCACTTCTTTCATTCAAGAAAAAGATATAGAAAGCGGGACGTACTGCATTTTTTCCCTGAAAGAAGTCGGTTTTCTTAAGTTGTTTGCGCTCAACCGAAAAGCGCCATTTTCTAAGCTCGAAATGGGTCAATTGAATTCGGTCATTACCAAGTTTGCAGTGTCGCTAAAAGGCTGTCTAGCACATAAACAACTGTTCAAGGAGACGGAGGAGAGACAAGAGGCAGAAAAAGCCCTGAAAGCAACCAATGAACAGCTGGCTGACCTCTTCGATAATATGTATGATGCCCTAATCATACTCGATAATGATGGTTTCATCACGGAGGCTAATAAGGCTGCCAGATGTATGCTGGGTTATCCAGAAGATGAACATCCTCATATCGATATCAAGAGCATCCTCCATCCCGATGATCAGGAAAGAGCATTCGAGTACTATAAGCTACTTTTAAAGAATGACTTTTACAGTGGTTATGAAGGTCGGATTACCCAGAGAGACGGATCGATCATTCACATCGAAGTAAATTCCAACGCCATCTATGAGAATGGCAAAATGACCGGTTCTCGTAATCTACTTAGAGACGTAACGGAAAGAATAAATGCGGAGAAAGCACTTCGTGAAAGTGAAGAAAAGTATCGTGGTATTATAGAGAACATGGAATTAGGGCTCTTAGAGGTCGGATTAGATCAGACTATCGTTCGGCCCTATCCCATCTTTTGTGATATGGTTGGCTATACAGCCGAAGAATTGATTGGTAAAAATGCAGAGGAGCTATTTCTACCGGAGGAATTCAAAGAGACCCTACACGAACAGGAAGCTGAGAGGCGACAGGGGATGGCTGGCGTCTATGAAATTCAAATCAAAAGAAAAGACGGGAGTAGAATATGGGTACTGATCAGCGGTGCGCCAATTAAAGACAAAAAAGGTAGGGTAGTAGGCTCAGTAGGTATCCATTATGACATTACGGCCCGCAGAGAACTTGAACAGAACCTATCCAGAGCAAAGGATAGGGCTGAGAAAGCCCAATTGGCAGAGCGCCAATTCTTAGCCAACATGAGCCATGAGATTCGGACGCCCATGAATGCCGTGATTGGCATGACCCACCTGCTCTACGAAACCACCCCTAACGAGACCCAAAAGGAGTACCTGGATTCCTTGCGATTTTCCGCAGATAGTTTAATGGGAATCATCAACAATATCCTCGACCTCTCCAAGATTGGAGCCGGGGAGGTAGAATTCGAGTATAAGCCTTTTGACCTAGTACAGTTACTTCACTCTTTGCAAAGAACCTTCCAATTTAAAGTGCGGGAAAAGCCCATTAGTACGGTCTTAGATATAGATTCAAAGATCAAAAACTTAGTGATTGGCGATTCCACCCGGCTCAACCAGATCTTTACCAATCTGCTTGGAAATGCTAGTAAGTTTACCCAACGAGGAACGATAGGAATTCGAGCCAAAGTGGTATCGGAAAGTGCAGCGGAATACGTAATCGAATTCCACGTCCATGATACCGGAATTGGCATTGCCAAAGAAAAACAAGAAGCAGTCTTCCAAAACTTCAAGCAAGCCGATCTTAAGATCACCAGAGAATTTGGTGGTACGGGACTAGGCTTGACCATCGTCAAGGAGTTGGTAGAACTGCAATCGGGTAGTATACGCTTGGAAAGTGAATTAGGTAGAGGTTCTACTTTCGTAGTGACGATGCCATTTAAGAATTCAGGCGTTCCCATTAGCGAGAAAGTTGTGTTATCTGAAGGAAGTTCGACGGATATCGAAGCTGTGTTGAAAGACCTTAGGGTACTGCTAGTAGAGGATAATCTGATGAATCAGAAACTGGCTTCGCGCATTCTTGAGAAATGGGGTGCAACCTACCAAATCGCTGGAGATGGTGTAAAGGCGGTAGAAGCCAGTAAGGCCAGTGAATATGACCTCATTCTAATGGACATTCATATGCCTCATATGGATGGCTGTGAAGCCACGATCGCCATTAGAGGTGATGCCGATAACCCAAATCAAGGGACACCAATTATTGCCCTCACCGCAGCTGCCTTGCTCGAAGAAAAAACAAGAGCCTTGGATGCAGGAATGAATGACTTTGTCACAAAACCCTTTTCTCCTAGAATCCTCAAAGAGCAAGTATTGAAAGCCCTAGGTTTCAAGCGCCCGATTTTACCCAAACAAAGTAAGGGATCGGATGCCAAAATCAAGATCGATTTAAAGTACTTGCAAGAATTTAGTGGTGGCGATGTCTATTTTATTCGAGACATGCTAGAAACTTTTATGCGGGAGGCGCCAGCTACTTTTGTACGAGTACAAAATGCATTCAAGGAGGAAAATTGGGAAGGCCTGTACAAAGGTATCCACAAAATCAAACCTAGCTTCATGATGCTTGGATTGCAAGAGCAATATGACAAAGCAGCTAAGGCCGAGTCTGATGTTCGAGGCGACACCTTTGAGGTGAAGACGCTAAAAGAAATTGTGGATCAGTTACAGCAGGATACCCAACACCTTATCCCCGTCATCCAGAGTACGTTGAATGAACTGACTAAAGCCGCTCTGGAGTGATTGCTGATCCTGCCCTCAGTTATGGGCTATCTCTTTTGCTCAGCGAATTTTTCTCGTCCTAGAGAATGACCATAGACTTTTATAGATCGAAACAAAAGAAACGTGATTCCCCTCGGCCATACCTGTATTTGATAGTAGAATATACCCTATACCTGTTTTAGGATCAAAATACATCATCGTATAAACGCCAACATCACCGCCATTGTGACCTATCATCTCTCTCGGAATCCCCAATGGATTTTTGAGTGTTGACCATAGTATTCCCTGTCTAAAAATTTCATCATCCATACTTTTTCTTAAGCGAGAAACTTCCAACATTTCATCTACCGATCGAGTGGTTAAAATGGTGTTGGCTTGAAAGGTCCCACGGTTCATTACAGCCTGGCAAAATCGGGTCAATTCCTTTATCGTGCTTACTTGGCTTCCATTCGGATACATACCGTCTTTCCGAGCAGCGACCAATTCAAAACTATTTTGAGCTAAATACTTGTAGTAGTTGGCATCACTGTTATTGCCTTCGAAATAATCAGTTTCCTCCATGGCTAAGGGTTCAAAAATGTACTTCTTGGCAAAGTCTGAGAATTTCATTCCCGATTTATACTCGATCAAGTAAGCGATCAAAGTAGCTCCTACATTAGAATAATCACCTAATTCACCAGCTGGAGTAGGGTGAAAGTTCTGATCATCGTACCATTTCCCTTCTTTGGCTAAATAGGATCTTGTAAATTCACCGATACCCATTTCTGGATATTCATAACAACGATGGTCTGTCATTTCTTCCGAGTACTTAATGCTTGAAGTATGACGAGCTAAGTTCCTAATGGTAATCTCCAGCTCAGGAAAATGTGGATTAACCACCTTAAATGGTAAGTGCTGATTGATCGGATCATCCAATTGATACCATCCTAACTCCTGGCCTTTCATTAAAGCTACAGCTATAGTAGTTTTTGATATCGATGCAATTATTTGCTTGGTATCAAGGGTGTAAGGCACTTTAGTTTCCAAGTTGCTATAGCCGAAAGCATTTTGATAGATAACTGAATCTTTGGTAAAAATAGATACGCTAAAACCCGTAAGTCTTTGATAATCCAAAACACCTGCTAACCTCTGCTCCAACTCGATTTCTGTAGAAATCAACTGCTTGGTAGATGTACAGGTAGACAAAAGAACAGCAAGCAGGGCTATTAATACTTTTTTCATCATTACTTTATTTTCTCATTTGGAAAGAGACAATAGTAAGGAATGATGAGCCCTTTGCATGAGCATCAAAGTCGTATTAAGTATCACTGGATGCTATGATACTTATTGCTTGTGTTTTTTGATAAATTCGTTGGGTGTAACGAGATGCTTTTTCTTGAAGAGGCGATTAAACGTTGCCTTTGACCTAAAACCACTTTCCTGAGCTAAGGCAAATATCGTTTTGTTATTCAATTCAGAAGATAGAGCCAATTCTTCAAAGTATTGCAAACGATACTCGTTGACGAATTCATAAAAATTAGTATTCATCTGTTTATTGAGTAGCGCTGAGAGTTTTTTATCACTGGTACCAATCTCCCTTGCTAGGTCTGAAAGGGTAAGTTCAGGCAGCAAAAAATACCGCCGTCGCTTCATAGTATCCACCAACATCTTTTCAGCTTCCAAGTCATCATCACAATCAGTCCTTTCCCTAGGGGTTTCCCATACAAAGTCAGGTAAGAGTATTTTGCTGCGATGGATTCCAAAATAGAAGAGATAATAAAGAGACAGGACAAGTACGCTAATAAGCAGGTAGCTCATATCCCAAATAAGTTCGTGAATAAAAAGCTCGTACAGCTCTAAGGCAGCATCCAAAATGAAAATGACAATTAGGGTAGTTACGAAGTACTTAATCCATTTGTAGTCTTGTATTCTTTTGCTAGAATAATGGCTACCTTGATCCTTCTCAGCCGATGAAATAAAGGCCAGACAATAACCAAGCGTAATTAGATTGAAGCAGGAACTCGTAAAGACGTACCAATATGAATGATTGAAAAGGAACTCGATATGCGGTAATTTCCATTCCGGTAACAATAGATAAACGGTAAAGGGAATAGTGACAAAAACTAGAACAATCAATGGAAAAACAAAGAGCTTTAGGAACCGTTTTTTCACGGCTTCACTCCCTCTAATTACTCCGACTATATACAAATAGAGTAATGGGCTGATAATCCATTCAGCCATTTCATTTGGAATGAATGTTATTAGCGTTAGCCAATCAAATTCATGCAATTGAGCATAGTAATTGCCTACCGCTAAGGTTAACACCAAAAATATCGCAAGTAATATTTTATCATGAAGTGCTTTTTCCCTTTTCTTATAGTAGAGAACGAGATTTATCAAATTGACGAATATCCCCCCGGTTAGTAGGAAATTCAATGCTTCTTTCATATCTATTCTCTTTGCTTACTAGAAACGATAGATGGAATGGCTTCAATTAAGACAACTAATTTGATTCTTGCAACTTTCGCAGCAGTTGTATTAGTAAACCTATCATGTGCCACTAGATCTAAATATGGCCATGAGTCCCTACCAGCATTTTTGATCGGCGAGTTTGAAGACGACTACGGGGTTCACTATCAAATAGACCAGCAAGTATTTCGTCTACTGCCCAATGACAAATTCCACATCAAAGGTGTAAACAAAGCGGAGGGATTTTTAATCCTGCAAAACGATTCGCTCAACACCTATGCACCTTCTCTATTTACAAGGATTGATTACCAAAAGCTAAAGAATATGGATCCATATGAATGGGCTTTTTGCTTTAGCAGCTTTGAAGAAGTAAGTGTAGAGGATGCCACCAATAAGGTTAATACGCAAAAGACAGATTTGATGACGGGCTGTAATGGATTTCCTTTTTCTAGAATGAAGAAATCAGGTAAGTCCAAATAGCAATTGTCACACTACATAAGGTAGCTTTCAGTTCAAATGCCTGAATTCTGTTGGACTCATCCCCGTTTTTGATCTAAATAAGTTGCTAAACCGTTGCGGATATTCAAATCCTAGCGAATAAGCTATTCCACTGACAGGATCGGTGGAGTTGAGTAAACTATTTTTTGCTTTATCAATCAGAAAAAGGTGAATGTGTTCTAGTGCAGTTTTCCCTGTTTCTTTCTTGAGAAGGTCACTTAAATAATTGGGAGATAAGTTTAGTTCTTTTGCACAAGAATCTACACTTGGAACTCCCTTTTGATGAGCTTGATCAGATGCATAATAATTGATCAGAAATCGCTCGAATTTCGACATAATATCGCTATTTAGGTTAGTTCTTGAAAAGAACTGACGATCATAGAACCTTAAACAGTAATCCAATAATAATTCGATGTTCGATACGATGAGATGCTGACTGTGGCGATCGAGCATTTGACTATATTCCTGTTCAATTTTCTGTAGTAAATCCTCAATTGAATGCTTTTCCTTTACAGATAAATGCAAGGCTTCGTTAGAGTCATAATTGAAAAAGGAATACTTGTTCATTTTATCGGATAAGTCAGACTTTCGAAAAATATCTGGGTGAAATACCAAAGTCCAACCATCTGGATCTATTTCGGTATTGTCTGCATCCCCATTCTTAAATTCCATTACTTGCCCCGGTGCCGTAAAAACCAAAGTGCCTTCCTCATGATCATAGGAATTCCTTCCGTAAGAAAAGGAACTACAAACATTCGAGGATTTAAAAATAATGGTGAATAGATGATTGATAATCTTAACCTCTTGTAGGTCGGAAACTGTTTTTAAATCTCTATTGTAAATAACACTAACCAATGGATGATCGGGCTTTGGCAAGTCACCCATTTGATGCATTTCAGAGACCTTGTATATTTCTATAGTCTGCTTCATACGATTGTAATCACTCCTCTTTTTTAAAATACTTGTCTAATTACCCAAAGTGGCCTTTAATTACTTGATGTATTGATCATAAAACGCTTCAAAAGCATCGAGCTGAAATTGGTTGGCTTTTTTGGAGATACCTGCTGTTGGAGACCCAACCTCAAAACCATGGTACCCGCCCTTAAAGACTTTAAACTTTACCGGTACTGATGCTTTTTGTAAAGCTTCAATATAAGCTACGTTTTCATCATAAAAGGGTTCCAAATCCCCTACAAAGCTAATGGTTGGTGGGAAATCACTGTAGTCCTCGTTCAAGGCTGGAGAAGCATAGGCAGGAACTTGACCTTTTACGTTCCTTAGATATAGACCCCAAGCACGAGCATTAATATTAGCATCCCACATCGTAGAACCTTGCATTTTTGAGGATTCCGTAATCATTCTATGATCCAGCATCGGATAAATGGGCATCTGAAAGGCAGGCTTTACATCTTTGGTATCACGAGCTTTCAATGTTATTGCAGCCGTCATTCCTCCCCCAGCACTATGCCCTGCAATGATGATCTTATCTGGATCTATATTGAGTTCATTCGCATTATCTCGCATCCAGAGCAGCACATCATAACAATCATTAAAGCCTGCAGGAAACGGGTCCTTTTGAGATAGCCGATAATCAGGTGAAAAAATAGCAACCTTTCTTCTTTTAAGGATATCTGCATAAAAGACATTGGCCATTTCAGGTATTCCCATCATATAGCCCCCTCCATGAAAGTAAAGCATAGCTGGGAGCGTTTCCGTGGCCCCTTTTGGACGAAACACTCTGGTACGAATACGATGTCCGGTAGTGTGGTTGCTCGGAACAAAATGTGTTGCATTCTGAACTTCCTTTATTTTTTGCCCTTTGGTAAGTCTGACCAATCCATTCATGAGCTTGAGTCCCCACTTCCTCGAGTTCATTGATACTAGAAATCGAAATTGACCATATTGCCCTTGCAATTCTTTGTCGTACATTTCTTTTGTTACCATCATCTTTGTGCCTTTAATTGAAATGATACACAAAGAAAAATCGTAATGCAGCGGTGGGCTAAAGGATTTCAATGGAATGCTAAAGGATTTCACTTTCCTTTCGATTAGACGTAATGGCCTATGCATAGCCCATGCAACCTCCAAGAGCATGGCCGATATACATCACTGGTCTTATTTCTTTACAATGGGATCCGTATAGCACTCATATAAGCCCAAACAATGAAAAGCACTTGTAGCGGTATTCTAAACCACAAATACATCATACCGTGGCCATCGAATGTCCCTTCCTGGTAATTTACATTATTAATAGAAGCATAGATGTTAGCGGGTAGCATGAACAGGAGAAACAGAATAAGGGCCCATCCAGATAGTATTTTAAGTTTAGGAATTAGCAAACCCACTGCTAATAGTATTTCAAATATTCCAGTTAGATAAACAAGACTTTCTTTAGAAGGAATAAAATCAGGAATCATCATTGCCATTCCTTTTGTAAAAACAAAATGTCCGATAGCTGTAAATACAAGCATTATGGCCATGGCAATTCTTGCTGACAGGGCAAATTCATATTCCCCTTTGATCATTCTAATTATAAAAGTCGATAGAATAAAACTTAGTAGAAGAACGATTAGTGGTTTCATGTTTTCTGAGTTGTTGAGTAACAAAATTCAGAAAACAAGGAGGTAGAAACAATGAACCCAAGTTAAGTAATACGTCTTCTGATCCTGCTTAATGCTTGTGGAGTAACGCCAATATAGGAGGCAATATATTTGAGTGGAATTTGCTGCAATAATTTGGGGCGGTCAGAGAATAAGTCCAAGTATCGTTGTTCTGCTGTCTTGCTCAATAAGGAAAGTTCTCGCTTGGATTTGATTAAAAACATCTTTTCGGCCATTTTTCGTCCGATGATATTTCCACTGCTGGTGCTTTCGTAGACTTCCTCTAAGTCTTGGTGCGAAATTCTCCATAAAATAGTATCCGTCAAGGGTTCGATTTGGTATTCAGAAGGGGTTCGGGTTAAAAATGAATCATACGCTGTGACGAATTCATTCTCAAATAAAAAACCGAAAGTCAAATCAGATTCTTCCCCTGGAACATAGAATCTAACTATGCCTTTTGTGATAAATGACATATAGTTCTCCACTTTTCCATATTTCAAAAGAACAGCATGTTTTTTGAGTTCTACCTTCTGCAATTTTGAGGAGAAAAACTGCCAATCAGCATTGCTCATTGGAGTGATATTTTCAATAAACTTTCTAATCTCGTTCATTTACGGACCTTTTTGGCTTGTGGCTAACTCATGAATACCTGTAACTATGAAAAGAGAACCTCTATATGCATAGCAAGAGTAGTCACTTTCTGAACTTGCCTTAACGATTGAATGGCCTTTCATTTATCCAATGAAATCCTCGGTTTATCAATCTAAAATCATCTAGTTCTTTTTTCTGTAGGGAAATTTTCAAGGTATCCCCTCCAACTATTCCATGTAACTCTAAACGGTTTACATCCGGAATTTCATACGAAAGAGGTAGGCCGACACTGTCAATCTCCGTTGATAACCATATTTGTTTTTCGACTGTATCTACTTTCGTTTGGAATCGATCTAACTCCCCCGTCATCTTCTTTACAACAGCTTCTCGTTTCTTTTCAACAATAAAATAATGCCACCGTGATGAATCAGTTATTAATGGGGGTAGTAATTTCCCATTCTTCTCAAACCGCTGAGTCTCCCATAAGCCAGAAATTTCGGATTTCTCTTTCAACTGTTCTCGCATATCAAATTTCACCAATAATTGAATCAAAACGATCACTGCGATCAGAACAACAAGTAGTTTCTTAATGGATGATAGTACACTATTCGTTCTAGCCTGCTTAAACGTTGGTTGAATTGGCTTTTTGGATACTTGTTCATTTTTGATGAAGAAATCTACCAATCTTTTCTGGTCTGCAAGAATCAAAATCAATGAGAAGAACACGATATGAGCCGAGACTATTTTTACCGGAATATCATAGGTCATATTCATCATGAATACGTTGCTCATAACGCCCAGGATAATTATGCTTCCTAAAGTTGTAGTCTTTCTTGAAAGCATTAGGGTACCACCTAATACTTCGGCTAAACCGATAAAAATATTATAGCTGTGTGAATGCCCCATAAATGTCCAAGCCAAACCCATAGGAGAAAGTTCTCCAACAGTTTGTACAAGCTTTTCAAAACTGTGATCTGGAAATTGACCTTTGAATACCTTCCCAAAACCATAGAGGAGCATTGATAAAAACAATATGACTCTAATTATTACTGTCAATAAATTGTATTGCCGATGGTAATCTCTCTCCTTTCGATCAAGCAGTGACCATACCGCAACTATGATGGAAGTTAGGCATACATTGAAGGTTAATCTTACGTAATCGAATACCCTGTCTCCACTCCCTGTACTTTCCAGTTTAACCTCACTACCATACCCTAAAATAGTCTTAGCGAACCAATTGATTGTCGATTCTAATAATGGAGAGAGCAGTAATGTCACGATAAACAATATGATATAAGTATAAAGCACCCTAAAGGCTAGCTTCTTCCATCTACCCCAACTTTCTTGCTCACTTTCCGTTTCTCTCATCTATTCTTGATTTTTCTAATAACGGCCAACGCACAAATGCAGAAGCACTAGAACAACAATCGCCCATCTTATCGCTTCGTAATTACTCAAAAGAACACCTAATATGATTCAAGCCAATCACTTAATGCTCGTTGGTAGGAAGCCCTGATGGGGGGCTAGTATTTCACCCGCTTAACCGTAATTGTTTTTTCCTTGCCATTGCTGAGGAAGGTGAGTTTTGTTTCTTCTGTTCCCCCCCATTTATCCTCCTTTAAGTAGAGTTGGCAATGATCTATCGATTGTATATCCCGCAGATCAATATCGTTAATCTGTAGGAGCGTATCTCCCAATCGCAAGCCCTTTTCTTCTGCTTCACTTCCGACCTGCAAGGCACTGACAATATAGGCCTCCCCCGTAAACCGAGGTAGGAATCCCATACTTCTCTTCATCGCCGTAGCTTTTTGGATGCTTTCTTTTGGCTGGAAATAGAATTTTTTCTCTTGGTAATCCACCGTGACAATGCCATACCTCATCAGTCCTGTTCCAACTCGAGAACGGGATCGCTTGCTCAGGTCTGCATAAAAACTTTCCATTACAGCATCACCCAGTTGTAGCTTTTCTATAGAGGTAGTGTAAGCAGCCATGGGTTTAGGAATGATTCCAGAGGAGCCCAATGAAGTGACACCAAAATAAGTCTCCACAGGGTGTTCCCTAAACTTCGCTTTTTGACGAAGTTTCTCAATGGTCTTTGTCTTAAAACTGAAAAGATCATCTGACCCAGAATCAAAAACCGCCCATTCCTTCCCGAAAGGCGCTACCTCTACCTTGATGTAAGGCAAGGAGGATTTACGCTGGATTTTCACCGGTATCTCTCCCTTTTTAGGTAGGTTTAGCTTTAGCGGGTTATCACTCAGCTTAATCTTCTTTTCGGGAAGATTCAGTTCTAGAATTAAATCCCTCAGGAAATCCCTACCAATGATTCCATCAGCCGCCAAACAGCTCAGGGGATATCCACTATAATCACTTACAATAGCCCTATAATTGCTAAACTCCAAGTTTCCTAAGCGAACCAATGGCACCTTAACATAAGGTACTCTTTTGCTCAATTTATTGATACCCACCACATTCGCAGTCGCCACTTGTTCAAAAGAAAACTGCTCTTGCAGGGCAGTTGAAATAGCTAGAGCACCACCGGTATCCAAAATAAATCGATAGGTATTCCCTTCGATTTGAACGGGAATGAAGATTAAACCACGGATCCATTCAAACTCAATTTCTTCCAAGAAATCTTGCTGTGCTAAGTTGGCTGACTGCTGGCAAAAGATGCTTTGCGTAAGCAATAGGAGGCCTATTAAAAGAAAGGTAGTTCTAGAGTAGAGAGCAGACATTTCTAAGGTTTTAGTTTTAATAGCTCCCACAATATAGCAGCTTATCCTCACTCCAAAAAAGAAATAGCTATAAGATACCGTCAATAGACCTTTCCACAGAAATCACTCTCTACCTTTAGGGTCGTAGAAGACAACCCAAGGCCTAAAGTCAGAAGTAAAATCTACGAAACGAAGTTCTTGCCCAGCCGGTACAAAGAGAACGTCATGTGGCCCAAAGAGATAACGCTCATCTTCTAGCAAAAGCTATGCCTCCGTCATGCATTTCACACTAAGCTCATAGAGGTCAGTAGCCACCTCTTCCATAGAACGATTGCCTTCTACAAAAACGATTTTTTCTTCTTCTTTCAATAGATCAAACGCCTTGTGGTAGGTGTCATAAACCTTCTTGATATTCTCTAAGGTCTCGTAGATCTCTACGTCTGCGCGATTGGCATGTACCCGTTCAAAACCCACTTGAGGTGGAATATCTATAAAAATATTGAGATCAGGTCGTAGCAATTCTGCGCTGAGCACATTGGACTGGATCACCCAATCTAGAGGCATATGCGCCCCATGGTACGCATAGGAGGAAAAATAGTATCGATCCGTGATTACGGTATACCCCTCTTCCAATTTCTTTAAGATACCATTCACCGGATTCTGGAGATGATCCAATCGATCAGCCACAAACAAGGCCGCAATTGTTTTGTCATCGGCAGTAATACGAGTAGAAAACATTTGGCGAATCAAGGATCCAATGGGACCATTGGTGGGTTCAAAGGTGGGGTAAATCTTATGCCCTTCTGCCTTAAGGCGAGAACAAAGTTTTGCTACTTGTGTGCTCTTTCCAGAGCCATCGATACCTTCTACGGCAATGAATTTTCCTCTTTTACTTTGCATGGCTTTTACTTAGGCTTGCAAAAGTAATCATACTTGCTGGGATTCTGAAGGAAGCTTCGGCATTGACATCCTTCTGAGCCAACAAATAGCCTTCTGTCGATCTTGGAAAAAACGTAAACAAAGCCCTCGGTTATTGGCTACATTTTCTGCAAAAACATTGTGCTCAAAGCCACTGGTTCTTTCATCCAGGAAGGCAATGCGAAGTTTACTTGCATCCTTACCCAGTTCTTCTTGAATGTGTTTGATCGCATTGTAGCTATCCAGGACGGATAGTCTTTTTGAAGTCTTCCCCTCAATAAGCACATCCCAAATATTGAAAGCTTTTAGACTTGCATACATCTTGTTGAAACGTCTTATTGTATGTTCATAGCTTTGCGCTCCGATACATTCGAAATGTACTAGGGAAGGCATAAGCTTTGTCGTCACCAACGGCTGTTCTGGTGTGATAGCTGCCATGTTTTCCTTACTGTGGGTGTTATATAGTGTTTGTTCCTCACCTATACTCCAAGGGAATTATCTTGCTTCTTGAAGATCTAAAGTGAGCGAACAAAGATAAAAAAAGACAGCCACAGTGAACGGCCTGGATTAGGCTGGCAGCTCTATTTCTTGTCCTCTTTTAGAAATTCATCCGTAAAATGAGCTTTTCGTTTCGGCTGGGCAAACTTACCCTCATTGTAGGCTTTAGATCCTCCTTTAGGGATCGATAAACTTCTCCATTCTGCTCCTTTTTGCATCCGCCCAAGGTAGACAATCTGACCAATGTGGTACGCATAGTGCGCCAATTGCCGATTGATAGCCTCGACAATGCTGTGGCCCATATTTCGGATATAAATAGTCTGGCCAAAGTTTTCCACAGTCACACTATCTAAAGCGTTAAAGAGGCAGGACCACCCTTCTTCCCACTTCGCTAACAGTTCTTCACGAGAGCTAATATCTGCTTCAAATTCCCCCTCTCGGTTTCGCCACTGCTTTTCTCCATCCTCTTCCAAAAAATTAGTCCATCGGGAGAGCATGTTTCCCCAAAGGTGTTTCACGACTACAGCGATGCTATTGCTTTCCGGGTTGAATTGCCAAAAAAGTGCTTCATCAGGCAACTGATCAAAAGAGCGGTCTCCAAGCAGCTTATAATATTCAAATTGCTTTCGGACACTGGTCAAATAGTTTTCTTCCATATCAACGAATTGTTAATTCTTCAAACTCATAATGTATACTTAAGCTTCTATTTCCCTTACTCCACTGTACTTCAAA
This sequence comes from Saprospiraceae bacterium, assembly GCA_013214355.1. GTDB lineage: Bacteria > Bacteroidota > Bacteroidia > Chitinophagales > Saprospiraceae > DT-111. The sequence continues at coordinate 12,196 of JABSSL010000017.1, read as the reverse complement.
GGTACTAGCAGAAATTGCCTCATCCGTTGGAAACCACTTCTTCTTCTCGTAATTCACCACGATGAAAAGGCCATCATCATCGCCCAGTGCACAAAAGCGATCAAAACTTCCATCATAAATAGGAATTTGGATGGCTTCATTTAATTGCCGATAAATACGCTCAATATCCTTTGTCCCCACTCCCACCTCGCTAATGCAAGTGCATTGACTACTGGCAAAGGTCGGTGGAGTAGGAATAGCCAAGTTGCGCCTAGCAATAAACTCTACGATATTTCCACCTGGGTCATGGAAGTAGATGGCTTCCGCATTCCAATTACTGAAATCAACGATTTCCTTTCCGTCGAAGGGTAGGATAGGAAGACGCTCTTTTAACCAAGACAGGGCTAAGGCGGTGCTATGAGAGGGGATATTTATGGCAAAATGAGTGGGCTCAGCCTGAGCAGACGCCTTAAACGCTAAACGAGTTTTCCCGATCTGCACGGAAAAACTCGTTTTTTCCGCTTCCAATAGCGGGAATCCAAGGATTTCTGTATAAAATGCTTGCTGGGCTGGTAAGCGCTCGGTATGTAAGGTTAGAAGAGAAAAGCTCATGTCAATAGTATTAGATTTTTCCTGCAAAAAGTCAAGTGAAGCTTTCCCCGTCAAGATCATTTTCCGTTTATTCCTGCTTAACCAACAGCAAAGTCTCTTCTTCGTCAGCAACCTTCCTTTTCCACTGCAACTGTGTTTTACTGAGGAACTCAAACGTCCACTGGCTATCTTCTGCATCACCTCCATCACTAATCAAGCGCAAAATCGGTTGGTGGCCATCGATGTGCCAGACACCAGTCTTTCGCCCTTCTGGCGTACGGGCTACATATCGCCGATCCCATTTTATGAAGATGGACTGTAGTTGTCCGATCGCCTCTCCTTCGCTCAACGACCAAAAACCAACCATCTCGTCCCAAGGGGCAAGTGGAATATTCGAAGCTCTTTTCAATACCACCACAACGACTTGCCCTTCTTCTTCTCTCTCCATTTGCATGCCCTCCCCATCAAGCTTGTAACTAAAAGGGCCCATCGGATCCGTCTGTCCATTTTCATTGCGGAATTCAACCATTCCTTTCTCTTCGTTCAATTTATAGGAACCGACCATATTTCTTACCCCACCATTCCCCGAGCTAAGACTTTCATCCTCCTCAAATTGAAACCATTTAGCAACCGGAGTCAACATTTCTGTTCCAACTTTGACTTCTTGAACCGTCCAAAGGCCAGCAAACTGAGCTTGCAAGGCTGTGCTAAATATCCCCAAGCAAAGCACGCCCACTAAGTACATTTTTTTCATCTATCTTTTTATGCAGGAAGATGAAGCGCCTTCCTATTTTGGTGGGTATTGGTCCAGATTTTTAGCTTCCAAACCTCTTTCAGACTGAAAATTGGGGTTGAACCAAGTCATCTCGATAGGAGTCTCCAGGCTGCCATCTAGATTGAGAATCTTATCCTTTAGACGCCCCTCTTCAATGAATCCCATTTTCTGGTAGAATGTAATAGCAGAGGTATTTTGTTCCCTCACGAACAACTCTACCCGCAGCACTTCCGGAAAATTGGCTTTTACCTCTTCTAGAAAAGATAAAAACAGTTGCTTCCCCAGGCCCTGTCCCTGAAAATCTGGATGAACGACGATCGTTAAATCGGCCAGAATATGTCGAAAAGCACTGAGTCCTGGTTTGTAAGCATGAACTTCAGCTATAATGGAGTGATCTTGATCAGGATCTGTGACATGTAAGGCAATTCCAGAATTGATACTTTTCTGCAAGAAAGATTGTACGTATTCATTTGTCACCTCTTCTTCAACTCTAATGATCCCCCCGGAACGCCTTAACACTTCTCGATATAATGCTAGAATCGCATCGCTATTGGCAGAACTGCTTTTTTGAATCCAATGCTGCATCGCAAAACCTTAGCTTTTGATTTTGAAAAGTAATCGTTTTCTGCCTAATCAATTCTTACAGGAATGCTTTCGTCCGCATCGATTTCCCAACGTTCTCCATATATGGACTCATAGGTAATTTTTAGTTGAACCTGGTTGTCTTCTATCAACTCTACTATTCTTCGGGCTGAGTAGATATCCTTAGTCCCAAGCAAGGATATCGATTTGCCGGCTGGAATCATTTTCCCAGGTGCAATATCAGAATAGACAAAATAGATCGAATCTGTAGGGTTTCGATTAGTTACCTCCAACAAATATTGAGAAAAGCTCCCTTTATAGAGCTCTCCTTTTTCCTTGATTTCTATTTCCTGCAATAAGGCGGGCCCGACTCCCACATTACTCAAAACATATTCCATATTTGCAGTGCCGCCCCGATGAAAACCTAGCTCTAGGTAAGGATAAACTGCAGCATATTGTTGATCTCGGATTAAATTGGTTTGATAAATGAAGACAGTTAGAGTACCTACACTCAAAAGGATGGCAAAAAAACTCATGAATTTATCCGAGTTCCAAAATCTCTTTTCCATAGTGACAATCGGTTCAAAAATCCATCAATAAGAATTCCTTAAACGGAGAATACCCAGTGTTTACAAGGGCTTTAACAATTCCTTTGGTAACTTAGAAGCTAGCAAGTTAAAATGTTAAAATAACAAAACTTGCCTTGTCCCCCCATTGTCCCCTACCCTTTTTTGGCCTTGGAAAAAAAACAGACGTAATTGATAACATGAAAACGATTAGACCCATATTACTCAACCTAGCCTTGTATTTTGTCAGCGTTACCCTATTAGCTACTCCCGTTGAGGATAACTATGAAGAGATCCTAAGAGTTCACCTCAACAACCTATTAGGAAGCAAATCCTTTTCTTTTCAATCTCTGGATGTACAAGCTGCGAACAAATCCATTGGCGGAAATGGAACCTTCTTTGGCACCTCCAATGTAGGTTTCGAACTATAGTATGATAGCAATGATCAACTAGGGTACTTTGAAGCTACTATGCCCCCCAATGCCAAAGTAAAAGTATCAAACAAAGCCCTACAGAAACTAGCCGGCCAGAAACTTCACAAGCTATTACCTGATGCCTTATCCAAAGGCGTATATCTGGAAAAATTCAGTTTCACCGCGAATAAAAAAAGTAAGAAGATTGAAAAGCTCAATCTTTGGTTTAACTGCCTACGCAATTGGGAACTGTTAGAGGGCTCCTCCTTTAGCCTTGAGCAAGTAAAAGTCAATTTTTTAATTGACCACCCTACCGATAAAGCCAAACGTGCTCTGGAGGGGAAACTAACGGGCATCACCCAATTGGGAAGCAAACCCCTAGAGCTTAGCGGGAAGATCCGAAGTAAAACAGAAAACCTACAACTCAGCGCCAAAACAGAAAGCCTACAGCTCAAAAGTACGCTACAATCCTTAGCAGGAAGATCGAGTATCAAAGGCATTCGCATTCCGGACGGCGTAGTAAACCTCTCGCTCAAAGAAGGTCTGCTGACCGTGGCCCCTTACCAAAAATGGATTACACTTGACGCCAATTCTAACCTAGGCGAAACAGATATTTTTGTCAGCAAAAACCTAGGTAAGTCTAAACGAGAGAAGAAGAAGATTCAATACATCGTCAAGATTACCACTCCAAAGGATTTCAAATTATCTAAGCTCAACCAGAAGCTCAAGGTCCTAGATAAACTTCCTCTTGGTGGTCAAACCATTGTGCTTTCCTCCGCTGAAAAGGATAAAAAAGAGACCTCCAGCATTCCAACGCTGGCACAGATCAAGTCAGGCGTTCAGAAAGGGTGCAATTATATCGCCAATCTAGATCTCAGTAAGATTAGCCTGGACAAGTTGATCGGCGTTAAGAATCTCATCGTCAATTCTACGCTGAGTGATAAACTGCATGATGTTGTACTAGAATCAGAATTAGATACAGATATCACTATAGGAAGTGGCAACAAGCTTAAAAATGTCCTGTTCAGGCTGCAACCGTCTCCCCAGAATTTTGCCATCTCCTTGCTAGGGGTAATGAACGCTCAGATTAACGATGACAAGCTCGAATTCAAGGGTGGTGTGGAACTAGTGCTATCGGATCAGACTTTGAATTTCTTGGCCATGATGAAGGGGGATTGGCGAAACCCTTTGGGCGCAAAAGGTTTGGTAATGAGTAATGTGGCCATGCAAATGGGCGCCAGCTTCACTACTGCTCCAGTCCTACTACCCAATGTCGCGTTGAGCGGGGAATTAAAAATCGGTAGCTTCAAGGGTGCCGCTGCTTTGGCCTTTGACACAAGAAATCCTACTAAGAGTATGATTGCTGCCAGTTTCAATAAGATTGAATTGGATGACCTATTCAAAATGGTAGTAGATAAGAAGACCCAGCAAAAGATACCCAAGGGGATCCAAGAAGCCCTGTCCAAGGTGCTATTTAAAGACATGGAGTTTCAGATTGTCCCATCGCCGATCCAAATTGTAGATGTAAAGTATGATCCCGGCTTTCGAGCAGCAGGTGCCGTTTCAATTTTGGGTATAAATGGCGAAGGAAGGTTAGAGATTGACTACACCAATGGTATCCTTTTACAAGGGGCTGTTGACCCGATTGAGGTTGGACCATTTAAGCTAAGCGGAGCTGGGCGCAATAAGAGACCCGGTCTCTTAGCTGATCTTAGAGTAGGAAAAACACCTGAAATTGCACTAAATGGAAAAGTAAGCCTACTGGGTCTAAGTGCCAATACCGACGTAAGTATTAAATCTACCGGCTTCCGATTCAAGGTAGGTGGTAAAGTTTTTGACATCTTCCAAGGTGATATCACAGCCAGTGGCCAAGCGCTTAATCAAGGAGGAAACATGTACCTCAAGGTGAAGATGAAAACCGATATCTGGAAGTACCTGGATGAAAAACTGACCGGGTTCGTAGAAGAAGGAACCAGCAATGCCATCAAAAAAATATCAGCCAAGCAGCAGGATATCTTGGCGGCCGAGGAGAAAGTAGAAGGGTGGGACAAGGAGATTGGTCGCCTCCGAGAAGTTGTGAAGAAGGAACAAGCCAAAGATAGGGCTAAATACCAGAAAGCCTATGACGATGTGGAGCGTCAACAAGCCAAGGTAAATGGTTTGAACAGCAAGATCGATGCACTTAAAAAGGAGATCAAGTCTAAAAATAAAATCACCGAAGCGCACAAGATCATTGCGTTACAGGCAAAGTTGAAGCCTTTGCAGATTGCCAAGGGTACGGCTTGGACGGCCTTAGAAGGTTATCAATTGGTGCTAAAAGGTTTGAAAAAAGGAAATACCAATCCCGATCTAGATCCAAAAATCATTGCTGCGAAGTCATCGCGCCTGGCCGCCTTAGGTGGCTTGAAGACAGCGAGAGGTTCTCTGGAAGCTGTGAAATTCACCTTGGGGGTAACGGGTAAAACAGCGACTTTCATTATCGACAAAGGATTAGATGCCTTGGTCAAAATACACGCTGCTGAATTTGAAGGGAAACTGGATGCGGTTAAAGGGGGGAGCGTACGTTTGGAACTTGATATAGAATGGAGAGGAAAAAGAAAGGACATGAATTTGAACTTCAATTTCCATAACCCGCTTAGCACCTTGAAGGATTTTGCTGATAGACTCATGAAGGAAGATTAGAAATACATTAACCGTTCCCTAAGTATGACTAACTGAAGGCCCAATGAATCAGATTTATCACTGATCTTCATTGGGCTTTCCTTTATCCCTAAACTTATCGTCTTCCAAAAAGTTATAGTTTGCAAGAGCTTTTCTATTTTTATTTGCCTTAGACCCAATATTGATATGAGCAAACTGAATTGGAAAACTTATGCTTTTGAATTTCTCTCCATCTTTGTCGCCGTTATATCTGCCTTTGCCCTTACCAACTGGGATGATAAAAGGAGGGATCGACATACCGAAGTAAAGATTCTGACGGAAATCAGAAACGGTTTGGAAAAAGATATTAAAGATGTTCAGCTAAACCTCTTGGGCCACAATGCTGGTATCAAAGCCTGTCAGTTTGTCCGTAGAATGGCTACTGGAAAGGCCGTAGGTAAGGACTCTTTTCCTTCTTATTACTTCAACCTCACTAGAGACTTCATATCTATCCAAAACAGTTCTGGCTACGAATCCTTGAAATCCAACGGCCTTGGTACCATCCGTAACGATTCTTTGCGATTGCAGATCATCGATATTTATGAATATGATTTCAGGAATATGGAGAAACTAGAAGAAGATTACAAAGAAATGCAGTATCACGCCAGTTATTTCCACCCGATCAATGATATACTGAGTCCGTACTTTATCTTTTCTGAAGAAGGCCAGGTCCAAATAGCCGTTCCCTTAGATCTATCGCCAAAAGCAGAGCAATTACTTTTGTCTTATTTGTGGAAAATTGAGGAAAATCGAAAGTTCGTTCAGCGGTTTTATGGTGATATCGAAAACAAGATCCAAAGGGTAATCGATGCCATCGAGGAGGAGATCCAAAATTAAGCGTATAAACTCATTTAATACTAAAGGCCTTCAACCCAAGGCATCGTCCAGAGGCCACTCATTTTGCCATTTTTATCTAGGGTTATACGCACCTCGACCAACTCTTTGGTCTCCTTGAAGCTGCCCTTAAATCGATAGATTCGGAAGTCGGCCGTTTCAACCGTTTGGAGAACTTCCCCGATGGACAAGCCCTCCAAAGTACCATATTTTTCTTCCAAGAAATCACAGGCTTCTCGCTGTCGATCGGGTGTTAAACCATCCACCATCGTTAGGGTCGCTTCATTGGTGGTGAGATGAGCAAAACCTCCAGCGTCACATGCCTCCAATATCTTCATGGCTAAGCCCTCCGCCTTTGCCAATTCTGTTTGATCTATTGCCTCGTCAGGCACTCTTTCGTATCCTCCCGAACAAGCCGACAAAAAAAGGATCCCTATTGCGATCATTACGGGGCAAATTCTCATATGCTATAGCTTTTCGCAAAACCAAAGAAATACCTAGCTATTCTTACGGGCTACCCAAAATCGGCATTCGCCAGACTTTTCCTTGACCTGCACTGATTCCTCGAATTTTTCATTTCTATAAAACGTTTCTAAAATAGAAAATCCCCCTCGCTCGAGAAAATCCTGTACTTCTTTCTGATTTGGTATATGAATAAAGATTGGTCGTTCCTCATTTTTTGAAGTCGCTATTATATCGCCAAACTCGTAAAGCTCCTGACTTTGTACTCCTTTTTCCCAACGCGCCTTCTCTTCCCTCCAAAAGTTAAAATAGTTCTCATCTTGTTCCCGGTCATGGGTGGTGAAAATAAATAACCCATCCTCTTTTAGAACTCGATAGATCTCCTGTACCGCCTTAAAACGTTCTGCACTGTCAGGGATAGACATGAGGCCATTGAAAGAAAAGATCACCACATCAAATACGGCATTAGCAAAGCTTAGCGCTTTGGCATTCCCTACTTGGAAAGTAAGGTTGCTATCCCGTTCAGCTTTTATCTGCTCCGCAGCAGCAATCATTTCAGGCGTTAGATCCACCCCTATAATGCTTGTATACCCTAGATCAAACAAAGAAAAGGTAGTACGCCCCGTTCCACATCCAAGATCTAGGATGTGATCACTAGCCTTTAAGTACTTGTGAAAAACATGTTCTTCAGATGCCCAAAGGCCAACTTCGCGGGTAAAAGCAGCATAATTTTCAATACCACTTTGATACTGGGCAATGACAAAGTCTTCTTGGATCTTTTTCATAGTAATTAATTCCTTACGTACGGCCGATGCGTATAGTATTTTGGTCGCTTATCAAAGCGAACATGTAACCAGTGCACTCCTAAACCTGAAGTACTTAACCAACAGGCCTGCCGTCCAATAAGTTCCGCTGCCGTAACCCCCACTAGTTGCCAAAAAGCCTGCTGCTGCTTAGGTTCTCCTGACCTCACAAAACGCCCCAAATGAGCATACAAACTCAAATCATTCCCCTTTGGAGTGGGAGATACCAATTCAGCATCTGCACGTAGATTTGGGAAACGAACAGCCTCTTGTCCAAGCACAAATTTTTCTTGGAAAGGCTTCGGATCGCTGTGTATCATAGCTAGGGCCGAGCTATTAACCAAAACAAACTCATAGTCTGTCCCAAGATTCGTATCTGTGAGGGCAGGGTGTTCCCAGTAAAAGGCAGGGAAAGGTGAAGTGGCTAGTATATCATTATAGAATGTGTTGAAACTAGCGTTAGTCCGCCAAAGCGCAATAACCTCCCGAAAATTTAAAGGCTTGCCTTCATTCAGTATTTGATATTGATTAGCGGTTCCTAGCGAAATCTGTTTAATCCTTGTTGTCCAAGTCATGGATAAAATTAACGTCCAAACTCATCATAATAACGCTCAGCATGCTGTTCGTAACGTTTTAGGAGGTCAATATTTTTTTTCTCTAAAGCTGTTAGCTGCTCTCGAATATCTGTAGAAACAGGCATGTACCATTCCACTTCGTGGTCAAAAATGAAACGCATCTTGCGGTTCTTGAAAGAATAACCATGTCGGGCATAGATGGCATTACGCATTACTTCAAGATCACCCTGATACATATTTTCAACATCTTCCTTTTTGAGTTCATAGCTGGAGGCATTGAATTTGCTTACATCTTCCGTTAGCGACTCCGATTTATCGGGGTACTTAGGATACTTTTCGTAGAGATTGGACCAGCCGACTTCCTCGGATAATTCTAGCGCTGGATCGTATGCAAAGGTTTTCTTTTCAAGTTTATACTGACGGGATGAGACGGCAAGGCGTTGATTATTGGCCTTCCACGTTCCGATTAGGAGTTCCTCAGCAGGACGGATTGTAAAGCTAAAAACTCCGTCATATCTATCGTCTCCTGGTTCGCTAGCCACGACCGTAATGGAGTCTCCCGCCACGACCATAGGACCTGAGAATGGTCTTTCGTTCCCGGCGACCACACTATGCCCGTACAGCATCTCGCTAGAAAGGGAGTCGATGGAGATGGTAATCTTATTAAAGGGTACTGGATCTTTATCAAAATTCATGTCCACCCCTTCAAAAAAGCCAACATAATAACCGAAGTATGCTTCCTCTTGCCTATTTTCCGCGTCAGCTTGAGGTTCCTCTTCTTCGATTTCTGGCGTAGTAATGGTCGTTTCAATTTCTTCTGGATTGGCTTCTTGCGAATCCGTCGAATCCATGTTTTCACTTGAGTTTCCACAAGCCTGAATCAGTAATACTGCTAGGAGTAAGAGCCATTTCTTCATGTTTGTTTTCTTTTGAGGTAAATGATAATGATTTCTACAATGATTAGGTTTCCAATCCAACCTAACCAGGCCACCAGACGATAAGTATCCATCGGCCTTGGATGCCAGATGGCCACAATAATATATTTCCAAGCACGTAAGGTGATGGCGGATAGGGCTAGGGCAAAGCTTCGATACATAAAATACCGGTGCTGCTGTACCTCTCCCTTCTTTATCTTGAACCATGCCATCACACTGAAATAGATCCAAAATAGGCCCAGCATACAAAAGCCTAACTGTGAAGACCAGCCTCCGTTTGCATGAATGCCGATGATAATACCCGTTGGACCAGCCAGTAAAAGTACTACTGTCAAGTATAGCCAACCTGCCCATTTATGTACCTGAGGCAATTGCTTTCTTAAGCTCGGAGAGAATTGAGTGAACCCAGCTGGCAAAACCAATATAGAACAGTAGGCATGAATAAAGAAGGCCCAAGGATAGTAGAAAAGGGCGACTTCATCCTGTTTGATGCGAAGAAAAGCTACATCCGTATCCAAAGGAATATACTGCAGGGTAATAAGCAGCATTAGATAGCAGAAATAGGCATACAGCAACAAAAGGCTATAGGAAAATACCGTCTGGGCTTTCAGATGCATAACTGCAAAATTACAAGCAATAAGGGGTTCCCGCAAGGAATTATAGTCAGGAAGATTTTGTATAAGAATTTAGGCGTCGGACAAAAAGTGTATTTCACAACTTAAGGCAGATTAATCCTTATTCACGACAAAATAAATCTAACTGACACCATCAAGTTGCTCTGCAATACTGATGATTTGTATTTTTGGTCTCGATTCAAACCCTAAAAACCATGTGTATTACAGCTTTAGATGCTTACCTAGCAGAAACCTACGTTGGTGTATGGGATATAGATCACCCGGAACTGGGTTATCGGCACGTCCTCGCCTATCAAAATACACCAAAAAACCTGGCTGACACTCCTAATTGCATGCTTCTGCACGTGCCAGCTAAAGACACCCTAAAACCCTCTGACCTTTTAGATACAACACAGGACCCCATGTTCTTGCAACAAATGGCTGAATCAGTCCTGCCTCCACTCCCTACTGCCGCCAGAGGCGTGGATCTATCTGCCCCCAATTATGTGATCGAAATGGGTATATATCATATCGCCTTCCTGAATCAAGTGAGTCCTAATGCATGGCTAGAAGTACAAAAGCAAATACCGACACATAAACAACCGAATATAAAAGATGAATTTATCCAGTTTTATGCCGAGCAGTTTCCCTCCTACGCCTTGGTGATCTGTTGTTTTCACAATAGAGATGCCAAGAAGGCAAGCCCAATCATGCTCCACTATGCTCCGCAATTCCCCGATACTTTTCATTTTCCTACCATCGACAGTCACGGTAAGGTACCAAAGGTGGGGGCAAAGCATAGATTTCATCAAGTCATCATTACCGGCTCCCAGCAATTGAAGACACCAGGCAACGGTTTTGATGCTTTTCATCTAGGAGGAGTCAGTCCAACGCTTCTCCCTTTCCTACCAAAAGTAGGGGCAGCACTTCGTCTAGCAGGGACCGTCGCGCCAAATTCAGATTTACTATTAGAAGCGGTTCCGATTAGAGAAGGGGGGGATGCACAATTTGATTTCGGAATATTGGAGGATGTTTGAACTTCCACAATTGACCCACAAACTCTCTTTTTTGCTTACCCCTGACTCCCATCAGGCAGACTGCGTTGTAGAAGTAGATCTGATCGCTCTACTATTAGTCAGGCGCTAAGCCTCGCCTAGGCACAACATGAAAACCTTCTCCTGTAGGCATAAAAAAAGCGGGTACAAATAGGCAAAGAATTTACTTCCAATGCCTGTACCCGCTGTAGTACAGATCCGTTCTTGATCCATACCTAAAACCCTAAACCCAATTTATATTTAGAACACTAATGAATTCAACCTGATGGGAAGAAAAGGTGGGCACTGACATTTACATCTCTGTATACCCAGCGCCCACATCGGTAGAAGTATGTATTAACAACTTCTACAAAACCCTAAACCCAATTATATCTAGTTAAAACCCTATTATTCATAGTATCTGATCAACGCTTCTGTTGATGCCTACCCTATTGAAATCTTTAGGCCAAAAACATAAGCTCCTCATTATCAAATGAATAAAAAATCAACTAAACCTATATCACTCCTATTCTGAGAATCTATATCCCTTTTCGGGAATCACTCCACCCTATATTACCCCTCTCAGCCAATCAGTTTAAAGACAGGCATAAAAAAAGCGGGCACCAAGGTGTCAGCTTTCGCCGATAATCACCTGGTGCCCGCTGTAGTACGGATCCGTTCGAGCTCCGTACCTAAAAACCCTAAACCCAATTATATTCTCATTAAAACCCTATTATTCATAGTATTTGATCAACGCTTCCGTTGATGCTTACTCTATTGAAATCTTCAGGCCAAAAACATAACCTACTCATTATCAAACAAATAAAGAATTAACCAAACCTATATTACTCCTATTATGAGAATCTATATCCCTTTTCGGGAATCACTTTACCCTATATTACCTCTCTCCGTCGATCCATGTAAAACAGGCATAAAAAAAGCGGGCACCAAGGTGTCAGCTTTCGCCGATAATCACCTGGTGCCCGCTGCAGTACGGATCCGTTCGAGCTCCGTACCTAAAAACCCTAAACCCAATTATATTCTCATTAAGAAGGTGTTTAAAAATTATATTTCATCTACGATTGAACCTCGAAAGAATCATCCAAGAATTCATCAATAGAACCATGGCTTCCGAAGATTCTACTGTTTTCTCGTAATCCTTTGATAAGCGTCTGAAGAAAGTCATGATAGCAAAGGTTCTTTCGACAATCCACCTTTTGGGGATTACTTCAAAACGAGATGATCTTTTATTTCTGGAGGTGATCTCAACTTCGACTTCTCCATTGAAGTAATCATAGATATCATCAACAAAAGATCCACGATAGGCTTGATC
>JABSSL010000169.1 GCA_013214355.1 Saprospiraceae bacterium | reverse complement strand
ATAATCAGGCCGTAGAATTGGAATATCCCCCAGAACCGTCAATCGCCAATATCGACTTCGACCAACCCTCCGACTGCAACTCCAATGACGGTTCCATCAGCATTCAAGCCGCTTATGGAACGGGGAACTTCCAGTATTCCATCAACGGAGGCAACTCTTGGAAAAACAATGGTAATTTCAATAACCTACAACCTGGCGATTACCGAATTGCCGTCCGCAACGCCAATGGAACTTGTTTAATCTTAGACCATCAATCCATAGAACTAGAATATCCACCTGAACCCTCAATCACTGATATACACTTTGAACAGCCCACAGATTGTGAAGTAAACGATGGTTCTATCTCCATTAGTGGTACCGATGGCATTGGGAGTTTTTCTTTTTCAATCAACGGTGGAAATAGTTGGCAAAGTTCAAACACCTTCAGTAACCTGAGTCCAGGAATCTATAAGATTGGAATTGCGAATGCAAATGGGACTTGTGAAGTACTTTCAAGTACTACAATCGAGATGGCCTATCCAGAAGCACCTGAGATTATAGATGTTATCGATCAAAATCCAGCTGGCTGTGGTTCTTCTGATGGTTTCATCGAAATTGTAACTACTGGCGGTTCAGGATCAACTAACTACTCGATTGATAATGGATCTTCTTGGTCCAGCAATAACCAGTTCATGAATCTAGCTCCTGGAGTTTATTCCATTAAGGTCCGGAATCAAGATCAGACTTGCGAGCAAATCTATGGTACGGTGCAACTGAACGCCCCAAGTTCTCCTGCTTTCAGCGGCTTAGAGCAAACAAGTCCAACGGACTGTGGCCTTGACAATGGTCAAATCCTCATTAGTGCTACCAATGGGACGGGAAATTATCAATACAGCCTAGACGGAGGCCAGAATTGGCAGAACACGGGAATATTTAGCAGCCTCTCTGCAGGAAGTTACGCACCAAGTATCCGTAACAGCAATGGTACCTGTCAAGTAAACTATCAGGGGGCGGTGATACTGAGTGAACCAGAACCAGCGGATATAAATGCAGTCAATGTTGAACAACCAACAGATTGTGCGCTGGATAATGGACGCATTGAAATCGTGATTGATCAACCCACAACTGGATTCCAATTTAGCATTGATGAGGGAAGTACTTGGCAAGCTAGTCCAGTATTCCTAAATCTCAGTCCTGGCAACTATCAAGTAGGTGTACGAAAAAGTAGTGGGCAATGTGAGATCATTGATAATGAAATATATCAGTTTGACTATCCAGAGGCTCCACAAATCAGCAATATTTCTCATGATAACGTTACTGATTGCGGATTACAAGACGGAAAGCTTCAAATAAATGCGCAGGGTGGAATTGGAAACTTCGAATATAGTATCGATAACGGAGAATCCTGGTTTGCCAATCGGGAATTCTCAAACCTGGTGGCAGGGAACTATCTTGTCGGGGTACGAAATAGAGATCAGAGTTGTCCAGTCTTCGCTAATGCTCCTATTACCATTACTGAACCGGTTACCCCTGTTCTTCAGGGAATTGAAATTGAACAACCTTCTGATTGTGGAGTCGCAGATGGACAAATCAAGATCCAAGCAGTAACTGGCCACGGAACCAACCTAAGTTTTTCCATCGATGGTGGCAGTAGCTGGCAATCGAGTCCTATCTTTAATAACCTGACTGCCGATACCTACCAGGTTGCTATTCGCAATGCAAACGGGACTTGCGAAAGTCTAGCCTCTGGACTTACTGTCTTGATCGAACCTGTTCCCGTCAGCATCCAAGCTGTCAATCACCAGAATCCCTCAAACTGCGAGGACAACAATGGCTCGATTTCAGTTGCCTTAGTGGGATCAACCAGCAATAAGCGTTTTTCTATTGACGGTGGCCAATCCTGGCAAAGTTCTCCCTTCTTCAATGAGCTCCCTCCTGGAAACTACCGTGTTATGGTAAGTAATGGGGATGGGACCTGCATAGTCGAGCATGGAAATCAAATTCAGTTAGAGACTCCTTCTGGTCCAAGTATTATTGCAGTTGACGTCCAGCAGGTCTCAGACTGCGAAGTTTTTGATGCAGAAATTCAGGTGAACGCCATAGCTGGCTCAGGCCCTATTCAATTTTCCATTGACAATGGTATAACGTGGCAGTCTAATTCTGCTTTCCGCAATTTGTCTCCCGGTGTGTACCAAGTAGTCGTAAGCAATGAAAACGGTACATGTCCCGTTCAATATGCCCAAACAATTACTATAGCTCCACTTCGTCCACCAGAAATTCTACAGGTGTTTCTAGATAGCCCTAGTGATTGTGGCGAAACAGACGGGAAACTAGAGATTGAAGCCCAGGGCTTTGGTCAAGAACTCCTGTATTCTGTGGACGGCGGTAGCAATTGGAGAAATTCTCGGCTATTTGAACAACTAATACCTGGACAATACAATATCGCCATAAAATACACCGACGGAAGTTGTCAGGTTAGTCTCCCCCAATCTGTAACGATCACTGCTCCTGAGGCTCCAAGAATCCTGGATATTATCGCTGAGGCTTCCAGTTCTTGTAATAATCCTTCTGGTAGCATTCAGATCGCCACATTCCCTACTACTGGAATAGAATATTCCATCGATGATGGGAACACATGGTCAAACCAATCCTTCTACAACAATCTAGCTCCTGGATCATACCAGGTAAGTATTCGTTTATCCAATGGAAGCTGTCAGATTGAAGCTTCACAGCCGATCCAAATTTCAGCCCCCATCGCCCCCGAATTGCAGCATGTCATAGTGGATCAGCCCTCTGACTGTGGAAGTGCGGATGCAAGAATTCAGATTATAGCTACTGGAACAGGTTCACTTCAATACTCTATCGATAATGGACAGAGTTGGAGCGCCGAGTCTCTATTCGAAAGTTTGTCCCCGGGACGATATCAAATTGGCATTCGAAACGTGGAGGAAGCGTGTACCCTCTTATCGGATCAATCTATTCAAATCATCCCCCCTAGTGCTCCAGAAATTACTAGTATCAATACCCAGCGTATTTCAGACTGCGGGCTTCAAGATGGAGAAATAAGGATTGATGCCGAAGGTGAAAAAGAATTGGAATACTCATTAGATGATGGTTCAACTTGGCAATTGAGTTCTGCCTTCATCGGCCTAGCCGTTGGTGAATATCACCTCAGCCTCCGCTACACAGATGGAAGTTGTGTCTTGGAAGGAATAGAGGCCATTCAACTTTCCAGCCCCACTGCCCCAACAATTCTTGATATTCAGACTGATATAACCACTGACTGTGAGTCCACTAATGCCTCGCTGAAGATCCAAACCGATCAAGAAGAGGAAGCACTCCTTTATTCTATTGATGGAGGAAACAGTTGGCATACCTCATCTGTTTTTACGAATCTGGACGTAGGAGAATATCAGGTAAGTATTCGGTACGTGAATGGAAGTTGCCAGGTCAATGCAAATGAGTCAATCATTGTTGAAGCGACTGAATCGATTGCCATCTCCGATGTGATCGTTCATCAGTCTTCCAACTGCGACTCAAGCCAGGCCAGCATCACGATCCTTAGTAACGCTGATCAGGCGATAGAATACTCGATCAATGGAGGAGAAAGCTGGGCATCGGTATCCAGCTTTCAGAATTTGTCTGCTGGTTCTTATTTGATTGCCGCTAGATTAGTTGGAGCAACTTGCCAATCCTCTTGGCCTGATACTATTATCATTCAAAACGGCAACAGTACTGCTTTTCCTACTGCTGAATTGGAAATACAAAACAGTACCCAATGCCTACTGTCGAACGGCTCGGCCAATATAATAGTTGATCAGCCCCATCTCATCTTTAGCCTAGACAATGGCGAACAATGGCAGGCCTCCCCCCTATTCAATCAATTAGCTATTGGGGATTATAGCATACTTGCCCAAGACACAATCAGTAGATGTACGGGAGTAATCGGAAGTTTCACCATTACGGGAAGTACAACTCCACAGATTGAAAATGTGGGGATAATTCTACCAAGTGACTGTTTAACTGATGATGGTGGTATTTTCATCAATCCAGCAGATCCCAATCTGCTTTATAGTATCGATGCGGGGCAAACCTGGCAGTCAGATTATCAATTTTCAGGACTAAATCCTGGTATCTATTTCGTGGCAGTGAGCAGTCCAGACGGCAGCTGCCAAATTGACTATGAGATTCCAGTTAGACTTTCTGCCCAGCATGCAGCAACGATTTGGCAAATCAATCCTAGCCTACCTACTAATTGTGGGGCAACAGACGCAAGTTTGCAAATCACTATTTTAGAAGACGAATCGCTCTTTGAATTTAGCATCAGCGATGGCCAAAGCTGGCAAGATACCAGTCTATTCACCGGTCTACCTAGTGGTTCATATCACATACAAGTGAGAAATAAAGAAGCTGGATGCATAAGTACCTATTATACTCCAATAATCATCCCGGATCCTCCCATCTATGAGAATCTTATAATTCAGGAGCAACTCCCTTCCTTTTGTGGAGCCCAAGATGGAGGGATTCTAATCAACTATACAAACAGCTCCACAGATATCGATGCCTACAGTATAGATGGTGGTTCAAGCTGGCATCCTCACCCTCTTTTTGATAGTCTACCAGGAGGACTCTATGATGTAAGAATTAAATTGAGTGATGCCAGCTGTGAGTTGGTTCATCTGTTTCCGATCGATCTGAGCTTCATCAGTACGACCGATAGCTTGCAAATCGAGACTGCGGGTGTGACGAACTGCCTGAACAGTGACGGAAGCCTTCGGATCTATCCTCCGGATGAGGGAAGTTTTGAATTCAGTATTGATCGAGGGCAGAGCTATCAAGGTTCTCCAGTCTTTACAGGCTTAGCAGGTGGCAACTACTTGGTGAGGATGCGAAATATCGCCCATCAATGTGAGTATGAACATCCGGAACCTGTGGAAGTCCCATCCATTCCTCCCCCTTTTATTCAAGGGGTACAATTCGAGTCTCCATCTACATGTTCTCAGCTAGGCTTCATAGCCATCAAGGCTTCTCCTGCTGAATCATTGGAATATAGCATTAATGCTGGGGCTAGTTGGCAAAAAGATAGTCTGTTTACTTCTCTTTCTGCAGGTGACTATCACGTTGCCGTTCGTTACTCAAATGGCTCTTGTCCCATTAGCTATCCAGAAGTAATCACGCTTACTAGTAGCTCTACAAGTACAGTAACCGAGGTCTATATGGAACAGGCTTTATGTTCCGGAGACTCCCTTCAAATCGGAGATTCGATCATCACAGTCGCCGGCACCTATCAAATCAAGATACAGAGAGAAAACGCTTGTGATAGCCTAATTCACTTATCGGTTAACTCCTTTGAAGCAGTTGGTAACCAGCTAGATATCACGATATGTGAGGGTGAAGTCTACAAATTGGGAGAATTGTACTATTCTGAAACTGGATTCTACCAAGACACACTTACATCTGTACACGGATGTGACTCGATTATACTTCTACAGTTATCAGTAAATCAAATAGATACAACTAATTTTTCGATATTTCTGTGCGAAGGTGAAAACTTTCAATATGGTGAAGAATCGTTAGTAGCATCGGGGATCTATACGTTTACTCATCAAAGCACCTTGGGCTGTGATAGCATCGTCACCATAGACCTTGAATATATCACCGGCCCATCTCTAACGGAATGGCAGGTGGTAAATCCATCTAGCTGTGAGGCAACGGATGGGAGTATACAGATCACGAATGGTTCGCCTTTCCTTCTATATAGTCTAGACAATGGCTTAAACTGGCAAAACCAAGGGCTTTTCCCTAACCTTGGGAATGGCATCTATCAGCTATTAATCCGGGATCTACAAACCAATTGCCTGCGGCTGGAAGAAGTCTCCGTACGCTCAAGTGCTCTCCCTCAAGTCGATACCATTTTAGTGAGACCAGGTGCGGTATGCCAAGGTGTGACTGGGGAAATTAGCTTTCGGATGATCGATACTAGTCAATTGTATTTATACAGCATTGATGCCGGACAAACCTGGCAAGAAGATGGGGTTTTCACCAACCTTGGAGCTGGGGTATACGACCTGTATGTAAGTCAGCGAGATTCAAGCTGTGCTTACTTCGTACAACATGCTGAAATATACGCCAGTGATTCGGTACAAATAGAAGTTCTGACACTTGATTATAATTATTGCCAAGCAGATAGTAATGGAATAATTGGAGTATATGTAACACAAGGCAGTTCACCATATGCATATAATTGGTCTAATGGTGCTGATCTACCGGAAATCGATCAACTGCCTCAAGGAGATTATGCCCTTACTGTAACAGATAACAAAGGCTGTCAAGATTCTCTTTTCTTTAGTATAGCTGAATCAAATGGCAACTTGCTATCGGATAGCTTGTTACAGGATACCTTCTTCCTTTGTAAAGGAGAGATCCTGAATCTTTCTATGCCTGAAGAAGAAATCGATTACAGCTGGGCAGGCCCCGATGGCTTCTCTGCGATTGGAAATGAAGTCCAAATTGAATCCGCTGGCCAATATATACTGACTGCCAGTTCAACGGATGGATGTGAAGTCACGGATTCTTTCTTAGTAATAAAGGGAACAGACCACTTCCAAGCCAACTTTCTTCTACCAGATGTCGGCCTGATCAATACCTCTGTGTTTGCAGTCGAAGTTTCCTGGCCCATTCCCACTTGGGTTCACTGGGTTACCGATGATGAAAACATCCGACAGCTTTCAACCTACCTGAATCAAACCGAATTACAATTCACTGCCGGAGGAACCTACGGCATAAAGATGGAGGCACAGCTAGGTGATTGCATTCAGGAGGTAGAAAAGTTTATCACTATTTATACTGATCCTGACAGCATCCCTAATAATAGCGGCCCAATCACTGGTGGTTCAATTCTTGACTTTAGCCTCTTCCCAAATCCGAACGAAGGAAACTTTGAACTACTAGCAGAATTCACAGCTATTGAAGCAGGTCAAATGAGAATCTATAATGATACCGGTGTCTTAATTGAGGCTCGGGATCTAAATGGATGGGCGAGCTATCGGGAAAGTTTCCAACTACCAGCAGCCGTAGCTGGCAATTATATCGCCGTTCTGCAAACTCAGCATGATTACCGAACGCTCAATTTTGTGATCCAGCGATAAACACTTTTAAATGCGCACTCAAAAACACATCCTAATCCTTCTATTGTACCTCATACCCTTAGGTGGGCAGTCTCAGGATATAGAAGCTACTTATCAGCAGATTAAGGAAAAACTGGAAGGACCAGCCATTAAGGTGAGTGGCGGAATAAATGCCACTCTTCTAGGCAATTACAGCAATCTGGATATCCGAAGAGTAGACCCTTTTGCCTGGCGTATGCATGGCCAACTTAATTTCGATTTTTACGGTGTGCAGGTACCCATTAGCTTGTTGACGTCATCAAAAAGCACCGTTTTCAACTATGAGCTTCCAGCCTATCATTTTGTTGGCCTTCGTCCTACTTATAAATGGGCTACACTACATCTAGGGAATAGCAATCTTAGTTTTTCTCCTTACATCTTCGCTGGGCAAAGTTTTTCTGGTGTAGGGACAGAATTAAGCCCCGGAATATGGCGTATCAAAGCTATCCAAGGCACCTTACAAAGAACAGATGTCAGTAGCCTAAGGCAGCTACAGCAGTTAGAGCTTCCTTACAGCAGACGAGCTTGGGGCGTACAGGGAGGTGTGGACACAGGAAAGGAGAAACTCTTGCTTTCTTTACTAAAAGTGAAAGATCAGACAAAGCATGAAAATATAGACTCTACCCACCTTAGACCGATGGAGAACCTCGTGCTTGGGCTGACAGGCCGAAAACAGATTAGTCCCATTCTCTACCTGAATGTTGATTATGCTTGGAGTTTTTTGACTCGAAATATAAAGAGTCCATTGAGATCTTCAGGTGATTCGCCCTGGGTGGCTTTAGGCTTACTTCCGTTTAGAAATAGCACTGGGAATTACAAGGCTCTAAAAACCAGTATCGGTGTGAAGACAAATTTCGGGCACATTGAAATGCATCACGAAAAGATCGATCCAGGCTATCGCTCTCTGGGCACCTTATTTTTCAATGACGACCTGGAGAACATAACCCTCAGCAGCACCATGTCTGCTTTTAGGAAGAAACTTAAACTTGCTGCGCATTTGGGCATTCAGCGAAACAATCTTTCTGGTTTTGAATCCAATAGCCAAAATCGGTGGATTGGAACTTTAAATGCTTCTTTATTAGCCTCTAATAGACTGAATTTCAATGTTAACTATTCCAACTTTAGCACCACAAACCGCCTCCGTTTTTCAAATGACCCACTACAAGTCCTAGACTCCATAAAACTAGTGCTAGTTAACCAACAGCTAGGCCTTTCGAGCAATTACCAAATGAATGACCAAGGTACCTCCTCTGTCAGTGTCCAATTCAGCGCCCAGCAAGCCAATAGCATTGAAAACGAGGAAGTACAAAAAGATCAACAAAACAGCTACTATATGGGGCAGCTCACCTTCATGAAACAGATAGGACCTCGCCCCATCACGATCAACAGCAGCCTTTTAGTCAACAGTTTCTCAGGAGGGCTAGGGCAAAACACTGGCATCGCCCCTAGCCTATCCCTAGTCATTCCTTTAAAGAAGGATAAAATCAAATGGACAGCTACTTGCGCCTATTTATACCAAATGGCAGCCGGATTCAAGAGTAGCCAGGTGTTCAATTGGCAAAATAGAATCAGCTTCAAATGGGACAAGCAACAACTGCTAAGTATTCAGGCTGGCCTAATTGTTCGATCGAGCCCCCAATCGGTATCTCCCGCTTCTTTCGTTGAAAGCCGAGGGCGAATATCCTACGGATGGCGATTCTAGACAGCTAACTCTATTCATCCCCTGGCTTTGCATGCAATAACTCCATTCCCGTGCTAGAGCGAGGAACAAAGCCCGGCCAGGTTTCCTTATTGGAATCCGCATTGATTTCCAGGTACTTCTGATACTCCTTTCCTTGCAGATGTATGCCCAAAAAGGCAGTAAGAAAATGTTGGTTGATGTTATTGATGCGACGTTCATCCCAGGAGGGTTCTGCATAGCGGTAGTACTCATCGATGTGCAAACCTGGCTTTAGGACGTCTGCGGGTGGTGGGTTGGGAGCCACGTTGTGTCGAGCATTCATATAGGTCAGGAGGTAGCGATCCGCATTCACGGCTCCTGTGTAAATCGCCTTGATTCCTTTTTCGTAACCTGAAATATCGTCCTGGCTGCCCGCCACAAAGAAGGTAGGAACTTTTAAGCCTTTTAGTGTTTCCGCATCCCAGGCACCTTGTACCATCCCCCAAGGTGCAAAAGCCACTACCGCTTTGATTCGCGGATCATAGGATTCCTTGAATTCTTCGCTGTTCATGCCACGACTTTCGAGGGCAGTGCTGCCACCAGTCATGCCCTTGAAGATATTGATCGCCGCAGCACTATAGGCAGCTCCAGCAGCGTTCAAGGCACCATAACCCCCCATGGAATAGCCAATCACGGCCGTTCGATCGGCATCCACCAAGCCAGAAAGAAAATGATCTCCTTTGCTGGTACCAAGTTTGGCTACCTCATCAATGATGAACAAGATGTCCTTGGAGCGATTTAGCAGGGTACTGGGAAACGGAGCAGCATCTTTGTAGGTAGATTCAGTATGATCAATGGCTACTACTACATAACCTTTGGAGGCTAGATTTTCCGTCAGATAGGTCATCAAGAACCTTGATCCTACATAACCGTGGGAAACCACAATTAAAGGGAAAGTCCCTGCTGCTGGTTTAGCATCTCTACTTGCTCTCCCGAGGAAGGTAAAAGGGGTATTTGGTCGATTCGGATTGCCTTTCATCCCCATGACTTCATCATAAGTGATGAGGCTTTCTTCTCCTGACTGGGCCGCAGGATACCATACTTCGGCCGTTAACGGTCGATCATACAAGGGGGCTTTACCCTCCTTAGCATTCAAGATATCCACCTGTCCCTTATGCACGAACTCCAAGGTTCGTACCCCGACCTGGAAGTCTCCACGTTTAGACAATTCGGGTGCATCCGGTAAGGGATCGCCATTTACGAAGACGGACTGTTCGGTTTGAGCAAAAGATAGGCTAGGAATTAATAGGGCCAATATTACTAGCAGACTACTGGTACGCAAGGCAGATCGGGTTATCATACTTAAGTTTGTGTTGAAGGAAAACACAAGGATAAGTATTTAGATTGGAATAAGGAAAACATGAGTCATCCCGAATTTTGACGTTGTCAAAATTCGGGATGCTTATTTTTAGCACCAAATAAAAAACCTCTTGTAAATTTGGGTATACCACTACACCAAACCACAAGAGGTCATGTTTAAA
>JABSSL010000168.1 GCA_013214355.1 Saprospiraceae bacterium | reverse complement strand
GGCATCTTTCTAGTAAGTCCTGCGTTACTCGTCGGTCATGTAGCTAAGGCTATATTCCCTCCTCGAGCCTTGGGCTTACTTAAAATCTGCTCCCCATAATCCCAAATAACTTATGTTACAAAGTACTTAGGCA
This sequence comes from Saprospiraceae bacterium, assembly GCA_013214355.1. Classification (GTDB taxonomy): domain Bacteria; phylum Bacteroidota; class Bacteroidia; order Chitinophagales; family Saprospiraceae; genus DT-111. The sequence continues at coordinate 10,251 of JABSSL010000168.1, read as the reverse complement.
GAAGAAAGGTCGGTCCTCAGGATAGGGGCTTTCCAAAAATACAGAAATTGTTTATATCAATAATACTTATCCTATTTTTGTGATGAACTAACTCAATCTATTTTCTCAAAATGTAGGCTCCGTACCCGGCCATTGGACACCTTACAGCCGGAAATCACCCCTTTATCATCTCGGACGAAAACTACTTGTCCAAAATACCAAGTACTCCCCGAAAACTCATCCTTTTTAGACGGATTGAAGGTAATATCGCTCAAACGGCTATGCTTGGCGATCAGTTTATCTCCTTCTACTTTAAAGTGGTAAGTCGTAGCCAATTCCTCGCTATAAAATTTGCCTACAAATTCAGAGAGTTCAACAGCCTTTTCGTCAAAATCTTTCATCCGCTTAGCAGCCATGCTTTGGCCTCCCTGTAGTAGATTAACCACTTGTACCTGCTTCCCATCATTTGGCACAAACTCAAGTTCTGCCGGCACCCCTACGACTTGAAACCTTGTGAGCGAAGTGGGCTCCAGCTTCACTTTAGGCTGACCCGTAGGTTGTGCTTCCAACACACCGTCCCTTTCTTGAATGGCAATAACAAACCCAGGTTGCAATTCGTATTTGCCGACATAGGTTGCTAGCGTCTCAGGGGCAATTTCAACTTTCTCAGTAGGTTTTTCCTCCTTAGGTTCTTCTTTCTTCTTTGGTCTCTTTTTGAGCTTATCTTTCAGATAAATATCTACAACCTTATGAGCCATACTTCCAGAATTGAACTGCGCAGAATTACTGAAGACCACTACAGCAAAATTCTCATCTGGAAAGCGGGTCAGGTAGGTACGATAACCAGCATCAGCCCCGCCGTGTTGTATTTCATTGAGTCCTTTATACTTGCCCACAAACTGCCCCAGCGCCCCACCGAAGGTTTTGCCATTGTTCAGCACAGCTAACGTATTCAGTTTTTCGATAATTGCCTGATCTCCGACCTTTGGCTTGGCAAAATTGAGGGACCAAAGACTTAAATCTTCTACGGTAGTAAAGAGGCTCGTCGCCCCTACATTTGCATAGCTCAACACACTTTTCTTAAAACCATCTTGACCATCATAGTAGGAATAAGCCCGATTCTTGACGATCTTTTCATGGTCATCATAGAAAAGGGTGCTGTTCATCTGTAAAGGGTCAAAAATTCTGGCTTTCGTGAATTCGGCGAAAGACTGCTTCGACACCCTAGCGACCACTTCCGCTAATAAGGTAAAGCCGGTATTGCAATACAGGTATTCATCTCCAGGATTAAAGTTCAATTCTTTCTGTCTACTCACCAATTTTAGCACATGCTCCTTGGTAATGACATCATCCAGGCGCCAGCCAGCCATAGCCAGTAGATTCCACTGATCTCTCATACCGCTTGTGTGCGTTGCCAAATGCTTTAAGGTAATGGTCTTTCCAAAGTCTGCCACCTCCGGGATATACTTCCGGATATCGTCATCCAAACTAAGTTTCCCTTCTTTTTCCAGTAACAGAATGGAGAATGCAGTGAATTGCTTTGAAACAGAAGCAATATGGAATACCGTCGATGGCGTATTGGGAATGTCATATTCGAGATTGGCCATGCCGTATCCTTTCTTGTAGATAATGGCCCCATCACGAACTACGGCTACTGCTGCCCCGGGCGTATCATCACTGTCCCAAGGCGTGAATAATTCATCTACCAGCTCATTAGGTGTGCTGGCTTTGGGTTTAATTGACTGAATGGAAAGCTGGTAGGTGCCCGCAGGTTCCTTTCCATCAAAAGGTTGGACCTCAATTTTGTATTTGCCTTTGCTAGTGGAAGTAATAGAAAAAAGCTCTGGACCGGTTCTACCATTCGGACTATCAAAATCCTCAAGTTTTTTTCCTGCTGGATCATAAGTGGTGACTCGCATATCCACTCCTCGCTGCATCAGCTTGAAGAAGGCGAATTGATTAGCCTCCAAAGTAATCGTATAATGATGCTTTTGATCAGCTGAAATCTCAGAAGAAACGGTTTTGGCTTTCTTGAGTTCCCCTTTTTGTATTTGTGCTTGCAGTAGGTTAGCGGAGAGAAGTATACAAAGGAACACCAGGATTCCTTGGGAATGGCTTTTCATGTTTGAATTTTTTGGTACGGGTAATTGAATTGGAAAAAGGTTGTCCAATTTATGGTTTTATGACCTGCTATTCAAACACAACGTTTTGAAAGGCCTAGCTTGATAGACAAACACTATGAGAATAAAGGCATACAACTGATTCCACCAGACTAACAAGGATGGATCATCTAGTAAACTTCTTCCTCCCTTGCCATTTGCTCTAAATCCACATCCGGATAGCCAAATTGTTCAATCATTTGCTTTTTGTCAAACGTCCTCTGTTGTGGATCAATAATGAAAGCTAGAATAGACCTAATCTTCTCCACCGCTTCTTGCTTAATACTGGAATATACTTCGCGTGTGTAGTAGGAAGCAAATTCCACTGTATAGGATGGTCCTTCATACCCAAAATAACTCGTGGGCAAAAAGCGTTTATACCTGATATAGAAAGAAAGCAAAGATCCAAAGATCTGTTGAATAGTGTGATGTGATTTAGTCCGAGGGGTCCGAACTCGCAGTAATTTGAGTCGCTGAGCCATCTCCTTGTCCTCCATACCTTCGATCAACTCTACTATAAAGCCGTCAATTACAATCCCGTCTTCCGGACTTCGATTTAACAGGAATTTATACTGCAAAAGATCTGCATTAATTTCCTCCCCCAAGTCAAAAGCTCGAAGGAAGGCCAATAATCGCTGTTGATAGTAATACGGAAGAGACCCCGGGTCTGGCTTAACTTTAACCTCCCAGGCGTTATTAAGAGATATTATAAAGTCGACAAAGACTTCTAGAAACGAATAGGCCGTGTACAGGGGTAGCTTCGGACCACCTTCCCCGATATAAAGCATACAGGGGCCATCTTTACCAGATTGGGGAGAAAGTATGGTTTGATGTGCAGGGTAATGAAAATAGGTACTTCCATTCCTCTGTTCTACAAAATAAGCTTCACCATGATGTAACTCAATGGTATCCAAGATAGGAGTCGGTAATACCTCAAAGGACTTGGCAGGAAGGAAGATTCCTGTAATACGCTTCACTTCCTCCACAATTGCTCCATAAAAACGAATGCCGGAATAGATACGAAACCAGGCCCCCATCTTTACTTCCTGCTCCGTCAGATCTACTTTGATTAGATCATCAAATCTATCTCCTAGGCAGATCCCACATACCTTAATATCACAGATTCTATCTTGCTGTTGAAGGGCTTGGACGAAGGCAGAAGGATCGAATTTCATATCCCGTGGTATTAGCTAAGTCTTTGGCGCGTAGCCTTGTCCATCAATATGGATCTTAGAGATGATCTCGCAAAGGATCTCAGATGTACCGCCACCGATTTGTCCCAAGCGGGTATCCCGGTACATTCTAGCCAGTGGATATTCCTCCATGAAGCCGTATCCACCAAACATCTGTAAGCATTGATTGATCACCTGATCCGCCAGCTGCGTACCCAAGAGCTTCGCCATAGAGGCTTCCTTTACCAGATAATCTCCGTCCTGGAAGCGTTGCGATAAGCTATAGCAGAAATGCTTATTCATTTCGATCTCCGCTGACATTTGGGCCACCCGATGCCGTAGTACCTGGAACTTGTTGATTTTGCGACCAAAAGCCTCCCGCTCAGACATATACTTCAGCGCAACTTCTAATGCGTACTCCGCCGCCGCAACCCCTCCGATAGCCATGGTTAAGCGTTCCAATACAAAATGCTGCATGATATAGAAAAAACCAGCCCCTTCGTACCCCAGTAAATTACCAGCAGGGACCAAGACATCATCAAATGCTATTTCGCCAGTATCCGAGGCGTGCCAGCCGAGCTTCCGCAATTTGGTAGCGGAGACGCCAGGGGTATCACGATCAATGATCATCATGCTAATTCCTTTGGCCTTAGCATCCGGATCAGTTTTGACAGCGGCAACGATGTAATCACTATTTACTCCATTGGTAATGAAGGTCTTGGAACCATTGATACGATAGTGATCACCTTCTTTAATGGCCGTTGTTCGGATGGCTTGTACGTCGGAACCGCCAAAAGGCTCCGTGATGGCCAAACACCCAATTCGTTCGCCCTTAATACCAGGAACCAGGTAATCCTGTTTTTGCTGCTCGTTCCCTTCTGCGTTGATATGGGTTAAGGCGAGATAAGGGTGAGCCCCGATCGAAGCACCAAACCCTCCAGAGTTCATGCGTGCAAGCTCTTCATTAAAGATCACAGTATACCAGAAATCCAGATCCATACCACCGTACTTTTCGGGCTGCATGAGTCCGAAATACCCCATCTCTCCAAATTTCTGGTAGATACTACGAGGAAGTTCTCGCTCTTCCTCCCACTGATCAATATTTGGGCGGACTTCTTTCTCCAAAAAAGCGCGTAGGCTTTCTCGGAATAACTGGTGCTCTTCAGTGAAATAATACATGCCGTTAAAACTTGCTAGTGATTGAATACCGAATGATCTTACGTTTTCTTACGATTTAGCTTCTTATACAAACGCGTAATTTCCTTTACTACGATCTCTGGGTTCTTTTTCCACACCTTGTGTCCAGCCCCTTTCGCTAGTACATATCTGTGTTTTGGAGTCTTACCAAAGGATTTCAGGCAATCCTTCCAAGTCTGTAGCTCCTCAGCTTTAACCATCGGGAGTATCTCTTCCGCCGCGATCAAAGTAGCTCGAATATCCTTTGGAAGAGGTCTATTGAGCATATATTCGGCAATCCCATCCAAATCCTTCAGCACATAATACAAACCGGCTCTATATTCCTCAATCATGGCCCAATTCTCATCCGAAAGACCTTCCTGGTAAGCTTTGGACCAGGTCGGTGTGAAGTAGCAAGGTAAAGCTGGATCTATGAAGACCATACCTTGGATATCAAAGTTCTTTCGATAAGCCAATAAGGTGGTGTAGAAGGCTCCAAAGGAATGATTGACTACGAACAATTTTTCTTCGACCCCTAATTCTTTCAGCGCACCTTCCAGCTGCTCCACTTCAAGCGCAAAGCCTATGTTGGTGGTATCAATTTCACTAGCTCCTAAACCAGCGCGGTCGTAAGTAATTAGCGTAGCTCCTGTTTTCGCCCTAATCGGCTCCAGCAAGCTGTCCCAGACCTCACCGGAATCACCATTACCGGCCTCAAATAAAATCGGAGTTCCCTCCCCCTTTATGATGCGAAAATGTAGATGATGCTCCCCAACCCGAATTAAGGTATCAATCGTTTGGCCAGATAAACTACTACTGTAAAACAAGAAAAGACCCAATCCTAGAAATGTAACCAGTTGCTTCATCGTCAAGAGTATGTTTGAGTTTTCATGATTGTGCCTGTCCGGCGGCCAGACGGGTGAGGGCGAGCAAATTTGATTCTGAACGAGGCAAAAAACCTGCCTTTGCCAGCAGGCAGGCGTAGGCATATTCCGTAATCCCGGAACGGGACCTGGAAGGTAAGGCGAGGCCTTTTAACGAAGTGCAAAAAAAAATTTGCCGCTCGTAGCCGATTGATGGAAGTTTAAACATACTCTACCCTTTTTCGGCAAAGACGATATTATCTGCTAGTTGTTACAATTTTCTCGACCACTAGGCAAAAAGCGTCTGCAATTTCATCGCTACGCTCATGTCTCCATCAATTTTCACCTTCCCACTCATCACGGCAGACATCGGATTCAGCTGTCCAGAAGTTAAAGCCATGAAATCCTCTTTAGAAACAGTGATGGTGCAGTCAGCGGGCTTATCTTCAAAAGAAACTACATTGGCATGTAGTGTGCCGTCGATTAAGACCTTTTGATCCCCAAAATCAAATTTAAGGGAATGGCCGATTGGAGAAGCGCTGGCCGCTTTGATTTGCATCTGTTCCAAGAATTTACCTTGGTCCATCTTTGCTGCCGCTTTCTCCGCATTCCGATCCGCCTTTTGATATCCAACATCGTCAATCACGATCTTAGCGATGATTTCGCGCATGATCTCAGAGGATCCTCCACCAATTGTACCTACGCGCACGTCGCGATACATTCTGGCTAAGGGATATTCTTCCATAAATCCATAGCCCCCGAACATCTGCAGGCACTGCGTTGAGATTTTTTCTGCCATCTCCGTTGCCAACAGTTTGGCCATCGAACATAGTTTTACATCATATACATTGTCTGCATAGAGGCGACAACAATGATAAGAGAAGGCCTTTAAGCCTTCGACTTCACTGGCCATTTGCGCAATGCGATGGCGCAGCACTTGGAACTTACTAATTGAGCGCCCAAAGGCTTCCCGTTCAGACATGTACTGCATAGTTGTTTCCAATGCCCATTCCATACCCGTTACACAGGCAGGAACGGCTACTAGACGCTCCAATTGCAATCCATTCATTAGGTAGTAGAACCCTCTACCCTCTTCCCCTACTAAGTTCTCCACGGGAACCTTTACATTGTCAAAACTCAATTCCGCGGTATCAGAAGCATGCCATCCCAATTTCTTTAGCTTCCTAGCGGAAACCCCCTCTGCCTGCCGATCGATGACCAACAAACTCACTCCTGCTGTTCCCGCTTCTGGGTTGGTTTTCACTACTGTGACGATAAAATCTCCGTACACTGCATTGGTGATGAAGGTTTTAGAGCCATTTACTATATAGTGGTCTCCTTCCTTCACCGCTCGGGTCTGAATATTGGCCGCATCCGAACCAGCCCCAGGCTCAGTAATTCCAATGGAACAGATCAGGTCTCCACTGATTATGCCGGGCAGGTATTTCTTCTTCAGTTCCTCAGAACCATATTTCAAAATGTATGGTCCCGACATATACTGCGTCACCTGCTGGGTAATCGCAAAGCCACCCGAATTCATGCGGCCTAATTCCTCATTGAAAACTACATCGTAGAAGAAATCAAGACTCATCCCTCCATATTCTTCTGGATAGGACAGCCCTAAAAATCCCATTTCTCCCATCTTTTTCCAGACATCTCGGGGAATTCTACGATCTTCTTCCCACTGATCTATGTTGGGTCGTACTTCTTTCTCTAAAAAGGCGCGAAAGCTTTCGCGAAATAATTCATGCTCTTCAGTGAAGTAATAGCTTTTCATGGTTTATACTTTATGCTTTGGCAAAGTCATTAATTGAATAGTTACCGTTCCTTCTTTCAGTGGAGGGCTATTCCACAAAAAGATCCTTAAAAAGTGCTTTCTCTGGATTGACAGCATAGACATCAAAGTCTGTAACACCTTCCTCCTTGAGCACATCCTCATCAATAAAAAAGTTACCGGTGCAGCTGCGGCTATCTCTGGAAAGAATGGCAAAGGCCGCATCGGACATGATAGTGGTCTTGCGACTGGCCTGCATCATGGCATCTCCACCGAGTATATTTTTGACGGCTGCGGTGGCGATGGCGGTTTGTGGCCACAAGGCATTAGCAGCAATGCCATCTTTCTTCAATTGGTTAGCCTGCCCCAGTACGGTCATACTCATACCATATTTACTCATGGTATAAGCCAGGTGTGCACCAAACCATTCCGGTTTCAGATTGAGGGGTGGAGAAAGCGTAAGAATATGGGGATTCTCAGCTTTCCGTAAATGTGGGATGCAATGTTTGGAAACCATGAAGGTACCTCGCACATTAATCTCATGCATGAGATCGTAGCGCTTCATGGTAGTGTCCTCAATGGGCGTTAAGCTGATGGCACTAGCATTGTTAATCAAGATATCAATCCCGCCAAAGGTTTCGACAGCCAGCTGTACGGCATCTTTGACCATTTCCTCGGATCGAATATCGACCACGACCGGTAGTGCCTTACCTCCAGCTGCTTCCATCTCTTCGGCAGCCGTGTAAATCGTCCCTTCCAATCTCGGGTGAGGCTCAGCAGTTTTAGCTGCGATGACGATATTAGCTCCCTCCTGTGCTAAGCGAAGGCCGATGGCTTTTCCAATTCCTCGACTAGCTCCAGTGATAAAAACGGTTTTATTTTTCATGTTGAAGGATTATCAAAGGTTGATGGTTTAGGGGTTGATGAAGGATTTGATCACATTCGGTAAGCCCATCGTATCCGAATTTAGGTGTTGGGCCCCATCTACATACAAATTAGTGCCCGTGATGTAGGAAGCCAAAGGGCTAGCCAAAAAGCAGGTGGCCTGCGCTATATCTTCCACCGTGCCAAATCGCCCCAATGGAATAGAACGCTTAGCTTCCGCAAACATATCTTGAATCTGTGGAGGATACTGTTCAAGGCCCGAAGATTCAATTGTTCCTGGAGCCACACAGTTGATACGAATGTTGTGACAACTCCACTCTACCGCCAAGGTCCGCGTCAAATTCTCCACGCCAGCTCGTGCTGCTCCAGTGTGTACCATACCTGGGAAACCGCGATAGATATTGGCGATGATATTCACAATCACGCCTCCTTTCTGCGGTATGAAGAAATGGTTCGCTGCCTCCCGGCACATGAAGAAAGTACCATTGAGGTTATTGTTGATCACAGCGTTCCAGCCCTTGTCGTTAATCATTTCTGCCAGGGCAGGAAATTGTCCACCGGCATTATTAACCAAAATATCTAGCCGGCCATGCCTTTCCTTTATTTGCTGAAGGACAGTCTGAATTTGCTCCGACTGTCGGATATCACAAGCTTTAAAATCACATTCACCAAAAGCAGAAAGTTCCTGAGCAGCCTTTTCCAGAGGACCTTCCTTCCTGGATATGATAGTTACCTTCGCGCCCAGTTCCAACATTTGCTTGGCAATGGCATAGCCGATACCACTCCTTCCTCCACTAACTAGAGCAATTTTGTCTTTAAATAGTTCTGGATGAAACATCATCAATAAAAAATTTTAAACAGTTTCCTTTTGCGGAATATTTAGCATTTCGCGAGTCTCTTCAATCGAGGCAATCGGTCGCCCCATCATGCCTGCCAGCTTCACGCCCCATTCGACGCATTCTCCATTTGATTTGGCCATCTCTCCATTAGGTAAATAGAAGTTGTCTTCTAAGCCAACTCGAAAGTTCCCCCCCATAGTGCAAGCTACTGCGGCCATTTGCCACTGTTTGCGGCTAATCGCAATTACCTGCCAAAAAGCGCCATCCGGCACTTGATTGATCTGATGAATCAAATTCTCAGTGGTAGCAGGAATTCCCCCTAAAACGCCCATCACCAAACTGTAACACGCATTATCTGGGATCAGTCCCATATCCCGAAGGGGCTCAGCATTGCGAATATGACCGGTATCAAAACACTCCATCTCTGGAGTCGTACCTGCTTCATTCATAATATTTACGCAATACTGCATGGTATCAAAAGAATTCTCAAATACGGCGTTCCAATAAAACTGCTTGGCTTTCTTAGAATAAATGGCATAATTCATAGATCCCATATTGAAAGCCGCCATATCTGGCTTCAAGGCTTGCACATGCTTCATTCGGTCCTCTTTTGATACCCCAATCGCTCCCGTAGAATAGTTGATAATGACATTGGGGCAGCGTTTGCGTACTTCCTCATGAATCTGCTCAAAAACCTCCAGGCGCCAACTCGGCATACCATTGTCTTCTCTAGCGTGGATGTGCACAATGCTAGCTCCAGCATCTACCGCACGCTTTGCCTCTTCTCCCAGTTCTACTGGCGTGTAAGGGATATATGGACAATGAGAGCGGTTAGTGGCAGCTCCCGTTAATGCGGCGGATAAGATTAGTTTTTTCATATTTTTTGCCTTTGTCTGTTCCTTAATTGGTCCATAGTTGGTGGTTCATGGTCCATAGTTCAGACTAATAACTATGGACTATTGACTTTAAACTATCGATCTTTACCTCTCCTACTCCCCTACCCAATTCGGTTTCCGTTTCTCTCGAAACGCCGTCAATCCTTCTTGTCCATCCTTGCTCATGATGGTTTTTTGTAGCATATCGTAGAGATACTTATGTTCTGCAGCACTGGGCTGAATATGATCGTAAGCCTGCAAACCCAGGCGGATAGCAGAAGGGCTATTTTGTTTTAGTTCATCAATTACTACTTCCGTTGCAGCATCTATTTCTTCCCCACCACAAACTTGGGATACCAAGCCAAAGCGCTCCGCTTCTTGCACAGGCAGGTTATATCCTCTAATGCACCAATCCACGACTTTCCGGGCTGGCATTACCTTAAGTAAGGCGGCCATCACTTGGAAAGGATACAAGCCTCTCTTTACCTCTGGCAAGCCGAACTTCACCGAATCCTGAGCTATCACTATA
>JABSSL010000167.1 GCA_013214355.1 Saprospiraceae bacterium | reverse complement strand
TGTTTGAAATCCTTGGTTTAGGGTGTGGCAGTGGCGCGTTGACCGGAAGATACATGCCCCCTTTTGGTGGGTTCCTGTATTGGTTACGACCGGGCACCATTAAATTACCCTTTTTCCCAAAGGCACCACTCATTGGTGGAGATACGCGGAACCTGCTAGATGTCCTCTTGTACTTGGGCTTTCTAGTGGTTCTCATCATGGCTTTGATCGCACCAGAGATCACAATAGCGCATGTCTTACCGATCGTAGTGCTATTGCCCATCTTAGGGGTAATCGACAAAACACTGTATTTGGCTGCTCGTTCTGAACATTACTTAATTGCTTTGGCTTGCTTCTTATTCCCTCCAGATACCTTGGCTGGCCTGAAGATCGTCTGGTTGGCTATTTGGTGGGGAGCTGCTACTTCTAAACTGAATTTGCATTTCCCAGGAGTGGTAGATGTGATGATTAGTAATCACGCCGTCCTGCGTTCTAAATGGTTGCGGAAAAAACTCTACAAAGATTATCCTAAGGATCTCCGTCCTAGCACCTTGTCGGCCGTCCTGGCGCATTTGGGGACAGCTACGGAATACATCTTTCCCTTGGTTTTGTTGATGAGTACCGGAGGGGAAGTGACTACGGCTACCTTGATTGTTATGTTTGGTTTTCATTTATACATTACTTCTAGTATCCCCATGGGCGTACCCTTGGAATGGAATGTGATTATGGTATATGGTGCTTTTGTTCTGTTCGGAGCGCATGCTGATGTTTGGGCCTTTAGTGTTCAGGATCCAATGCTAATTGCTATTCTCGCGGGTTCTCTGTTACTCCTCCCTATTTTAGGGAACTTATTTCCAGAGCGAATATCCTTTCTATTGTCCATGCGCTACTATGCCGGGAACTGGGCCTATAGTGCCTGGTTGTTCAAGGGGGATGCTGAGGAAAAATTGGATGATCACATTAAGAAGGTAAGCCAAACGGTAGGGAAGCAATTGGATGGGTTTTATGAAAAAAGTGTTTCCGAATTACTCATTAGTAAAGTAATTGCCTTTAGGCATATGCATTTGCACGGGCGAGCCCTACATGAACTCCTGCCCAAGGCGGTTGATGATATCGAGGAGTACACTTATCGAGATGGAGAGTTGGTGGCCGGCGTGGTCTTGGGGTGGAATTTTGGTGATGGACATTTACACGGGACTCAATTGCTTTCCTCTATTCAGCAACGCTGTCAATTTGAATCAGGAGAGTTACGTTGCGTGATGGTCGAATCTCAGCCCCTCTTCAAACCCTACATGGCGTGGAAAATTGTCGATGCGAAGGATGGCGTCATTGAAACGGGCAAAGCCAACGTGAAAGCCCTTTTGGAGGAACAACCCTGGCCCACCAGCTGATGCCTCGCCGATGGTTACTTTCTCAATTAATATTAAAGCTAGCTTGCTCATAGCCAGCCCGCTAACGCCTTGCCCAGGTCCGTTTGTTGCGTATCCCTACCAACAAACAAAGCCACATAACCCTGGAGCCCCCGGTGGTATATACCTATTCGTCAAACCATTTTCAACCGATAGTGTTAGAAAAATATCATGCAAGAAAAATATGATGCAGTAGTGGTGGGCGCTGGCCCGAATGGACTTTCTGCAGCTATAGCTTTAGCACAGCAAGGAGAGCGTACGCTACTCATTGAAGGTGCCGCATCAGTGGGGGGAGGGACTCGGACAGAAGAACTTACGCTACCGGGATTTCATCATGATTTCTGCTCAGCGGTTCATCCTACCGGCGTTTTATCTCCTTTCTGGCAACAATTACCGCTGAATCAATTTGGGCTGGAATGGATACCTGCTAAAGCTTCGGTGGCCCATCCTTTAGATGACGAGGAGGCGGTTCTGCTTACCCGATCTATAGAAGAAACCACGACCAATCTTGGCCCGGATGGAGCTGCTTGGGCGCGGATGGTGAAGCCCTTTGTTCGGCGAGCGGACGAGCTATTGGCTGACAGCCTCAAACCTTTAGGTATTCCCAAATCCCCTTTGCTTTTAGCGCGATTCGGTTTAAAGGCTCTTTGGCCAGCTACTACCTTAGCAAAATGGACCTTCAAAGGGCATCGAGCGAAAGCCTTATTCGCCGGGTGTGCTGCCCACAGTGTTTTACCATTGGATATGCCATTCAGTTCAGCCATTGGCTTAATGTTTGCCGTGATGGGGCATGTAGAGAATTGGCCGGTAGCTAAAGGCGGGTCGCAAGCCATATCGCAGGCACTAGCGTCTTATTTTGAATCGCAAGGAGGAGAAATAGTGACGAATACTTGGATTAAAAACTTTGATCAATTGCCTGAGGCTAAACGCTATTTCTTCGATACAGGTCCTAGGCAACTGGCTCAGATCGCAGCAGATGAGCTTCCTGCTGCCTATTGCCGCCGATTGCAGAAGTATAACTATGGGCCGGGTGTCTTCAAGGTGGATTTTGCGTTGAAGGGTTCCATTCCTTGGAGAGATCCTCGATGTTTAGAGGCTTCCACTGTTCATGTAGGAGGGAAAATAGAAGAAATTGCGACTAGCGAGAAAGACGCCTGGAAAGGAATGGATTCAGATCGACCCTTTGTGATGGTCTGCCAGCAAAGTGAGTTTGATATGGGGCGAGCTCCGGAGGGGCAGCATACAGGCTATGCCTATTGCCATGTCCCACATGGATCGACCAGGGATTGGTCACCTTATATCGAGAACCAGATTGAACGTTTTGCACCGGGCTTCAAAGATGTGATATTGGCGAAGAAGAAGACGACGCCCAAAGATTTCCAAATCTATAATCCCAACTATGTTGGCGGGGCCATTACGGGGGGAGCGGCAGATATCACACAGCTCTTTACCCGACCCGTTGCCCGTTTTAACCCCTATTCTACCCCCAATCCAAGGCTCTTTATTTGTTCGGCCTCTACTCCACCAGGGGGAGGAGTGCATGGCATGTGTGGGTATCATGCTGTAAGACTGGCCCTAGGGAAATAACTTTAGGAAGACTATTGCACCAACCACTCTTTGAAGGGACTAACTTTAAGCCGACTTACTACTGGAAAATCAGCCAACTTTACTTTCAGCTGCAACACAATCTTCCTTTTGAAGTAGGGCTCGAAAGAGATAATAGCTTCTCTGCTGATTAACATTTGCCGATTGATCCGAAAGAATTGTTGTGGATCACAGACTGATTCTATGTATTCCAGCTTCTTAAACAGTGGTAACTTTTCTCCTGTGAAGGTATACAGGTATACCACTTCATTTTCTACTGAGAAAAGGGCCACCTCTTCTACTTTCTTAATGATGGTCTTCTCTCGGAATTGGGTTAAAAAGCTTTTCTGATAGGTTTTCTTTTGTTCGGTTTGGAACGTTATCGGGGAGATAGGCTTTGGCTGCAGGTTATTGAGCAGCCGCTTGTACTTCTGCAATGCGGCGTGGATCTCGTCCTCCTTGAAGGGTTTCAGCACATAGTCGATTCCATTATTCTTAATGGCCTGTAGTGTATATTCGTCATAGGCCGTGCAAAATATGATCGGCTTGACTACATCAACATGTTTGAAGATTTCAAAGCTTTTCCCATCGGCAAGCTGGATGTCGAAGAATAGTAGGTCAATATTCTTTTGATACTTGCTAAGGTATTCGACAGTATCCACCACTGATTCTTGCTTTTCCAGTACGATGAAGTCTGGGTCTTGTTCAATAATTTCCTGCAAAAGGGCTGCAGTGTGGGATTCGTCTTCGACGATTAATACATTCATCCCCTAGATTAGTTTTAGTTTAACACTGAATTCGTCGCTGGTTTCCTCTACAATGATTCCGGCCTTGATATCCATTAAGTCATAGCGTTTTCTCAGAAAAGCAAGGCCATAGCCGGAGCTTTCTTCCTCCCCGAGTTTGGGCTGTATATTATTGCTCACGACGATGTAGTCATCTTCCGTGTTTTTGATTTGGATGCTCAAAGGTCTTTTCGAACTCATGCTATTGTGCTTAAAACAGTTCTCTACCACGACTTGAAGAGCGAGTGTAGGTATCAATCTTTCTTTCAGGGCCGAATCAATCTCTAGATCCACCTGAACCGCCTCTTCATTACGACTTTTCATTAAAAATAAATAGGACTCTAGCACTACTAATTCTTTCGAGAGGGTGAGGGTCGTATTCTGATTGTGTTTTAAGGTCTGTCGATAGAAATCGGACAAACTCATGATAAACTTTTCGGACTTAGCGTGCTGTTGGCGCACCATGGATCGCAAGGTGTTCAAAGAGTTGAATAGAAAATGTGGGTCGATCTGTGCTTGTAGAACCTTTAGCTGAGCTCGGTAATTCTCTGTTTGGATTTGTTCTTTCTCTAATAATAATTGGGAGATACTCTCTTGTGTTTTTAGCGCATATTGAATGGCTAGAAATAATATCACGCTCAACAAGGTACGAACGATATTAAAGCCTCTAAGTTCGACCCCATTTTCTGAGGCTATATATAAAAAGCAGGTCACAAGCCCTACCATGATGAAGATCATTGCGAAGAGTAAAGGTCGACGTTTGGGGTTTGCTTTTATGTCCCACAGAAACCATAATACATACCAATTCAGGTACATGAAAATGCTGGCTCCGAGCCAACCTATAAAGAAAAGATAGTTACTACTAAGATCCACTTCGGGATTAGCATAAAGACTAAGGCCTGGCAATATAATGGCCAAGGCAATCGGTAAAACGGTATTTACGGTGGATTTTAGCGGCACATTTCCTCCTTCATTATATATACTAGATGATCTTTTTTGCGCATGCTTGAGGTCGTTTGCTACGCAAAATACTAATCTATACGGATGCCAAAGCCATTTTTGTACCCAAACCTTCATTGTCTTGTAGTGTGTTTAGAAATACGCTCCCTTGTCACCTAAGTCATTGTTAGTCTTTCACCTCACAGCATATCCTCAGCATACCAGGCTAAGGCTACTTTGCCATAACTTTGAATGGTTCTTTCCCAAAGGGATCATAGTAGTATTGCCATTCCCAGATTAATACCAAGCCCCTCGTAGCGCAAAAAACCACCAACGGGTTCGAGGAAGGCATTCGACCAGGTGTAAAAAATATTCAGATTAAGTTGGATCGATTTACTGGCCCGATAATCGAATCCCGCTTTCATTCCAGCAAACCACTGCCGGTCTTGAAAGGAGTAGTCGGTTCTGACTATGCCATTGGTCAAATTCCCTGTTGCCTGTGTGTACTGAGATCTAATCATGAGTAGACCTTGACTTACTCCTACATATGGTCGAAATCGATCCTTGCGTAGGTAATAGCGAACCCCTACATCAATCGGGATAAACCCTCCTCCAGATCCTTCGATTTCGACTTCATCTCCCAGGATGACCGAAAATATGTTAGCCCTCGATGGCACATCCCTTTCTATTTGAAACCCTATGGATAAGTCTGCACTAAGGGATTCCGCAAGGTGCCAAGTACCATGAAGCTGCCAGTGATCCATTTGTGCGGGCAAGAAGAACAGTTCGTCTTCCATGGATTTAGCTGAACTCGTGATGCCCCATTTCCCGTAGGTGAGCTTGATCTCCCATCGCTTATCAAGTGAAAAATCGTATTGATCAATCGCTTTTTGCTTTGCTTGTTCCTTCTTTTCATGTTTATCGATTTCCCACTCATAGGTTTGGGCGATTAGCGCAGGTAATCCTGCTGTCCAGATTAAAATGAGTGTGGTGAAAATGTATTTTTTCATAGTGCTAGTACAAGGCTTGATTTAATTTAGGTATGCTTGCGCAGAGCTGTTGGTCGAAAAGACACAACAGCTGCTTCTATAGCTGGATGCTCGAAAAAAGAGGTTCCCCCACCCTTGTTGCCTCCAGTTCTACTGCTTTCCCAAGGTTCCTCCGCCGTTGTTGTGTCTTTTGACCAACAACAACCCCCGCTCCCGACGGCAGCCCCCCACTCCTACACCAACATCCCATCCGACAATTCGATAATCCGATCGCATTTATCGGCAAATTCATCATCATGCGTGACGGCGATGATGGTTTGACCCTGCTCTTTGGCCAACTGACGGAAGGTGTCGAAAACGATGTTTGTATTCTTAGAATCTAGGTTTCCAGTGGGCTCGTCGCCCATGATGATGGCGGGGGAATTGATCAAGGCCCGGGCAATGGCCACCCGCTGCTGCTGCCCACCAGATATTTTGGAGGCCTTCTTACGTTCCAAGCCCTTGATGTCCAGCAAGGCTAGGAGCTCCATAGCTTTATCTTCAATTTCTTCCTTTGACTTTTTCTTTAGCTTTAAGGCGGGCAACATGATATTGTCCAAAACTGAAAACTCTGGAAGTAGGAAATGGAACTGGAACACGAAGCCAATATGCTCGTTGCGGAAGCTCGCCAATTTGTTCTGACTTAGTCCAGTTACCTGGGTGTCATTGATAGAAATAATGCCATCATAATCAGTATCCATGGTGGAGAGCAAGTATAGCAAGGTGGATTTGCCGGAACCCGATTTGCCAATAATGGCTACGAACTCACCTTGCTTAATGTCAAAGGAAATATCTTTTAGGACGTGAAAGTCCACCGGGTCATAAAAGTGCTTGTTAATCTGATTGACGGATAATGCAGTCATGATTTTTTGGTTTTATGAGTTTAGCCACGTAGGATATCGACGGGGTCAAGTTTCGAAGCTTTTCTAGCCGGAAGGTAGCCTGCGATAAAAGTGATAAGGATACCAAAGGCAAAAGCCATAAGGTAATCTGAGCTATCATAAGTGACAGGTAGGGTAGTAAGTGGTCCCATCTTAAATGGAACATTGTCGATAATCTTCACAATTGTAGCCCCAAGCATCAAGCCGGTCAGCCCACCCATTAATCCGATGATCACCGATTGAGTCAGAAAAATCTCGACTACATCTTTGCCATTAAAACCCATGGCTTTGAGGATGGCTATTTCTTTAATCTTCTCGTTTACCGTCATGTTCATGATATTATAGATACCAAAGCCTGCCACGATAAGGATCGTTAAGGAAACAGCTATGGCTATAATGTCTCGTAGGACATTGGAAGAATCCAGCTGCTCATTTCCTTCTTGCCAAGGCTCCACCTTGTAGTCAGTCAGTTGCTTGATTATTTCAGCAGTTCCCTGTGCGTCATTGTAATCCGTGATATTCACCAGTACCTCCGTAGCGTAACTTCGATTTTCGGACAGCAGCTGTCGTGCGGCTTGGATGGACACTAGGGCCCGGGTACGGTCAGCCATGTTGGCTCCCGTCTCGATCAATCCCACCACTTTGAAAGACTTGGAAAGCCCATCCGAAGTGAGTATTGTGACATTGTTTCCAGTACGTACACCTATGTTCTTTGCCAAACCAGTTCCCAGGATTATGGCATTGGATTGTTTATCTAGATCACTTAATTTACCTTCTACTAGATAGTCGGAAGTATTGAATAAATCGTCTTCGTTGGTAGTTTCAATACCAGAGAGAGAGGCACTGGCCTTGGAAACTCCGTTACGGATGAAAACATTCTGATTCAACTGTGCGGTGACGCCTGTGATATTAGGAATTTGCGACAATTCTTCTTTAATCGGATCTACATTCTGGATGCCTTCTGTATATTGAATATTACGATTGTTACTCACCATCAAGACGGTATGACTATCTGTTGGCGGTGGCTTGATGGTCTGTACTTCTAGCGGTAGCTCGTTGTATATCTTAATGTGGGACATGGCTGTAAAGGTGATTTCCGTTTGCTCCTCATTCACTCCGCTCATGAAGCTATTCATGAATACGTACATCGAGATGCCGAAGGTGACACTTAAAACAGCTACCAGCAGTTGCCTGACCCTAGAAGTCAGGAATATGTTCGCTATTCTTTGATTGATATTCATCTTATTGCTTGGGTTTTACAAGGACGTCGCTATCCGTAAGTCCGGAAACCACTTCCGTGATGAGTTCATTTTTACTACCCGTTTCAATCTGTATCTCTTCTCCAGTTTCCAGCCTAACAAAGCTGCCTTTGGAAACATACTCGCTGGGGATAACTAGTACATTTTTACGGCTGCCAATCTCTATGTTAGCTTGGAGTTGTGTGCCGGAGAACATCTTATTTGGTAGTTGATCAAATTGTGCTTCGACGATGTAAGACTGTTCTGCCTCGTCAAAGCCGGGGTGAATTTTAGTGATCCGTGCCGGAAATACGCTGTTGGGATAGGTGTTGATATGAACGGCCACTGCTTGGCCTACATCTACCTTAGTGATATCATCTTCCGCAACGAACAACTTGATCAAGTAGTCGCCACTACTAATGCGGGCAACAGCTTCCCCTCTGCGTACTAACTCTCCCTGCTTTTTAAATACCTTAATAACCTGCCCAGACTGCTCGGTGGTTAGTTTATAGTCCTGTAGTAAGGTTCGTTGAGTACTTACTTGTACCAGGCTCCTTTCTTGATTCAGTTTTAGGGAATTTTGCAGCTCTTCATAGTTCTTTTGGAGTCCTTCAAGATTGCTTTGTGCATTTTGGTACTGAAGCTGCACCTTTTCAAAATCAAGCTGGGAGATGGAATTGCTCGCCTTTAACTTCTGGTAGCGAGCATGGTTCTCTTGATCAAAAGCCAACTGCTTTTTGGCTTGTTCTATCTGGGTTTGCAGCTGTTGCAATTGAGGTGAATCTGGAGAGGCATCAGCGACGGCATCTTCGTGGACGGCCAAAGCATCCCGCAATTGGTTGTGCTGGACATCATTTTCGATGATGGCAATCAAATCCCCCATCTGTACGGAATCTCCCTCTTGAATGGGAAAGGAGAGTAGAATTCCGTCTGCTTTGGCAGATACGGTATAGATGTTTTCCTGCTCCATATAACCGCTGGCAAAGACGGCATCTTCCACTGTTTTGCGAACAGGTAGAGTAGTTTCTGTCTGTTGACAAGCGCCAAGTAAGAAGGCAATGGCCACGAAGCTACCCCTGCTTAGTCTGCTAATATTTCTCATGTCCGTGATAATTATCATTTGGTTTGAAAATTGATCTGTCTGATATAGGTCTTGTACTGTGCGATGCTGAAACTGGCCAGGCTTTGCAGGTACATGTCCTGAGCAGCGAGCAAATCGTCATATATATTTAGCCTTTCGTCCAGTCCGATGATGCCGCCTTCATATTTGTTCTCCGCGTGTACATCATTCTTCTCTTGGAGATTGAGGATATACTGATTGTCTGTCAGCTGTTGGGACGCCTTTTGTAGTTCTAATTGGAGTAATTCATCCTCCTTTTGCTTTACCAGTTTGGTGTTTTCCAATTGCAAGCGTTGCATTTGGAGTTCCCACTCGGATTGCTTGATCTTCTGCTTGGTGGTGAATCGATTAGATCCCAGTAGATTGACTTGCACACCGAAGAACTGTTGTGGAAGTTTATTGGCGGAAGAGAAATCCATGAAGTCGTTGGTAGCCCAGGTTCGGTTATTTTGGTAGACTAAACTGACGGAAGGGTACAGCATGGACTTCTTTTGTTTAAGTAATGACTCATACTTCTGGACTTCGAGTTCTTGCAATAGAATCTCCGGGTGCTGGGATTGGAGCGTCATATCTGCTAGCGCAAAGCTGGCCGGTTCATCCAAGATTTGGATGACTTGGCTAGTATTCAATTGACTTTGCAATTGGAGGTAAAATTGTTGGAGATTATTCTGGGCTGCATTTAGATTTCGCTCGTTATGTCGGTGTTTAATTTCCGCTTGATTGACCTCTACTTCACTGAGAATTCCTTCTTGATATTTCTCTTTTGCCGATTCCAGGATGGAATTGGAAACGGATAGGTTCTCCTGGTAAATCTGCATAGATTCCTGCGTCAAGAGGATGGAATAGTAGGTCGAAGCGATAGCGTTATAAGTGTTAAACCGGTTTACCTCGATATTGGCTTTACTCTTCTGAATATCTCTTTCGGCGGTTTTTAGGGCGAAAAGTTTCTGGAAATTCAATATATCCCATTGTACCTGTAAGCCAGTAGAGTATTGATATTTGGTGCCGAAGGTGAATTCTTCGAATGTGCCTTCTGGGGCCGACGGATTAAACATCTGAGCGGGAACCAAGGTCGGTTGCAGTGTAATGTTATCATTGTAGCCCAGGGTAGTATTGAAGGAAGGGTAAAGACCTGCCTTGGCTTCCTTTTTACCCGTAATGGATATTTGTTCACCAATTCTAGCCCGTTGTACGGCTATGGCATGCTGGTCTGCGTAGTTCAAAACCTCCTGTAGGGAATGGAACTGAATTTGAGCCATACTGGGGAGGGTGAAAAAAAGTAGAGGTAATAACAAGCTGTTTTTCATGTCCGAGTTTTTTGGTTTTGTGGGCGCAGTATCGGTATGAACTTGTTCTGTTTGATTATGGAGGCCGATACTGTGCTCAGGCATTCTTGGAGAAGTAGATTTGTTTGTATTGCCTTACAAAGTTGTGCCGATTGCTGATGTGGGAGAGTAGTCTTGAAGGTGAAGTGATCAAATCGGAGGGTGAATTGAACGGAAGTGGAACCTAGCCCCCCGCCCGTTGGCTTCTGCTGTTGGTGGGAAACACGCAACAGCAGACCTCGGGGGTACGCCTGGGCTTGGCCGTCTCTCCCCCGCCCGTTGTTGGTCTTTTGACCCACAACCAACCATGTCTCCTGGGGCTTCTGCTGTTGATGGGGTACACCCAACAGCAGACCTCGGGGGTACGCCTGGGCTTGGCCGTCTCTCCCTGCCCGTTGTTGGTCTTTGACCCACAACCAACCATGTCTCCTGGGGCTTCTGCTGTTGATGGGGTACACCCAACAGCAGACCTCGGGGGTACGCCTGGGC
>JABSSL010000166.1 GCA_013214355.1 Saprospiraceae bacterium | reverse complement strand
TTGCAAGACCAACTGCGACTCGGTCTGACCCTGCCTACTGCTCAAATTATGTTGGTATCATCACTAAGTTAAGGCGTTTCATCTAAGCTCTTACAAACTTACGACTGCGACGTGCGTAGCACCCACATTCTTTCGAAGGTAAAAATGGTAGGAGAGCACGTCCATAAGGATTAGGACTGCGACCTCTACATAGACCTGATCGAAGAAATCATCGATGTAGGAGAGCATGTCCATAAGGATTAGGACATTGTCAGACGAGCTGCCAATCAGGTGCGACTAGATCATGTTGCTTTTGATGTATGGATTTAGTAGGTTGAGCGTAGCGAAATCCCGATCTTAGAGGTGAGGGTAAGCACATCGGGAAGAGCATGTCCATAAGGATTAGGACATTGTCAGACAAGCTGCCAATCAGGTGCGACTACATCGTATTGTTTTTAGCTTATGTATTTAGTAGGTTGAGTGCAACGAAATCCCGATCTTAGAGGTGAGAATAAGCTCATAGGGAAGAGCACCTCCCTGAATACTAGGTCCCGATGAGGTCCCTCTCAGACCTCTCTTTGATCAGGGTGAGTAGCACTTTATCGGAATGCCGACTGTGACCTCCAAGTACTAAATAAAAGCAACCATCCTACCAGTTTTCATACTCCATTTGTACTGACGCTTTAGACTGATAATGGGCAAACTGCAAAATCTTGGTTCTTAGCATTAATAGTCGAGCTTGATGATCCCGAATGGCTTTGGCTTGGAGCAGGTATCGCTTCTTAGCTTGTAAGAATTCGGAAGGAGCCATTTCTAAGTTCTCATAGCGTTTTTGATCAAGGCGAAAGAGTAGTGAATCGATTTGAAATATTTCTTCTTTATCCAATAACGCCCTCTGGAGTAACTGGTATTCCAGAATCTTTTCTAGTAGTTGTAGCTTGGTAATTGAGGCCTCTCTTTGGTTCTTTTCAATGATAGCGAATCTTTTGGCATGTAGAGATTGCTTGTCCTTATTCGCTTTGTAGATGATGGAGGAGGAGAAAGAGAGGGTAGGTCTTGGTTTTCCATCTAAGGTGTACTGGAGACCAACAGTGGGGAGGTATTTTAGCCATTCTCCTTTTTGGGAGGTTTGGTATTCTAGGAGTTCGGTATTTGTTTTTACTTGGTAGAAGCTGTCTATTTGGGTTAATAATTGGTTGGTTGGGGGGAGAGTGTCGGTGGTGAGGATAGTGAGGGAGAGGATTAGTGTTTTTAGCATTGATATTTGGTTTTTATTAGAAAGTTTTCTCTCGTTCTTTTCCTAGATGAAAAGAACCAAAAATCACGGCTTTATTCATTTCTTGACGCTACGAGGACATGGAAAATTCGGAACAGAATAAACTCGCTCTTAAGTGGATGTGCGACTTTAGCATTCTTAATTATGGTGCAGATGTGATAACTCAAGGATTGGTTGAGCTCAAACAGAATTCTGTTCTATCCAAATTTTCCACGTTCTCTTCGCTAAAATGAATAAGGCCGGGTTAGGGCAATTATCATGGCACTTACTGCTTGTATTTACCGGATTTTTAGGATGGTGACAGAGCCTGAGAGCAGGGTAGGTTCAGGTGGTGTTGGTGGAGGTTTGGTGGCTTTGAGGCGACGTTCTTGGTTTTTGAGGTATTCGACTTTGGTGAGTTGTTGGATTTCGGTTTGGAGTTCGAGTTCACGGTTATGATTGATTTTGGGGGGTGGGAGTTTTTGCGCTTTTGTAAGTTGTTGGTAGAGGCGCTCTTTGTCCCATAGATAGGTGGTGGATTGGATCTTTTCTTTTAGGTTTTCGATTTGTTGGAGATGTACTTGCCAGACTTGTTGCAGTGTTCTGTTTTGGGATTGGAGGGACTGTAGCTTTTGTAGTAGGATTGGAATTCTGGGGTTAGGTTGGTATATAAAGGTGTCCAGTGGTTGGTTATCGGGGATAGGTTGAATTTCTTGGAGCCAGATGGAGGTGAGGAGTTCAGCATTGTAGTGTTTTTGTTCTGTGGGGATACCATTGGTGATGACGCGGAAGGGCTTTTCCGAAGTAAGGTTGATATGATGGATCCATTGGTCTTGTAACAAGCTGTTGAGGGAGTCGATGGTCAGGGCAATGATAGGGATTTGGGTGAAGGTGAATTGGTGATTAGTATGAGAAGGGATGACTTTATCGATGGTCATATGGTCTTTATTGAGGGCAGTAAATTCATCATCTTCTATTAGAATTACCTCATTTTGATTGGCCTCGATACAGAGGCCTTTTCCTTGGATAGGTTGGGTGCCAATCTTACCGAAGTATTGGACTTCCAGCATGTCTTCTGATCGCTTGAATTCGGCAGCTAGGTGTTTCATGGTACCGAAGAGTCGGTTGTAGGAGGTCCAGAAGCCTTGCTCAAACAATGGGCGAAGAAAGATGCTCAACAATATGAAGGTGCAGAAGGCGATGGTCTCGGCCCTGGTGTCTCCAGTACGGATTCGGTAACGCGGATTTCCCGGAAGGACAAAGGGGTTCTTGCTGAAAGGGTAGAGTAGTGGGACTCCCATTAATGTTACCATATCTAGGAGCAAATGAGATAGGTAGGCGTAGAAGAAGATTAGGGATAAGATATTCTTGTCTGTTATTTGCTTTTCTAGAATGGCAAGTAGGAGGGTAAGAATCAGTAGTGTTACAAAGCTGTGAGTGATCGTGCGGTGCCCCCAGCGTCGATTGATGTAGAGTGAAATGGGTTTGAAGGTTCGGCCGATGGTGGATTTGGGAAGATCGATATCGGGAAGGGTAGTGGCTATCAGCATGATAATTATACTTGTTTGGGATTGGAATATGTTGATACCGCTTAGGGATGAAAAGATAGCGGTAATTAGGGTGCCGCCTGCGAGGTGATTGGGGAGTTTCATTTGATTTAATTTGTATTGTTCTTTTTGGCGGCAAAAAGAACCAAAAACCGCCGGCTTGATTCATTTCTTAACGCTGCGAGCGCCTGCCAAATCCGGAACAGAATAAACTCGCTTTTGGGGGGTGAATAGGATCAGGCGTTGTTGATTTCTGGGCAATTGGTTTTACTCTTTTCTCTTGAGAAGCTCAGACAGGATTCTGTTCTGATCGGATTTCGCAAGCTCTCTTCGCTAAAATGAAGAAGGCCGGAAAGCAAAGGCCTGACTGTCCAAGTAATCTGTACATCATACGAACTTTCGTTTTAGGGTGCGGAAGATATGTCTAGAGAAGATGGCTACGATGAGGCCCAGACCACCGATGAGCTTGAGGGCGCCGGCGTTGTCGCCGAGCTCGTTGCCGAGGTAACGGAGGACCATGAGGGAGCTGAAGAGTACGATTAGTGGGACCGTGAAGTCAATTTCTTGTTTGCTGGCGGTGTGGCGAATAGTAGCAGTAGTTTCTGGCGTGATTTGGGGCTCTTTGCTAAGTCGTTCGATCATCTCTATGATATAGAGTGGGATGCCTTGGGTGTCTTCCCAGATTCGATTTTTATAGGCTTCGTAGTCGGTGATTCGATTGGCGATGGGAATGCTGAGTTTGTTGATGAGTTCAATGGATTCGGGGCGAGAAAGAGGCTGTAGTTCTATCTTTTCGAAGTTGGATAGGAAGGTCCGGTGTTCGAGTTTGATGCGACGGGCGGCGGCGATGATGATGAAGTGGTTTTTGAGCTTTTCCATGATGGTGACACCATATTTGGTGATATCAGTGAGGTCATCGAAGATTAGGGTGTATTCTTTCGGTGTGGTGGCTTGTATGGCTAGTTCGCAAAGGCGCTTGATACTTTCTCGAGTAGCCAGTTTTTCGATATCGAAGCGACTGTTGGTTTTGAGGAGCATTTCGAGAATAGCTTCCTTGTCGTGATCGTATAGTTCAAGAAGTAGCCCTCCAAGCGTTTTCTTAGGAGAGCGAAAGTCATCGATACGGATGATTTGGCCTTTGTGATAGTTGTCTAGTAGGTGGGATTTGCCAATACCTTGAGGACCAAGTAACATCACGTTGACTTGTTTTTGGGCTAGGCTATGGAGTTGTTGGAGTTCTTTCTTCCGACCGATGTGGAAGGCGGTGAGGCCGATTCGGGCAGGGGTGATATCTACTTTGGGCGTTGAAAGTTTAGGGTTTAGGAGTTTATTGAAGAACCTATTGAAGGAATTGGTTTTGGGTTCGATACTATTGATAGCAGCTTGGATCTTTTGTTGGGGCACGTGGAGGTAGATTTCAGTGGTTTGTTGGCTGCTGTGACCTAACATCTTTTGGGCAGTTCGGATGTCATTGCCTTCGTTGACTACACGGGTGGCGAAATAATGTCGGAGCATGTGTGGGTTGACCAGACCATTACTATGCTTTTTGAGTCTCCGCCATACCATTTTGCGAGATAGGTGGGGTTGTTTAGATTGAGCTGATGGGGGAAAGAGGTAGGCTTCAGGGCTTTTGTTCTTTAGGGTGCCCCAGTATTGAGTTAGGGCATTAAGAGTTCTTTGAGTTAGAGGTAGAGTACGAATCTTGGCTCTAGCAGTAGGCCGTTTTTTAAGACTTTGGATTTGGAGGGTTTGTTCTTGAAAGTTGAAGTGCTTGATTTGGAGGCGGACTACTTCGGTTACGCGGAGTCCGGCATCAGCCATGAGCAAAGTGATGAGTTTGTATTTCTTGTTGAGAGATTGGAGGAGGAGGTTGAGTTGTTGAGGGGTGAGGATGTGTGGGGTGGTTTTCATTTGGGAGTGGTTTGGCTTGTGATGATTGTTGGTAAAAGACTGCATGGCGAGTTAGGCAAAGACGCGACAATGGCGGTTAGAGCGGCACTAGAGTATGAAGTGAAATTTTAGGAAATTAGTTCCACTTTGTTGTTTTTTTGAAATGCAACGGGGGGTGAGGGGGGAGACAAAATAAGGAGATTGTCACCTAGCTCAGAGAGGTAAAAGGGGACATAGATAATTACAGTAGAAAAATTGTTAAACAATCAGGGACAATGCAGATAATGGGATTTTTGATCACATCATCTTACGCTGAGAAAAATCAATCCAGAGTTAAAGCTTGATCGCAAGATATTGATAAGCCATAACGGTATGAAATTGCTAGTTTAGATTTGTACTTTAGAATTTGAATAATTTACAGTAACTAAACCGTATGAGGATAGATTTAGGAATCGGGTGCCTGTTCCTTAATAGGTCTGCAGTATTTGATCTGGAGCAAAATTAGGCCCTAAGGGATAAAGGATTATGTGAGTTGCAACAGCTGTAAAGTAGGTATAAATCCAAAACATCAATTGAAGTTAAAACCAACTTGAAGATGTTAACAAAAGATCAACTGGATCAAGTTCGTAAACTGATTAGAACAGATAAAAGTCAAGAGGCTTTTACTAAGTTGAAAGGGTTAATGCCTGAGACAGCAGGTAGACTTAATAATGAACTGCTATTGCTAGAAAGTGATTTTCAGCATATTGGCCACGAAATTCGGAAGGGAATACTTACACATGAATATTGGAGAGCAAGAGTTAATCAAATCAATGCCAGGTTGCTAGAGTTGATAAGCAGGATGGGGAATCCTTCAATAGATGAATCTACCAATTCTGGATTCCATTTTGATCCACTACTCCGCACAAGATTAATAGTTCTAGCTGCGAGACAGCTAGTAAATGAAGATATGGGACCTGGCTACACCATTCGGCAAAAGGGTGAATTTAGCTCCTTTTCTATACCTAAAATGGAAGTGAACAACCCAATTTGGAAAATTAGAGCGGGTGCTCAACCGCGCTCTTCGGAATATCATGAATTACAGCGAGAGGAAAGAATCTACTTGCAGGAGTTGGCTACAAAGGCATCTTGCAAATTGATCATTTATCCATATCAACCGTTGAATCACCGAGGTACAGCGGCTACGATCACTCGACTTCGAACTTTACAAGAGTTTTTACTGACTCATTCTGATTCGATACAAGTTGTGATTTCAAGTAGTGCTAAAAATGTCAATTCTTTAATGATTGGAGAGCGTTTTCTAGTTGATTCTATATCCTCAGAGGAAGGCTTTACACAGAATTACTATTCCTGGGATAGGGCAATAGTAGAACATTCTATCTGCAAATTTGATATGGAGTTCAAACTCTTATTTGAGGAGCAAGGGGCTACCAGTTCGAAAGTATTAGATAATGTTGTCAATGAAATTGGATTTATCATAAAGGACCTGGAGTCTCAATCCTCTGGGCAACTTTACCTGCATTCACTTGAGACTGAGTTAGGGATAATACCATTAGAGCAAGATCCCTATCGATATTTAAAGTATGATTCTACCTTTCTTTGTTTAAATGTCTCTGAAATGCAGGAGCTCCGCCGAGTATTAGTGGAATACGCTACCACTAAATCTAAAAGTGTGAGATTGCAAATGCTTCAGGGGATTAGGATGTTTCTTACCCCCAAATATTCTATGCTAAGCCGTATGGAAACACCGGCGATTAGTGCCTACATAACACAGAATCAATATGAAGACCTCCTAAATTATATCACCAGGGGAGAGTATTATCTGGATTCCTTTGAACAACATTTAAAAGCAGTTGACCAAGTGTTTGCTTTCTCCTTTGGAACGACTGATGAGGTGAATTCAGCTTTAGCTGAAGTAATTTATTCGAAGCTGTCTGTTATAGATCGATCTATGAAGTGGATTATACAATGGGAAATTTTTGATCATCTTGTGAAAAAAGACCTAGATATTGGAAATAATGGGACTGATGTAGAATCGGGGGACCTGGCGATAAAGCTATATCGTTTTCATGATCATCAGGTTTTTAGGATTGGGAAGCAGTCAAGAGAACAATATCTAAGCACGGCTGACATTATCAATTTTGGTTCTACTTTGCTTGGTGACGGAGATCAGGTTGGAATTGTCGGACAGTCCTGGCATGCGGTACGGTGCAGAAAGATGTTAGAAGCATTACCACATAAAATTGTATTTGGAAGTTTTGTGGATGAATTTTGTGGGGAAGATCCTGAGCAACCTTGGGTTAGGGATTTTCTTTCCTGGTTAATAAAAGAGAGCTGAGATTCAGCAGGGCAGTTTGTGTCGATGCAGAGCCAACGACTGATTCAGAAAGGAGAGACCCTGGAACCAAAGGCTCCAGGGCAGTGGGATAGATTATAATAGGAGAAAATAAGAGAGGTCTAGTAGGAACTACTCCTAAGCCCTTCTGAGGTATTAGCAGCTGGGCATTTCAACTGAAAATTAGTAGGCAGAGAGAACTGGAAGGTACCTTCAACCCAACAGTTTATAAGACTGGGTTGAAGTACTGCAGCTAGGAATGCGTGTTTATTGTCCCATGGTCCGGTATACCAATCCAGTAGATCAAATTCATCGCCATAAGGCTCATCGGTAATGAATTCTAATTCGAAATCTCTATCGTGTATAAAGTGGTCTGGGTTATCATTAGGATATACATCCTTGATCAGGAAAAAGACAGTTGGGTATCGGCCACCCATATGGGTGATGTATTGGTGTGGTCGAAAGTAGATGGCCAAGTTGCAGATTTGCGGAAGACTGCCGTTGAGGTTTCCTAGAGATAGCGTCTCAGCACCCAAATCAAAACTCCCTTGGTATAGGAAGTAGCCCTCGTTGGACTGGTTTGGTGAGGAGTCGCTTTCCTCCAACACTGCTATTTCTGGGATAAAAGGAGGCTGACAGGATTCTAGAAAACTGCAAAGACAAAGTAGCAGGAATATCCTATTCATATTATAGTCAATTTGATGTAGTCTAATAATGCAAGCTGCAAGTCTTTCTAAATTCTATTTTGGGTATTGTGTCCGTGCGATCAATGGAGATTAGGGCAGGGTTTTGATGATCTCTGATGGCTAGGAAGTAATGGCCCTTCCAATCTAGGGGAATTGAGAGGTGAGTGGCTTTGAAGAAGCCTTTTGAAATCAAGTATAGAGGCTCTTTCTGGTCCCAACTTTGCGAACTGGAAAAGAAAAAAAGGAACGGCATTACAGCTGTCTTGGAGTGATCTGTCCCCAAGGCGATCAAGGCTCTATCGACTTGACAGGAGTCTACTTGCCAAGAAACCGTTTCTAGGCAGCGAGCGGCTTGAAATTGTTGGATGAGAAGTGGATTGACCTGAGGATAGGTTTTGTGTTTACAGGTGTCTTGTGCTTGTATGACAATAGAGGCCAACAGGCCAATAGATAGAAAGAGTGCGCGTGACATATGGTATTGGATTTTGTGATTGGAAAATGCTATTTCGTGGCTGTATTGTAGTCGGAGACTACAAATAACTGCGCCGAGTATGCATGGTCGTAGTTGGATACTACTCCCAACTGCTAGGGCGGAACGTTTTGGACGAATTGAATAAAGTTCATTTGGCTTTCTGTGGATTCATTAGCGAGGAGTATGGCTGTATGGACCCAGTCCCAATCTTCTTCCTGAAATTCTTCAATCGTTTTTGCTAGAGTATCCAAGACTGCTGTCCGATGTTTACCGGGCACTTGTAAAAGCCTGTGAAGCAGTTGAGTGATATAAATCTGTTGTGCTTGAGATAGGTCCATGAGCGCTGTTCGTGGATGCCAATTTTTAGGAAATTAGGGGGAAATAGAGTCGGGGGCAAATATTGGGGAGGAGTGGTAGCAATCGGTTAAGAAAGGAAAGTTGTAGAGCCTACCAGAATACTGACCAAAGAATAGATGGCCTTTTAGGTTGAGCTGTTGTGATGAAAGCCCAAGTTTTTACAAGACTAGATCAAAAAGCCAATCTGCAAGTAGGAGTTGCTTTTCGCTCAATACATTCCGATCTTGGTGTAGATAAAAACCTGGCGCTCCCAGACCTAACAAGCAACAAATCAAATGTTCGATTGCATTATACTAATACATAGGAGTGATCCTAAAGCTGCTAGTCGATGAACAACTTGATAGATGCTCAAAGCGAAGCATTGGATGAAGTAGACCGGCTGGAGTATTTCAAACAATACAGCGGACTGTAATAGTGTACTCGGAAGGATCATATGAGCACATCCTAGCCGATAGCTTCAACTAGGGCTACAAAGGGCCTAGAGACAGGGGTAGATTTGTGCGTTTTAGAGGGACCCGGATAAGATCTATGAAGCAGAAATAAGTTTGCACAGTAAGGTTTATAACAATGCGTATTCGATCTTTCACAATGGTGTCAACGAGAAGGCGAAAACATTAAATGAAATCCAATTGATTATATTCCGATATTGGAAAATAGAAATGGCTGGCAAGTTGAGCAGATTAACAAGAAGAAAAATCCAAAATAGAAAATGAACAATACTGAGATAAGAAGAATCAGAAAGGATGACTGTTTAACAAAGGCAATCAAGAATAGCATAACCTTTTATTTGGAATGGAGTTTAATGCCAAAAAAACTCAAGGCATTAGATAGAAATGATTCGATAGCTGATTCTCGGAAAAGGCTAGAAGAGGACAAAGTCTTGAGAGGGGATGAGAATCTATCAAAGCTACTTTTGATAAAATTAGAGAACCAAGAATTCCTCACCTTTCTAGATAGTTTTCGGAAAGAAGATCAAACTCTGGAAAGACTCGATGAAATATTTCAATCCCACCGGTGTCTTGGATGTTCCGTTCTTCAGAATAAGTTTGTACCTGAATTTCTCACCAATTTGATAGATAAGATAGAGGATGAGGAAATCAAGTTAAAGGTCTTACAAAGATTTAACCGATATCTTGAGGTGGTTGAAAAGAACAGAGTCCGACAATTGGAAAAAGTTAATTCTGGCAGCCAGGTTTTTGAAATTGATCGGGCAACCATAACATTTTTTGGTTTCAGCAACTTTCAAATCATTAACGGTTTAAATAAAGTGGGCTACGAATTTGAACTTGGATACGAAGACAATGGAGACTTGCGCCTAAGCTTTGAAACTGGAGAGAAAAACCTAAAAATCATGGACATCATATTGTTGGCAACAAATAGGAATTATAAGATTCCGCTGAGCAAAATTGGACTTTTCAAAAAGTAAAAACTATTCCGAATCCCTTATTATTCACCTGAAATGGAACTCGATAACTACAAAGAGCAACTCACAGCCGTCAAGAAGTTAATTGGAAAAAACCAGATACAGGAAGCCTTTGAGCAGTCCAGAGACTTGTTCCAAGCGGCTCCTAGTCTCCTCAGTAAATTAGATGCAGTAGCCAATCTGTTTCATGAAAATGAGAAAAGGTACCTTAGACATCAGATTACATATGAAATCTACACCATTCAGCGGTATAAAGTAGTACAGCAATACTTGGATCTATTCAGAAGGGAAAGCCTTGATCAGGTTTGCTCAGAAAACTTGGGAGAAGAAGAAAAAGAAATATTTGAAGAGCCGATCAACATTGACTACAGGGAAGAAGAAGGGCTTGCAAATGTAGAAGATGCAGCAACTGAAGTATCCTTTCGATTGAGAATGATGGTGCTAGACAAGGATTATCAAGTAATCACTAAAAAGTACATGAAAGTAGGTGAATTAGCATCAACTTTAGGGATCAAGATCTTTCCACATCTATTTGATCAAAGATACCAGTGGAACCTCTATTACCTCGAGACGGATCAAAGAGAATCTAGGCGGGGTGTCAAAATTGATCAGTACCTAAGTATTTATCAAAGCCTAAATTCAGATTCAGCCGTTTTACACTTAAAGGGAGAATATAGCTACCCACAAAGCATTGGATTCAATTATAGACCAAGAGATGGATTCTTTGGCATAAGCATGGAGTGACTCGAGGGAATAAGGAGTTAGGACTTCAATTGCCAAAAATAAAAAGGACAGAACCCGAATGCTAAGGAGCAGATCAGGTGTTGTTAGTGACTAAATTCAAGTTCAAAAAAATACTTTGAATGGAACCCCGGCCATCTGATAATTGTAGAAAGATCAAAAAAGATGTTTTTACCAGAGATCAAGAGCCAGACGGGAGAAGACATATGCATCCTTTTCAAAGTGGACAACTATGCTGGAAACTTCATTTGCGAATGCGGGGATGCCAGTGAATTGACGGTGAAAGATTGTCAAGCTACCGAGGCTATATTTATCAGCCATACCCACATAGATCATTTCGTCAATTTCGATTTTATACTTCGGCATCAAATAGGGATACAAAAGAGAATCGTGATTTGTGGACCAACGGGGATCACCCAGCAGGTTCAATCGAAGATTCGAGCATATCAATGGAATTTGATTGAAGAAGGATCGATTATCTATGAGATAAGAGAGATAGTGAATCAGCAAACCATTCTTCGATCGGAAATCAAGCCTCCCCTTTGGACTATTGATCCCATGGAGTCCGATCTTTTAAGCAGCCTATACAGCAACGAAAAATTCACGGTAGATTTTGAAATCCTGGATCACAAAACACCATCGATTGCTTATTTATTCAAGGAGGCAGATAGTGTGAAGATAGATAGGGCGTCCTCAAAAAGTCGGCGCTG
>JABSSL010000165.1 GCA_013214355.1 Saprospiraceae bacterium | reverse complement strand
AAGCTGTTTTAAATATGATTCGTTTAGATAAAGCAAAAGGGAGTATTAAAACCAAAAGACTCAAGGCAGCCTGGGATCCCACGGTCAGAGAAAGGATCTTAAATATCATTTAAATGCGATCGCCCTGCCCTTAGGTCCTAAACCAGCAATTGGACCATTGGGAAACGCTATTCTCATCTATTGGAAGATGTAAGAATTCAGTTACCCAAATGGTCCAAGCTGACTCAACCACCTTAGTGCATATCTTTTTTGAGTGTTGTCTTAGGAGGGAGCTTTAAGCGTCTTAGTAGTATTTGTGTATTGTTTGGTGCTTCTTGCCTAAGAGGCGAGTTCTCTTATCTACTTAATTTCGATCGGTAGATAGAATCGTTTCGCCACTGTTTTTCCATTTTCTAGTACAACAGGAGCCTTTTTCATTTTCTTAATCTGTCGAATCGTTTTGGCCACTACCGGCCCTTTTGCATTATCAATCGCATGTACTTTTTTGATCTTTCCTTCCTGGTCGATTACGAATGAAATAGTGAAAGAAACCGTGGAATTATAATACTGGAAGAGGTCAGAATCAATCTCCAGTTTCTTGGAAATGTGCTGATGTACGTTGGCTAAAACTTCATTTACGTTGGTAGTGAAGGTTTTCTCTTCTTCCTGCTTGGTCTGATCGGCAACCGCCAAAATTGAACTCGAAGATTGTGCAAAAACCGTAGAAGAAAAAAAGAGAACTAGCAATGCAGTAGCAATGGATGTGATCTGGAATTTCATGCAAATTGATTTTCGTGATAAATGAAAAAATTGAGCTTGAAATGATTACTATGCGAGGATGGAAGAGCCACGCCAGACGGAAGGCCTAATAGGCTTTGCCCTCCCTCCAGCGATTGACTCTATGATGGCTTTATGACTTTAGTGAACATATACTTTTCCTGCTGCTCCATTTCTACCCGTTGCCCCAACCAGTACCTTACTTCCGAAAATCTCTAGGCCCGTTTCTATTCCATAAATTGATCCGAGACCGTTGTCATCACTTGGTGTGAGCGTTTCTGTTAGGCTCCAGTTACTTCCGCTACCTTCGAAGACAAATACCGCATCTCCTTCTTCCGCGCTAAAGCCAAATATGGGGTGAGAAACAAGCGCCTTGTTACCTCTTATTTTAAGTCCAACCCCTTGAGCTGAGCTCCTAAATGGTATGGGTGGTGTGATTTCTGCAGTCAGAGACCAAGGTTTGCGATTCGCTGCAAATGAGTATATAAATCCAGTATTATTTATTCCGGCAAAGTTAGGTTTAAAAGCTACGGAGGCTAAGATAACACCATTGTCAATCGAAATCTGTCGACTCAAAGCTCCGGGGATAGGAATCGTCTGCTCTTTTCTACCTCTAGGTAATTTGCTGATGTAAATATGAACTTTTGAATTATTGAAGTCTGCCCCCTTGAATCCATTGGCCACAATTATCTCTCTGTCCATATCCATATCCCAGAAGAAATTGCCAGATCCCATTCTATCAGACTCTGTCCAGGTTCTTCCGTTCCAGCTGTACTTGATAATTATACTAGAAGCTCCGGATTCCCTGGCCAAGACTGCCATTGACTTGTAGTCCATCGCCACGTCCTCACCAAATAAGATCAAACCTGGAGCGGTTAAGGTTTGCTTTTCTTCCCAAGTACCGCGACTGTAGCGGAACAACACCACTTCAGCATCCGCAAAATTATTGGCAAAAGACCCGGGATAACCAACGGCCAACCAATCTCCAGCCGCCGATAAAATAGTACCCGCCCCGTTGGCGAAAGTTAGGCTTTGAACTTTGGTGTAGCCCGATCCGCTTTGTTCATAAACACTGACTTCTCCTTCATCCCCCACCAAGAACTGGCCTCGATTGGTAGTGATTCCTGTCCCAAAGTCACTAGTGCCTCCCGCTGGAGAGATAATCGTTGGGGTACTTCTGGCGTGTATTCCTCGGTGGCCAACTGCTTGATCACTTGCAATACTGGCCAGCTGTTCGTTTAGAAGCATTCGATCTTCCGTACTTGTTCCGCTGAAGGCTTCTTGGTAGTAGGTTTGAATCTGGTAGTCGTCCATTCCTTTCGTAGGCAAGTGATACACTTGCTGAAGCAAATTGGATTGTTCCTCAATACTGATGGCCTCTGTATCTGAAATGACAGCTTGATCAGAGGATTCATCAAAATCAACCTTTTCGCAGCTAGCAAAAAATAGGGCTAATCCACAAATTAAGGTTAAGATTCGAGGGGTAGTTTTTGTGA
The DNA here is from genome assembly GCA_013214355.1 of Saprospiraceae bacterium. Classification (GTDB taxonomy): domain Bacteria; phylum Bacteroidota; class Bacteroidia; order Chitinophagales; family Saprospiraceae; genus DT-111. The sequence continues at coordinate 9,229 of JABSSL010000165.1, read as the reverse complement.
CAATTCTAACGGTGTGCATGTTTATGAATTTGTTTTAGTGGTAAAACAAAAGGTCAAAGCGCATCATTGTAGGAAAGGAAGATTCGCTGCTAGCTAGGACTATTTCTTGGCTAACATTCAGAAATAAATAGTACGATCTCTGAAAGGGTGGTGTTGAGTATTATTCTAGCTAAGCCTAATCTTATTCCTCAATAATTTGCTATTAACCTGTTTTTGAATGAATATGTAGGCAAGTTATGGGAATAGTGAATGTAATGTTGGGACAAAAGAAAGGGCTTATTCACAAAAATAACACAATACATATTCACAAAAACCTATAAATCAAAATATTGCAACCAATAAACCACAAAATAAAACAATATACGCACGAAAAAAAGTAACGATTTTATTCTATAGTAGCTCTCCATTTTCGATTAAACTGACCATTATAATACAAGGCTCCATCCAAAAAGGTAAAATTTCTCTTTTCCACTCTACTCAATTCCGGTAAGAAGGAAGCATATCTGTATTCCTCGTTTCCATCAAATATGGTAAAATCCAAGGCTATGTCACTGGCTTCTACGATTTTTGAAATCTTCTGTACCTTCCCATTGTTGATGAATTCGCCAGATAAATCATCATAGATCTTTACCAGGATCGTTCGATCTACGGCACCTTGGTCCGTGAGGAAATTAAGCTCGTAAGAAATTTTAGTCGCCTTAGTGGTAGACTGGGTAGGCAATAGACCGCTTAGCGTCAAGATGGCGACTAAGCTAACTAGTAAGGCGGCGAAAATAAGGATTTTGGAGCCTGTTTTACGTTGTGGCTGTACAGTAGGCGAAGCCCCATGCAAGTCTAGCATCCGATCCAACTCTTTAAGCTCTCCATCTACTAGCAATAAAATAGAGTTATTAATCCTATTTAGGTTTTTACGTTGGAATTCGGCAGAGTTAATGTCCGTTGCTTGATCTCTTTTATAGCGTTGATACCAGGCTGCAATTAGAGTGGTGTATTCTTTCAGCTGTTGATCACTTTTTACCACTTTTGATCGCTGCAGCTTAGTAATTGCTTCTTTTGTTTCTCCTTTAGCGATCAAATTCCGTATACTGTTCTTTAAACGTACAGATATCATAGGAAAATATTATTCTACGTTTTCTTAGCAAGTCTTGAGTCAACCTCTCATCATATACGCAATCTAATTAGAAGAGTTATTTCTTTAATACGTAATCACCCAAATGCTAAATCGGAAATCTGAAATTAGACCCATTGTCTCAGCACTCCTTCATACCTATGAGGTAGATGGATTGGAGCCATTCTGTATTGCCTTCCTTGAAAAGCTACTACAACAAAAAGTTACCTTTCCACTCCTGGAATTTGCAGCGGAAGCCACCTATCAGCAGCTTGCAGAAATAGAACATCTCCCCTTCTGCAATAATATAGCCGCTCACCACACCATGGGTGGAAATGTGGTGGTAGCGATCGTCTTGAAGGAGAGATTGTCAGGCCATTTCGAGGAATCTTTTGCGGAAGCTGCTAAGTTCATAGCGCAAGGTCAAAAATGGTACGTTAGCGATATTATCGGGGAACGAGTCTTTGGTAATGGTATCCTGCAGTTCCCGGAGGAGGCTCTAGAGAAACTGAAGCAATTCCGAGAACATGAAAGTAAATGGGTCGTACGATCTATCGGAGCTGGCTGTCACTTGGCCACAAAACGAGGCATAAATAAAGAAGTAGCGACAAAGGTATTTCAACTCCTCTTATCCCTAGGAGATAGTAAGGAGCATCAAATACGCAAAGGAATAGGCTGGGCCGCCAAGACCATGGCCCGATTACATCCGGATATCATCGAATTGTATCACCGGGAAATAGAAGCTGAATCAGTAGGCAACTGGTTCAGGAGAAAGGTAAACATAGGATTAGAAAGACATCGCCATGCCTAATCCCATTGAAGTCAAATCAGTACTAAATAAATTAAAGAAACGCGATAGCTGGTTTATCTGCGACTATACCATCAATATGTATAGTGGCTGTTCCTTCAATTGCTTGTATTGCTATATCCGAGGAAGTAAGTATGGTACGCATATGGAGCGGAATCTTGGCGTGAAAGTGAATGCCAAAGAACGTTTGGAAAAGCAGTTGGCCACCAAAGCCAAGAAGGAGCAGTATGGATTCATTGTCGTTTCCTCCGCCACTGATCCCTATTTGCAATTTGAATCTGAATATCAGTTAACGCGACAAGCGCTGGAGCTTATTCTGAAATATCGCTTTCCGGTTCACATCCTGACAAAGTCAGATTTAGTACTGCGAGATTTAGATCTATTGGAAGCCATTGATAAAACGGCTATCCTTCCTCCTGATTTGCAAAGAAGACTAGGAAGAGGCACCCTGATCACCTTTTCTTTCTCCACGATCGATGAAAAGATTGCTAAGATCTTTGAGCCGGGAGCCACGCTACCCGCGGCACGACTGGCGGCATTACAGGAAGTAAAGGCGAGGAATTTTGTTACGGGGATAAGTATGATGCCGATGATTCCTTGGATCTCCGATCGAGGCGAGCATTTGCACCAAATGTTCGATATCTTTTCAAAAGCCGGAGCAGATTATTTGCTCCCAGCTACTATTACCCTATTTGGCGACCAACCCTCCGATAGTAAAACCTTGATATTGCGGGCTGTGCAAAAGCATTACCCGGAATTGGTAGATCGTTATGAAAAGCTCTTCCAGGATAATACAGAGCTCCCCAAATACTACCGAGATGCCTTCCATCGCAAGATGAAAGAACTAGCGGAAACCTACCAAATCAGAGATCGCATCCTAGCTCGCTAGATGGCGTCCTTTTGCAACTGTTCTACCGCATAGTTAGCGGCACGAGCCGTTAAGGCCATAAAAGTTAAGGAAGGATTCTGTGTCGAAACCGAGGTCATACAGGCACCGTCCGTCACGAATACATTCGGGCATGCATGCATTTGATTCCACTTATTGAGCAGGCTAGTTTCCGGGTCATGCCCCATACGTACGCCGCCCATCTCATGAATATCTAGACCAGGAGCTTGCTTGGTATCTCTCGTTTTTATCTCGGTGAATCCAGCTTTTTCGTACATGTAGGTGAATTGCTCGAAAAAGTCTTGGAGCATTTTCTCATCATTATCGTCGTAGTCGATATTGGTCTTCAAGAGTGGAATGCCCCACTCATCTTTTGCATTCGAATCCAGGCTTACGAAATTGCTTTCTTTTGGGATGGTCTCGCCCATCATATGCGATCCTACCCGCCAAGCTCTAAAGTCTTTGGTCCCAAGGAGGTTGTCTCGCATTTCCATACCGACTCCATCTCCATCTACTAATCGACCACGATTAGCTGAAAATCCAGCCGCGTATCCGCGCAAGAAATCTGTTTCCTGGCGATATACATTTCGGAATCGAGGAATGTATCCACTGGTAGGTCGTTTCCCTTCCGTTTTAATATCCTTGTGTCCCTCGTGAATGGCATTGATCTTACCTCGGTAGTTGTGGAAGGCTACGTACTTACCCAAGAGGCCATTATCATTCCCTAGTCCATTCGGAAAACGAGAGGAGGTAGAATTCAATAACACCAAGTTCGTATTGAAAGTGGCAGCATTGACAAAGATGATCTTGGCGAAGTATTCCGTCGTTTCCTTAGTGTTAGCGTCTACGACACGAACCCCAGTAGCTTTGTTTTCCTTTTCATCAAAAATGATCGAATGCACGACCGAGTGAGGTCGCAAGGTCAGATTACCCGTCTTTTGAGCCCAAGGAATTAAGGTCGAATTCGCATTAAAGTATCCACCATACGGACAGCCTCTTTGGCAAAGCACCCGGTTTTGGCAGAGGGTTCTGCCCTGTTCGGCGAAGATGGGACGGTTTTCGGTCAAGTGAGCCGTACGTCCGTAAATGACGTGCCGATCATCAAAGTTCTCTTTAATATTTCCTTGAAAATATTGCTCTACGCAGTTGAGATCCCAAGCTTTCAAGAAATCGCCATCTGGCAAGGTATCCAAGCCATCTAGATTACCACTCACCCCAATAAATTGCTCAACGCGTGTATACCAGGATTCCAAATCCTTGTATCGAATTGGCCAATCCACCGCAAAGCCATCTCTAGCTGGCCCTTCAAAATCATAATCACTCCAGCGCTGCACCTGCCGCGCCCACATAATGGACTTTCCACCCACCTGATACCCCCTGATCCAATCGAAAGGCTTATCCTGTACATAAGGATGATCGGTATCCTTGACAAAGAAGTGCATGGCATCTTCCTTGTAGGCGTAGCATCGGCTAATGACTGGATTGTCCTTCTTGATAGCATGAGGAATCTGCCCGCGATGCGGAAACTCCCAAGGCTGTTTGAAGGTGGTAGGATAATCCTTTAGGTGTTCTACATTTCTTCCACGCTCCAACATAAGCGTCTTTAAGCCCTTTTCACACAATTCTTTAGCGGCCCAGCCTCCGGTCATTCCCGCTCCGATTACGATGGCATCAAAATGATGAGATGTATCTGTTGACATGTTTTGCTTTTACTTTTGCTAATAAAACCGAGTACCTACTACCCTTCTACCGGAACACAGCCTAGGTATCTTCCAGGAACAAATTCATAATCCAAGTAGGTAGTCAGGAAATACTCCGAAGAAGTGAAATGTTGGCGGCTCAAACCCCGTGTGGTATCAAAGAAGTATTGAATCTCCTTCGGAGCCGAGTCTCCCACCTGCAGCTGAGTCAGCAATTGAGTCGTCTGTTCTTCATCTAGTCGATTATAAGTCGTTTCGAATTGCCCCATGAGGTATTCCTCAAACCCATGTAGTCCCGCTACAAACTCTTCAATATCTTCAGGTTCATAGCAATCATTAACCATGCGCAATACAAAATCAGTCCGCGTCTCAGGCGTAGTAACCTCCAGTCCTTCCATTGGGATGATTTGATTGGCTAACCACTCCAGGGAGCGCCACTGTTTTCTTTCTAAAGGAATATTTTCCAGGATCGGGACTGGCGCAAAATCACAGGCAGGGAGCACAGCAGCCGTCGCAGAGAGCACGGCAATGCGTTGTAAGGCTTCTCGTCTTTTCATCTGTTTAAATTATTTCCGCAGCTTCGCAATTTGCAGAAATAAATCTGCACAGATGCAACCGCTACGCTTCTACCTGGCTACACCGAGTAGACAGGCTCGCAAGATTTTCTTTAATCATTCCCTAATGTAAGTTGTAATTAAACAAAATCATGCTCGTTTCATAAGCATAAAGATAATAAAGGGGGCTACTCTAAAATACGCTTTATCTGCTAGAACCTATTCGTTTTCTGTCCATTTGGCACTCCCCCACCATTCATTGCCGGGATCATAATCATCAGCAAGAAAGCGGAGTCGTTGTGCCTCGAGGCGTGGCCAGCGTTCTTTGACGATCCTCTCTAGATAGGCCTTTTCCGACTCGGCACTATACTCCGGATCTTTCTCCGGGAACCTCGCACCCACTTCTTCCAGATAGGAAAATAGCTGGCTGCTTAAGGATTTAACCTTTTCCGGATTATCCGCCGCGATATCAGTTGTTTCGCTAAGGTCATTGCCAAGGTTGTATAATTCCTCTCGACCATCTTCGTAATAGTGAATCAGTTTCCAATCCCCATCTCGAATGACAGACGAAGGTTCGCCACCCTGGTTACCATAATGCGGATAATGCCAGACCAAAAAGCGATCGGCGATGGTATCGCCTTCTATTAAGGGGCGCAAACTAAGACCATCTAGATGCTCATCAGGACGTAGAGGCAAGCCAGCTAGGTCTAGGAGCGTGGGATAAAAGTCCGTACCATTTACGGGCACATTCGTCTTCTTACCACCGTCTGTCATCCCTGGCACCTTAATGAAATAGGGCTCCCTAATCCCCCCTTCAAACTGATAGCCCTTACCTGCACGAAGGGGCAAGTTGGAAGTAGCGAAGGCATCTCCGGCAGCCACGCCTCCATTATCCGATGTGAATACCACTACCGTATTATCTGCTAAACCCGCTTCTTCCAAGGCATCCAACACTACGCCAACGGCATCATCCATGGCTTCCACCAATCCCGCATAGACGGGATTATCTTGCACTTGCCGAATGGGTAAAAAATGCCCCATTTCAAAGCCAGTTTCAGCAATACCCATACTATCCGCTTTGGCTCGATACTTTGCCCATTTTGTTTGCGTGGTCTGAATAGGACCATGTACGGCATAAAAGGATAGAAAGGCAAAAAAGGAAGTATCCTTATTCCCTTTGATGAATTGAGCTGTTTCCTTGGCCAAGCGCATGGAGAGGTTTTCGCCGTCTTTCTCATTTTCTAGGTTGGGATTGGTCCAGGGAGAGAAATAGCCGCCGATGGGACTTCCTTTATCCCATCCCCCCTTGTTGATCTCAAAACCATGGTCCGTGGGCCAAGATCCTTCGCCACCAATATGCCATTTCCCAGCAAAGAAAGTCCGATAGCCACCTTCCTTCATCGCCTCTGGAAGCGTGGTGTATTCATGTGGCAAATGACGTACATATTCTGGTGGTAGTAGCTGGTTAGAGCGGCCTGCTTCTCGCCACTTTTCGCCGGTCTTCGCACCGATCCAATCCGTGATGCCATGGCGGGCGGGTGTCTTGCCGCTCATAATACTCGCCCGAGAAGGACTACAGACCTGACAGGCGGCATAGCCATTAGTAAAGACCATGCCATCATTGGCGATCCGGTCAATATTGGGGGTTTCGTAGTATTTACTCCCCATACAGCTGAGATCATGGTAGCCGAGGTCATCGGCGAGTATGAAGACGATATTCGGTGCCTTGGCTTCTGGCTCGCCTTCTGATGCTGATTGGCAGGAATGGAGGCCTATGCACAATGCTAGTACACTTAGATAGGTTAGACTTTTACGATTCATTCGTTTTGTTTTAGGTGTGGAACTGATTTTGACCACTTTATCTCGCTCAAACTTAACTTCAGCAGCTAAGAAAACACTTCCGTGGGAGGATTTAGGTTATTTGGTGAGAAAAAGAGGTACTACTACTGAATGTACGCTGAATCCAATGCAATGAGAAAATTTCCCCTAAAAATTAACGCGTCACAGGAAATATCAGCCCTTTGCCCGAGCGCTCATCCTAGTTCAATCGCATTTAAGTGGTTCTTGGGAACTCAGGGCATAAAAATCCCCGTTTTGCCTCCAGTCCTGAAGGATGAACGACGATTTTTCCTTCAGTGCCCGTTGAGATAAGAGGAAAGTGAAGGAAAAACCTTACATGCGATTGTCCTGATGCTCAACCACCCCATCCTCGCAGGGCTCCCTTACTCATTAGCGAACAAATAGGCAGCATACTGTTCTAAGCCGTTATTCATCATGTTGATTACGCCTTGGCTGGTCACGGTAGCGCCCGAAATCCCATCAATTTCGCTTTGCCCTTGGATTTTACTTTCACCGCGCTGCAATAGACCAAAAGTGTTGCCTTCTGCCGCTATTTCCTTTCCCACAAATCTTTCCGCAAAACTTGCCTCAGTCAGCTCTCCCGCATAATCATCTGATTCGGCCTGCTGACTAAATTCGATCTTGAGAATCTGCTTACTTTTTCGATCCACTAGCAGCTTGGCCGAGAGGTGGCCGCCAAAACCTCGCCCGTTGCACAGCAGCATGACTTTATCCGAGTTGTCAATTTCAATAATGGGTAGCGGGCCTGAGGATTCCGATTGCATCATTTTCTTGTACTGCTGGGCTACTTCTTCAAAGTGACTACTACTCACTTGGCCCGTTCCATCTATCAGCTGAAAACGGAGTACCTGTTTCAACTCGTTAGTATCGGCAAAAGTGACCTCCGCAAATTCTCCGATTTCCTTCAAAGCCTTGGGCATTTGGTACGGGCGTTCAGGGGGACTAGAGGGGGCTGGTTTTTCTTCCTCGGTAGACTGGTTTTGACAACCAAATAAGAGGGAGACTAAAAGTAAGGGTAGCCATAATCGTTGGTTCATGATTGCTGTTTTGGTGAGATAAAAGTGCTGCCGCTCTCATTGTGTAGGGCAATCGCATTTAAGTGACTCTTGGGTCCTCGGGGCATAAAAACCCCCGTTTTTGCCTCTGGTCCTAAAGGATGAACGACGATTTTTTCTTCAGCACCTGTTGAGACAAGAGCAAAAGGAAGGAAAAACCTTACATGCGATTGCCCTGGCTAAGAGCGTACATTCAAGTTCAGCAAAAACTCAGTTACGACCTTTGATCTTTACCAAAGGTCAGATTGATTTTCATCATACCTAGTATTTTGGAACGCAAGGGGAAGAAAAATCTCCTTACTATTAACAACTACTATTATTGCATATCAAAAACTCCTTACTATGCGTAGCATGATCAATGATTGGCGTCTTGTTTTGGTAGCCTGCCTCACCCTAGGCTTGGCCCCTTTTAGTCCGGAGCCTCATTTGTTTGGTAAGATTCGCTGGGTGATTGGTGGAGCGGTAGGTATGCAACCCATGGATTGGTTCGACCTGTTTTTCCATGGCTTGCCTTGGCTGCTATTATTGCGTTTGATCATAGTCAAATCCTTCGCTAAAAAAATTTCGTAACCTCTCTATCTTCTGTCCGTTCCCCTTCGTTGTAGAAAATCAATGGGTCAAATAAAAGAATCCTTTAAGCACAAAAGAAAAAGAGCCACCCCCACAATGGAGATGACTCTCTAAGACATTGTCTAAAGTCAATTCTTCTGTTAGCGTTGTAATAAGACTTTTTGATGAGTCCGCTCTTTTCCGGTTTGCAATTGAATCAGGTACATCCCTGAGGGCATTTGCATTCCACTATTGTCCGAACCATCCCAACGGAATCTCAGCTGCTCTCCTTCAAATACCTGGCCGGTGAATAAGTTGCGTACTTGCTGACCTTGCAGGTTGAAAACAGTAATTGATAACGGGCCATCTTGAGGGATGACAGTCTCAATTGAAAGCTGATCCATAAATGGATTGGGGAAGACTTTTAGACTGAGCCGCTCCAGTACATTGGGCAGATTCAGCAAGCCGTCTGAGCCGTGATCCTGGCCCAACAAGCTAGCGACCTCACAGGCGTCGCCCACACCATTGCCATCGGAATCTTTTTGTCCGCTATTTTTCTTATCGGGGCAATTGTCGCATTTGTCACCGATGCCATCGTTGTCCTTATCGGCCTGCCCGGCATTGGGCTCGCTGATGCAGTTGTCTTCGCAGTCGGAGATGCCGTCGCTATCGGTATCGATGAGGTTGCTCAAGTTAGGACAGGGGTCGC
>JABSSL010000164.1 GCA_013214355.1 Saprospiraceae bacterium | reverse complement strand
GCGAATGACCGTAATTGGATTGGATAGCGCAAAACAGCCCGTCAGATCCGTTAAGTTATTGCCCACCATGTTGCCTCCAAACGCATCATTGTCTTCGTAGCGGATGTACCAGATTTGGCAGATGCCTACCCCTGCACCGTCAAGATCAAAAGGTGGGGCTGCCGGAAGGGCTAGGATATTCCCCACATCATCCGTGATGATCCAGCCTCTACTCGCATCGGCGGTGCCGCCATTGGTTTCTACATCTAGCGGATCGCCTACCCCATCTACGCAGATAGAAGTACTAGTCGCTCCTCCAACTAGGTTGATGTCATTGACAAAGACAGCACAACCATTGCTAGCATTACTGTTTTCCGTGCAATTTATAGTCGGACTTGTAGTAGAGGCCCAGGAAGCGGCCTCATCTCCTGTACCTGTGTATTCTATAGATTCATTGGCCCCAAAGGAAGACACGAAATTGCCTGCCTCCCAGATTTCTGCTGTTACAGCAACAGAGGAGCGACCATGCCCGCTGGATCCCCACTCTACATAATCGCGAATAGAATTGGGGGAGCCAAAGGAACTGTTGATATACAGTCCCAGCTCTCCATCATTCCCAGGGACTTCTACCCCCCCGACACTACCATCGACTTCAACAGTTAGAAATTCGCCTGGCGCTAATTCTAGATCGCCACAAATTACGTTCAACTGAGCTAATCGAGCATAATCAGGGAAGTTGCATAACCAGTAATCACTTACATCAACGGTGGAATTACCTATGTTTTTCAGCTCAACACTGGTGTTAGCTAAAACCTCATTTATGACAACTTGTGATTGGACTTTCGTCGCACCTAGTAAAAGAAATACTAAAAGGAAGGAAGCTAGGAATCGACCCACTGGATTGGAAACGTCAAGACCTTTCTTCCTTAAGAAGGTTTTCGGGAGGAATACCGGTCCCGAATCTTGCATTGTACTAAAAGGTTGCATAAGATTGAATTTAAAAGGATTAGTTAGCGCAAAGCAGTGTCTGCCCTTCTCAAGTCGATGAGAAAGGAGCCTACCTTTTTGCTCCAAATACATTTAGATTTAATAGGAACTTAAAAGAATGTGATGATCAGACCAAAGTGGCGGATAAGTTGCATCCCCACCAATGGCAGTCAATTTTAGTAGTTATCCGAGTGGTAAGTGCAAGCTGAAGCCCGGAAGCTTTCTTGCTGAAGTGAAGTATTGCTGACTAAGGGGTTATCAGAAATTTCAACAATTGTTATTTCCTGATGAATTATGCTGCAAATGTAGGATCTGTTTATCACAGAATTATCACAGAAGGCTCACAATACTGCTTTGGCTCCTCAAGTGTCCGTAAGCCAACAGTATTCAGCTGTTGGGATGACAAGTGTATGACAATTAAAGGTTCTTCCTGCACAAAAGTAGAATTGTAGAATGGGAAAAAGACAGCTTGAGAACAAGTTGGAGGACCTTCATTCATACCCGTTGTCCGATATAGTTGTTTTTAAAACGATGCGGGGTCTGCCCCATGATTTCTTTAAACTTTCGATTGAAATAGGAGATGTTATTGTAGCCGCTTTCAAAACAAACCTGGGAAATGGGCTTTTCAGAAGTCATCAATAATTTACTGGCGTGATTGATGCGGAATTCGTTGATGATCTGTGTGTACGTTTTTTTGGTTTGCTTCTTAATGAACTTGTAGAAGGCTGCTTCCGAAATATTCAATTTATCAGCAACTTCTTTGATGCTTACCTCTTCTTTAAAGTTTTCCATGATATGGTCATACACCATCTTTATTCGGCCCAATTGAGTTTCGTTTAAATCAAGCGCAAATTCTTCAGCACAAATCTCCTCTACCTCATGGGTATCTGCCAAAAGCTGAAGTAATTCCAATAGATGTAAGAATTGAGAGATACCTCCTCCACTTTTGAGCAGTTTATTGATAACCTTTACCGCCTTCTTCTTAATGCCCTTCTTAAACGCCAATCCTTGCTTAGCGCGCTCAAAAAGCAATTTAATGGATCGCAATTCAGGTTTATCAATAAAAACTTGCCCCATGAAATCATGCGTCATTTGAATAACTACCTGGCTACAGTACATATCGGTAGTGAAACCATGAGGTAGATTAGAGCCAAACATCACTAAATCCTTCTCCTGGTAATCGGATATCTGATTGCCGACAAACCTTTTCCCAACACTTTTTCGCGTATAACAAATTTCAATTTCGGGATGAAAATGCCAAGCCTGACTGAGTAGCGGACGGTTTTTCCGATTCACTACTTTGGCCGTAAAGGATCGCGCAGGAGGTTCTACTATCTTTTCATACTCTGGCTTCATATACACAATAATACTCCTTTCCTCCTAAATGAAAGGCAAGAATTATAGAATAGTGTCACCATTGGATAGTTTTCTATAAAAAAAGAAGAAAAACCCAATCTAATTTTGCCAATGCTAGCATACTCAAAATCTTCCTTCTGTACTACACATGCTTACAATCATTAATTATGGAACGTACAATAACAAAATATTTTAAGCACTACTTATGTGCGCTAATTTTAGCTCTTTCTACTGGAATAGTTCTTGCGCAAGGAACGCTTTCAGGAGTGATTACCGATGATTCTGGGACGACGTTGATCGGCGCCAATATTGCCGTAAAGGGTACCTCAACCGGGACAATCTCTGATATTGATGGTAGCTATAGCTTGGACCTACCCGAGGGGGAACAAATCATCGTTTATTCTTATACTGGATATCGAACTTATGAGATGACCCTTACGGTCGCAGCGGGTACCAACTATACCCAAGATGTTACTTTGGGATTTGATAATATGGCACTTGATGAGATCGTCGTGACGGGTACTTTTACGGGAAGATCGCAAAAGAATTCTCCGATGTCGCTCACCGTTTTAAATGCCAAACAGCTAGCAAGACTATCCTCCAACTCCCAAGCCGATATTCTTCGTACCGTACCGGGGATCACAGCGGAAGGTGGTGGTGGTGAAGTGGCAACCAACTTGTTCGTGAGGGGTTTCCCTTCGGGCGGGCAGTACGCTTTTACTCCACTAAATATTGATGGAATCCCAGTGCTGAGTACATTTGGACTAAACTCCTCTGCCCACGATGTATATTTTAGGAATGATATTGGCCTACGAAGTCTTGAGTTTGTAAGAGGTGGATCAGCCACGCTACAAGGCGCAGGAAGTGTCGCTGGTATAGTTAACTATCAAAGTATTCGAGGCTCTGATAATCCGGTCAATAAAATTCAGTTAGAATGGGCAGAGGGAGGTCGCGTAAAGACTGATTTCCTTACCGCAGGTCCTATTGCTGATGGATTATACTATGCCTTTTCAGGGTTCTACAGATATGACGAAGGCCCCCTAGAAACTGGATTGCCAACGCGTGGATATCAATTGAGAGGTAATATCAAAAAGTTGTTCAATGATGGCAAAAGTACCTTTGTCTTAAGCATGCAGAAGATAGATGACAATGTCCAATTCTACCTTCCATATCCGCTGGATAATTCCAATGATGCACGAGAAAGACCCATCGGTAATGATGGAGAAGAAATCTTCACCATGTTATCCAGTCAATTGAAAGACTTTTCCTTTGACACGCCCTTCGGAAGATTCAAGTCGCCAATTGGAGATGGTGTGACCACCAATGGACAATTCATCATGGCAGAATTAAACCATCAATTTGCCAACTCCTGGCGATTGTCAGCCAAAACCAAGGCAGCTTCCTATGATCACTGGTTCAATCTTTTCCTAGATGGAGATGGAACACACAACACACCAGAACCCCAATCCAGCTATCTTTCTGATCGCAATCTGCCAGCTGATGCAACCTTCATCTATGCGGATAATGGTGCGCCATTAGCAGCTGGTGATCTATTGTTTGAAAATAGAGTATTGGACCGCCAGAGAGACATGGAAGAAGTAGTGGGAGAAGTGAATTTGACCAAGACAGTAGGCAACCACAACTTGACTATTGGTACGTTCATGTCTAACACCAAAGCATTAGATAACAACTGGATTCACAACGTATTAGGAGACTTTTCGAATTCGCCTCGGGCCGTGTCTGTGGCTTATGATGATGGTGCTGGCAATGATGTTTCCCATTCCTCCAGCGGATACGTTGAGGGATCCGGAAGACAAACTGCGAACAAAACCTTACAGAGCACCAAAATTGCTGGATATATAGCAGATGAGATCAAATGGGATAGATTTGACTTGGACATTGGACTTAGATGGGAAAAAGCGATTGGTAATGTGAGTCTTGAGAATGGTGTGGGTTCCAACAATTTCAATAAAGGCATCGTAGATGCATCGGATGTCGCCTTTGTGATTGGAGGTCTGTATCGGGTGAATGAAAAGCTAAACCTATATGCCAACGGTAGTCGAGGCTATTTCTTTCCACAACTTCGCTCCCTGAAGTTTGCTGGAGGTGCGCCACAGTCCTACGAAACAGAGACTGTAGTTCAAGGAGAAATTGGAGCCAAGGTCAGCGCCAGCAAATTTTCTGGTACGGCAGCCATTTTCTTTAATGCGCTAAGTGACAGAAGAAATGTGGACATCATCAATGATGGCAAAGGGGGGATCACGGAATCTATTCAACTGCAGAGTACTCGCACGATTGGTCTCGAGGCTAGTTTGAATTACAACCTATCGAAAGGATTCAATGCCTACGGAAATTTGACGCTGCAAGACCATGAGTTTACCGAAGTGCAGGGAAACCCGGAGCAGGAAGGCAATAGCATAGCTAGAATTCCCAATGTAATGGGCATGGTGGGATTTGATTTTGATGATGGAAAGTGGGATGCAAACCTGAGCTCTAACTTTTTGGGAAGTAAGTTTGCGAACAACAGTAACTCCGTAGAGTTGGATGGATTCAATATCGTGAGATTGGATGCGGGGTACAGCATTCCGCTAGGCGACGGAGAGGAAAGCTTAAGATTAGGATTAGCTATATTTAACCTTTTAGATGCAGATGGAGTAACAGAAGGTTCTCCAAGACAAGGCAATAGCCAGGTATCAGGTGGTAACTTCTTCGTGGGTAGACCCATTCTTCCCAGAAGAATTTTCATCAGAGCAACCTTTGACTTTTAAAAGTTCAGCACAAGCAGGTCACATTTACCCTGTTTAACAAGGCCACTAAGTTTTTAAAGTTTCATATAATTTCACGAGGCAGAGAAGTATCATTCGATTCTCTGCCTCGCTTGTGCAATGAAGTTGTCTAAGGTTTTGTGTTGAGATGAATTATAAGTGGTTGATTTTGAAGACAAAGCTCCTTTTGAGTTGCGTACATGGAATGTACGGAACGAGAAAGAGCTGAAGTATTCGAGATTAAGAACTTGTAAGTCATACATCAGAATAACTTTAGACAACTTCACTATCTACTCACGTTAATCAAAGCAAGTGAACTACATTTTCGACAATGCCAAACGAATTTTAAATCTTAATTGGAAGGAGGGATTTACCATACCCACTGGTAAATTGTATCCTTTTCAATGGAACTGGGATTCAGGATTTACTAGTATTGGACACAGTCATTTTAGTATAGATTTCGCTATTCAGGAGTTACAGTCCTTATTTTCAGGTCAATGGGAGAATGGAATGTTACCACACATCATCTTCCACAGTGAAAATGAAAAGACCTATTTTCCAAACTATGACTTCTGGGATGCTAATGTTAATGCTGGTGCACCACATAAGCCAAAAACCTCAGGCATTACCCAACCTGCAGTACATGGATTCGTCTTGGAAAGTTTGCTAGAGCGCTTTCCCGACAACGAAAAATTGATCGCCTTTGTCAAAGATATTTTCCCAAAAGTGGTCAAGAGCCATCGCTTTCTTTACACTTATCGTGATCCTGAAAGAGAAGGCCTGATGTTTATTTTTCATCCTTGGGAATCAGGTAGAGATAATTCGCCCCTATGGGATGAGTCGCTCGATCGTATTGAAGTCAAAAAGGAAGAATTACCTCCTTACGAGCGCCGAGACACCAGCCTAGCTCCAAAGGATGAACGCCCTACGACTTATCAGTATGACCGCTATGTTTACCTCCTACAATTGGGTAAAAACAATCGCTACGATGAATTAGGGATATTTGAAGAAAGCCCTTATTTGGTCCAGGACACTTTGATGAATGCGGTTCTCATAAAATCAAACGAAAGTTTAGTCAAGATTGGGAAACGCTTCGGATTTGATGTGGGAGAATTGGAAGAATGGCAGCAACAATCTGTTCCTACATTCCAGGAGAAACTATGGCACGCTGGCTTACAAACGTTTACAGCTTACGATCTCCGAGGTCGTCAGCATATCGCTCATAAAGAAATCGGCGGCATTGCTGCTCTATACGCCAACATCCCGACTAAAGATCAGGCCAATGCACTCAATGACTATTTACAATCCCTCCACGATCGTGGTTACTACATCTGCCCAAGTTTCGACGTAGATAGTCCTTTATTCGATTCTAAACGATATTGGCGTGGCCCAATCTGGCCCCAAATGAACTGGATGATCTACCATGGCTTAAAGAATTACCACTTCGAAGATACAGCGCGCATTGTCAAATCGGATTTGATTGAATTGGTTTCTAAATTGGGCTTCTATGAGTATTTCGAGTCGCAGAAGTCGGTAGCCAAAAACTTGGAAACGGGCTACGGTGGCAATGAGTTTTCCTGGACAGCAGCTTGTACATTAGACTTATTGAAGGGCAATGGTCAAATTTGAATTTGATAAGGAATATATACTTGAGAATGGCAGGACTAGGCTAAGTCCTTTAGGCTTAGATCACATTGAAAGTCTCCGATCCATTTCAGATGATAGCAGCATCTGGACTTATTTTTTGGAGAACGGTCAAGGGGCTGAAAACCTCAGCAAGTATATCCAGGCAGCCGTTGAGAATCGAAAAGAAAGACGCGAGTACCCTTTCGTAGTGTATGATAAAAAGAGCAATGCCTACGCGGGTATGACTAGGCTGTATGAATGGAATGAAGACCTACGAACGCTGAAACTAGGACACACATGGTACGGAACACAATTTCAGGGTACCGGTCTAAATAAACAATGTAAATACCTCCTTTTTGAATTTGCCTTCGAACAACTGGAGGCTTTCAGGATTGGATTTGGAGTCCACGGAGAAAACGCGAGAAGTTTGAACGCTTTAGCAAGTGTAGGATGCAAAAAGGAAGGCACTTTACGAGATTTTTTATGGAAGGTCGATGGCCAAGCCAGAACTGATCTGATATTGCTCAGTATCTTGAAGAGAGAGTGGCAAGAAACAATCAAGGAAACACTTCGCCTTAAAATAATACACTAAAACCCGCTTCAATGAACTACATAGATTACATCGTCATTGTTAGTTACATCATTGGATTTCTCTTTCTAGGAAGATTATTTAAAGATAATAAAGACAGTAAAGATTACTTCTTAGGTGGTAAGAGTTTTGGTTGGTTCCCCTTGTCTTTGAGTACCATAGCCACGCAATTATCTGCCATTAGCTTTATTTCTGCCCCGGCTTTTGTAGGACTAAAAGACGGAGGAGGGATGATGTGGTTGACCTACGAGTTTGCCGTCCCACTGGCGATGTTGTTCTTGATGGTATTTCTCATTCCCCCCATGTACAAGGCGGGGATTGTAAGTGTCTATGCTTATTTGGAGAAACGCTTCAGCACTTCTACCCGCGTTTTGTTAAGTGCAGTGTTCCAAATTAGTCGAGCCTTTGCTACCAGTGTGATGGTGTATACCGTAGCCTTGATATTGACGAGTGTAATGGACTTCCCCATGTGGCAAACCATCTTGATTATTGGGGTAGTGACTTTGATTTATTCCTATCAGGGCGGTATGAAAGCGGTGGTATATGGCGATATGATCCAGATGATTATTCTCTTCCTCGGTATCATCATTTGCCTAGTGGCGGGAGTATACTATATCGGTGGTTGGGATACTTTCATGGCCAATATTGACCGGCCTCGTCTAGAAGCGGTCAACTTTACTTCAATGGGTTTGGAAAAAGGAGATGAGTTTGGTTTCTGGCCCATGCTGATTGGCGGCTTTTTCCTCTATACCTCCTACTACGGTACGGACCAAAGTCAGGTACAGAGACTCTTTTCTGCCCAGGATATGGGCACCGTAAAAAAGACCCTGTTATTCAACGGATTACTCCGGTTCCCGATCACCTTGGTGTATTGCATTATGGGGCTGGTCATCGGAACCTTAGCCCTGACCCAAGCGGATTTCCTAAGCGCCATTCCCAGTGACAAACCCGACCTGATGATTCCGATCTTCATAAGAGACTACTTACCACATGGAGTTATTGGAATTCTAATGGTAGCCATTTTTTCTGCAGCCATGTCTTCGCTGAGTTCTGCCATTAATTCCCTGAGTGCTGCTACGGTAGAGGACTTCTTCAATCGAGACAAAGATTTGCCGAATGATAAGTACATGGCCTACTCTAAATATGCTGCTTTATTTTGGGGCGTCGTTTGTATCATTTTGGCATTTTTCACGGGAGATATTGCCAAGACTGTGATTGAAGCCATCAATAAAGTAGGCTCGGTCTTTTATGGGCCAATTTTAGCAACATTTATTGCAGCAATTGCCTTGAAAAGGGTGAATGCCATGGGAGCAAATATTGGTTTGTTATCAGGGGTTTTAGTCAATATCTACTTATGGCTATTTGTCCCGGAAGTATTTTGGTTTTGGTGGAATGCAGTGGGTGCAGTAGTGACTTTAGTAGTAGGCTTCCTAGCTAGTACCATTTTTGTGAAAAATCAAGGAGACGAGGAAACGCACACCTTAGCAAAGACCTGGGATATTGATGTGACTAAGGCTATTATTTTATTGGTATTCTTTGTAATCATCGTCTTACTAAGTGTCAACATTCCAAATATATTCTGATGAATAAAGGAACGGTCTCTTCGAGGCTTTGCCATCAGAATTAGCGAAATATGGCACCGAGCCCTGACGATCGAAATTGGATACAAAAAGGCATGTGGCTAGGGAGCTGCAACCTCGCTTTCCAATAGCATATTCAAAGCTGTAACTTTATGAAAATCCTCATTGCTCCCGATAAATTTAAAGGCTCACTTTCTGCGCTGGAAGTATGCCAAGCCATCGAAAAAGGAATCAAAAAGAAAGGAAAAGACCTTGAAGTCATCATACATCCGATGGCGGATGGTGGGGATGGTTCTTTATTGGTACTCAAGGATTACCTGAGTCTTTCCCCACAAGAAATCCTGACCGTCGATCCGATCGGTAGGGAAATTTCAGCCCGGTACTTTACCTCTTCAGAGGCGGCCTTTATTGAGGTAGCCAGTGCGAGCGGGTTGGTTCTTTTATCCCAGGAAGAGCGAGACCCCATGAAAACCTCCACCTTTGGCACAGGAATCATGATAGCAGATGCTATCGCTAAGGGCTTCCGACAGATTTATCTTTTCCTTGGAGGCAGTGCTACCAATGATGCAGGCATGGGGATAGCTTCGGCCTTAGGCTGCCAATTCTTGGATGAACAGAAAGAAATGGTAAAGCCAATTGGAGGGAATCTACAGCAGGTAAAATATATAGAAGCCCGTCCCCATTTCGACTTTAAGAATATCAATCTAACCTTACTTTGTGATGTCATCAATCCGCTTTTCGGAAGGAATGGGGCGGCACATATATATGCTACCCAAAAAGGGGCATCACCGGAACAGATCGAATATCTAGATGAAGGACTGAAGAATTTCAGCCAAGTGCTTCAGCAACAAACGGGTATAGATGTGAGCCACTTGCCAGGTAGCGGGGCAGCAGGCGGAATTGGAGGTGGACTGGTAGCGCTTTTTGCAGCCAGGATAGAAAAAGGATTTGATGTGATTGCCGACCTAACGGATTTAGAAAATCAAATAAAAGAAGCTAATTATGTCATCAGTGGTGAAGGCAAGCTGGACGAACAGTCATTACAGGGTAAGGTAATTGATGGCGTGGCTAGAATCTGTGCCAAGCATGGCAAGGCACTTGCACTGATGGTTGGGAAAAACGACCTATCCCAGGAAAATGTCATGGGATTGGACACATCTCCAGTTCTTTCCATTTTTGAGCGTGCAATAAATCTTACGGACGCCATGTCAAATGGGGCTAAATACCTGGAAGAGATGGCGGCAGCTCTAACTTGGGATTCTTGCCCCTAAAGTCCCTAACCGCTTCATGTAACGCCTTAGCTGTCTCTAAAAACCTGGCCGTCATGTTTCGTACTTGACAGCACGAAAATCCTGCCTGTTGTCTTGGCTAGTTATATTTTGTCCCTACGGGACTGACGAGGAAAATTGCTCTTTGCAGTCCAAAGCACTTTTCTAATGGTTTTGAAAACAAGCCTCATGTATCAGTACGACATTACCTCCATTGATCAGGGATAGGTATAGGTTGGGCCAACAGAACAGCCTATTTTCGACACTAGGCCTTTTACCGGGTGATCTCGCTAGGGATCCAATCTACTTAGCCATGATCCAGCCATGCCCATTTGTGCCGTCAGGTGTAGCCGATAAATCCAAGGCCCACCCAAAGGCCCAAAATAAACCAGGAGTTTCACCGACAATCAGCGGCAAAACTCCTGGAGTAGCTATTTTTCTGATAATATCTTCTTAAGACAAACGCAAGGGCAGATCCGTCAAGCGCTCACCGGTGAGGCGACGAACTGCATTGGCAACCGCTGCGCCAATGGGGCCCATAGGTGGCTCACCCACAGGATACGGCTTATCGTCACCTTGTAGGAGAATTACTTCGACATCCTTGGGGGCGTGCCGTAGGAGCGTCATGCTGTAGGGCCCGTAGATGGTCGGAGATAATTGCCCATCTTTCAGCGTCATCTTTTCGTGCATGGCTCCACTCATCCCCATCACTAATGCACCTTCACATTGCGCCTTTACTTGATCCGGGTTAACCGCAATGCCACAGTCAAAGACACAGACAACTTTATGCACCTTAATCTTCTTATTTTCAATGGACACTTCCACTACTTGAGCACAAGGAGCCGCAGCATCAATAGAGGCAGCAAAGCCCATAGCACGACCATTGGAAACTTCATCTCGGTAGCTTTCACAGGCTTTCTCGATGACGGCCTTTAATCGCTTACCTACCCCTTCTTCCGTAATACTAGCCAGTCTAAAATCCACTGGATTCTTACCTGCTTTAATGGCCATTTCATCCACGAAACTTTCAATGGCAAAGGTATTCGCCAAAAGGCCTAGACTTCTCCACCAACTAGTAGCAAAAGGCAAGGTGGTATGCCATTGGACAGCACGATGGTTCGGGATCCCGCGATACATAATATTGCCTCCTCTCATGGCCCCCGCATCCGTACCGAGGATCGTGTGCAAGGCGGCTGGCATAATCACCGAATTGATGGCTACATCGCCACTCGCATAATGGTGCTCCAAGCTTTCTAGCAAGCCATCATCGCTAAGTTTCCCTCTCATGATGTGATGCGTAGGAGGTCTGAAGGTATCGTGCTGAAATTCTTCCTTACGGGTAAAGAAGTATTTGACGGGTTTGCCAACTTCCTGAGACATCTGCGCGGCTTGCACAGCATGTATCGTATTTAGGCGTCTGCCAAATCCCCCACCCAAATATGTAGGAATCACGTTCACTTTTTCGAGCGGTAACCCTAAGGCCTCCGAAACTTGCTTCTGCGTCACCCCGATCACTTGCGTAGAAAGGATAATGGTCGCGGAACCGTCCTTAACCAGTGCTACTGCACCGTTAGGCTCG
>JABSSL010000163.1 GCA_013214355.1 Saprospiraceae bacterium | reverse complement strand
TGTGATCGCCAGCAGCGAAGTTGTTGTTGCGAATTTGTGCGTTCATAGTGGCGGCGAAAAGTGCGAAGAAAAGGATAGTTAGTGTTGATACTTTATACATGACGTTTGAATTTAAGTTTTGCGTTAATTTGTTTGATTAAGTAAGACCGTGTTTTGAATAGGCTTCGTTGTAATTGCACTACAAAGTAAAGGGCAAAACGGCCTGAAGATGCTGGATTTTCTGTTTTCCGGTGGGATCAAGCGCTTTTTGGTGGGATGTTCTCTGTTTTTGGAGTTAAGCCTAGGTAAATATTTAATTAATTGATTTTTAGTGATTTACATGATATTTAATGATGGCTAAAATGCTAAGTATGCGGAAAAAAGCTAGCTTTCTACCAAAAAATGGATTAATCCTACCAAAAGCCGAAGCGGGGCATGCGCGAGGGGGGAGAAAGATTGAACAAGTGGAGAGGAATGGGTTGGATTCTTCGAATCTTCATTCTCCTGAAGAAGGAGAAGAATAGAATTTAAATGAAGATCCCGAATCCTAGTGCAATCCAGAATTCGGGCCGAGATAATGCTTTACGCATTTCGCAAAAAACAAATACTCTTGTCTTTTAGGTTAGTCTTTCAGTTTCATAATGGGATGGTGGTTTAAAGTGGAAAAATCGGTTTTCCATTAGTTGGATTGGGCCGCCATCCATTCCATCACACTAACGGGCTTTCCATCTAGACGGACGGGCTTTCCATCATAATCCAGGGTGGCCTTGTTAGCATGAGAATAGATCCAGGACCAATGTCCGCTGTAATGATACCCATCTCCTCCGAACACGCCAGTTATATCCACTACATGATCAAAATAGGAGAAATAGACATTGGGGGCTCCAATAGCCTTCAAACGTTGGTAAACAGGTACGGCCGTTTCATCAGGTTTGGTTACCGGATCATCTTTGGAGTGGATAAACCAGATGGGCACCTCCTTGATGCTTTTGATTTGTTGGTCCGTGATATACTCGGAGTTGTAAGCAAGGGCACTGATATAGCCAGCAGCGAAGTAATCGGGATGCTGTAGGATTAATTTCAGGGACATGTAGCCGCCGTTGGAGCAACCCCCTACATAGATTCGATCGGTATCTATCTCTGGATTCCTTTTAATAAAGTCTTTGATCAATCCCATCAAGGCCCGATTGTAAATGTCATCGACTTGGCCACGGGTATAGCTACCTTCCGCATTTTGCATCCAAAAGGTGGGACTTTGAGGTACCAGCACGTAGGCGCCATTAAAGTGCCGTTGAATCTCCGGGGAAGCATAGTTGGCGGCACGATTAGCAATCAAAGGGATGCTCGGATCTGTGCCTCCCTCGCCACCGCCATGTAGCCAGATGATCAGCGGACTCTTGCCATTGACTTGCTCAGGCTTGTAGGAGGCGTAAGTCAGCTTTATACCATTTTTGTAGTTGTACTTACCAGTGAGATCAAATTGGTCAATTAAGGGCATAATTCGACCCTCCTCAAATTCCCAGACTTGATCCGTTTCAGAAGAGCTAATACTCAAACTATACTTAATCCACTGATTAGCTCCACGCCCACCGTCGCGTAAATACTGAATGGGGGAGCTTAGCGGGTCATTTGGCGCCACGGCCAGCACTAGGGTGATGTGTTTACCGGTTTTTAGCACCTGACCTTTCGGATCTGAGACGTAGGCATGCAACACCGTGCGAGTACCACGGGCTCCCGGCAAATCTACGCCTGCTTGTTTAGCTTTGCGACTTGCAGTTACTTGATAATGACGCTTATCCGCCTGGGAAACCTCTTTTCCCATAGGAATGACAACCTTGTTCACCGCCGGCCCCCAGTCAAAACCTTCAATAATGAGGGTGTAAGGTCCGACTTCTTTATCTTCTGTAGGAGGTGAAAAGGGCAAGGAAGTGGCCCAACTGAATGTTGTATTCAGCAGGGTTAGCACAGCGAATAGGAGTGTGATTCTTTTGATCATGTCGTTTTGTATTGTGGGTGAAGGTTGTTGTTGTGCGATTGTAGTTCAGGCATCCTGAAACTACAATTTTCTGTCTAAACACCACCTTCTTTGCTTTATCTAAACAAAAAGCAACAAGAGGGTAAGCACAATGCCGCCCAAAGTGAAATACAAACCCTTCTTGAAAACGCTTGTAGTGGGTCTAAACATCCAAAAGGCAGATACTACGAAGAACAACAAGGAAAAACCGAAGAATATATTGAGCCAGTAGAGCGGACTATTGGTATTTGCTTTGTGGAGTTTTGTCATCTTGTCTAGCACATATGGGAGTCGCTTGGTAGTATACTGGGCTTTACCTGTACTGCGTTCATAGGATCCATTCTCAAAATAGATAAGATCTCCTTCTGTTTTGGTGACTTTGAGCTTGCGCATGTTGAGCGCTTCGCTTAGTGCTGTAGCGGGTAGGTTCTTAGCCACGACCAATTCGTGCTGTATTTCCTTTTTCAAGAAGTCGGTATTACGAAAAACTAATACAATGCCACTCAAAGCGTATACGGCCATGATGCCGGCCAAAAAGAATCCCAGATAACGGTGAATGACACGCATATTGGTGCCCATTGCTGATGGTTTAGTCATTTCCTTTTTTTCTCAGTTAATGAATGTTTCGCGCCTATTATTAATCAACTGGCAGTTCTTGAGCCAACGAAGTATGCATTGGCCTAGAACATTGGAGGCACAAAATAAAGGCATTTAAAAGAGAAGCGGAAATAGAATCTGCCAACTACGGTTTTGTGTAGTTAAACAACCAAATTGGAATAGT
This sequence comes from Saprospiraceae bacterium, assembly GCA_013214355.1. Classification (GTDB taxonomy): domain Bacteria; phylum Bacteroidota; class Bacteroidia; order Chitinophagales; family Saprospiraceae; genus DT-111. The sequence continues at coordinate 9,440 of JABSSL010000163.1, read as the reverse complement.
AAAAAGCACTGGAGATAATCCGTACAGCAAGGCTTTGCTATCGCCTTCTTCGTGCGCCAGAGAATTCCATGGCTTCACCCTTTCCAAAACCATAGCTAAAGCCTAGGGTAAGGAAGCGGCCGCGTCGACGCCAGCTGTAGACGTAGAAGGTAGGCTGTTCCGTCACACTTTCACGGATCCGTGAAGCGAATAAGTCACGTGCACTAAAGTTGATCACGCCTCTTCCTTTGAGGATTTTCTTACGAATTCCCATATCCATAAAAAGATTACCTGAGATCAGACTCTGGACCGTTTGTTGGCGGGATTCGTACTGTCCAGTGGCTTCAAAGTCAATACCGGCAGGGAGTTTTAGTTTGGCGGTTAATTTGCTGGTCCATTGATCTGCACTGAAATCAAAGTTGGTCCCCTCAAGCTCCCCTTTGCGATTGAAGTAATTGTAGTTGATATCGCCATTGATGGAGAAGTTCTTGGAGACGGTGTATTTACCATTAATCTCTACGCCCGTGGCGCGGTTGGTGCCAATATTATAGGGTTTGAAAATATTTACATTGTTTTCGAAGGTAGATACTCTTTCTACTACGTCGGTGGTGTAACGTTGGTAGATGGAAAAGTTGAAGGAAGCCGGTCCGGCGATGTAAATACTGGAGATTTCGTATGAATCGGTGAACTCCGGCAGTAGATCGGGATTACCGGTACGAATACTGAAGTTGTTTCGAATGTTAAAGAAGGGATTCAGATCCCATAGGCGTGGTCGGAAGATCCGGCGCGAATAGCCAGCCTGTAAGGAGAAGTTCTCCGTTAGTTTATAGGAGGTATGTGCGCTGGGGAATAGATTGGTGAAATTTTGCTGATTACTTTCCTGCGTATTTACCAAGAAAGTACTGAGATCTGTGTTTTCCATTCTTAGTCCCAGTTTCAAACCCCATACATCATTTTCATAGGAGCCCGTCCCATAGACCCCCAATACCTTTTGATCATATTCAAAGATATTGGTCAGATTGGGGTTGTTTACAAATTCTCCATCGATCCAATCATCCACGGCGAAGTCATTATTGACGTCTTTGACCACATATTGGGCGCCCGTTTCAATGCTAAACTTCTTGTTGAAGGGTTTGGTATAATCCAGTTTAAAAGTGTATTCCGTTTCCTCAAAATTGGTGCGGGTTTCTTGCGTACCGCTCACCTCACTACCTGCGGTGGTGGTATTGAAAAAGTTGGAGCTCTGGTCTTTGGAAAAGGAAGTGCCCAAAGCGCTGAAAAGCAGTATATGATCCTCGTTATCCTCAAAGCTCTTTTTGTACTGCAGTTCGTACTGCCATTTGGGGTTGGTGGCTTCCGTTTCTTCTTCTCTAAACCATTCATTAGTTACAGCACCTAGGGCATCTACAAACTGAAACTCGGTGCGAGAGGGCTGGTCCTCAATTTCATAGGCAAAATTGCCAGAAAGTGTGAGGATGTTGTACTTATTGATATGATAGTCTGTTCCCAATATGAAGTTGTAGAAGGTTTCATTGCGAAACTCCTCTCCATTGGAAAGTACGGAGGTATTGTTGTTGAGGTCGCGGTTGATATTCTCGGTGTCATTGGGCAATTCGCGGTAACCTACGCCGATCTGGCTGAAGAGATTGAAGCGTTCGGTGCGGCGGTTAAGGCTGAGGCCAACACTATGATTATGTGGAGTACCTGTATTCAGTGAGATAGAGCCATTGATCCCCTTACGTTCCTCCTTTTTGATTACGATATTAATGATCCCCGAGGTACCTTCTGCATCGTATTTAGCAGAAGGATTGGTGATTACTTCAATCTTATCGATCATCTCGGCGGTGATGGTACCTAAGGCATTGCCCTGTTCACTGGCAATGACCGATGGTTTACCATTGATTAAAATCTGAACCCCTTGACTCCCCCGCAGGCTGATGTCTCCCTCGATGCTGACATTCACCGAAGGGACATTATTCAGTACTTCTAATGCACTGGCTCCCGTGCTACTCAGGTCTTTCCCCACGTTAAAAACCCGCTTGTCCAGCTTGAACTCCGTCTGAGATTTTTCGGCTCGTACCACTACTTCATCTAATTGTTGGCTATTATCTGCCAAAAGTATCGTTCCCAGATCTATTTGACCATTGCTGATATCAAATTCAGTAATCTGCTTGGTTTCGAACCCAATAAAGCTAATCTCTAGGTAAAAGTTCTGTTGCTTGACGGTTAATTCAAAGGCTCCTTTTTCGTCGGTACTAGCTCCTGTAATAGCCGTTTTGGTATCCTTGTCCGCTATCATTACGGTAGCGAATTCGATCGGCTGTCGAGTGTTTTGATCCTGAATTGATCCAAAGACTTTGATCCGATCGGCTTGAGCGGACAGGCTGAGACTAGCCAATAAAAGCAAGAGCGTTAAAAAAGGGAAAAATAAGCGGGTCATCTTGAGTGAGTTTTGAAAAACTACGATTATAAGTTAAGATCAGGGGCAAAGCTGGTGCAACTCGGCCGCAAAAATACAGAACTGGCTACTGCCACGATAACTTATTTAACCTATCAAGATGGTCCAAACGGCGAGGAAGCCGTTATCATACATTTCTTTAACTCTAATCTACGGTCTTTGTTTAGAAAATGGGGAACAAAAGGATTCTATTTGTTTCAAGCCCGCTATACTTCGACGCTTCTGTAGGGAATCAAAAAGGGCTGTTTCCATAATTCCCCTATATTTACTGATTGCAGGGCCAGTGGTGGTCCGTAATTAGCTAAACGGTCAGATAATCGTATGAAACAACCTACCATCATTTGTTTTGGAGAAGTACTTTGGGATATGCTACCGGCTGGCAAGGTGGCGGGTGGCGCGCCCATGAATGTTGCCCATCATGCAAAGCAGTTGGGGGCCCACTCGAGCATGATCAGTAGCGTCGGGCAGGATGATCTAGGAGAAGATTTACTTAAATTCCTAGCGGAAAAGAAGATAGGCACACAGTTACTCCAGCGGAGTGATACTTTACCTACTAGTGTGGTAAAGGTTCATTTGGATGACAAAGGTTCGGCTTCTTATGAAATCGTAGAAGGAGTGGCTTGGGATGATATCCAGATTACAGAGCCGATGAAAGCAGCGGTGGAGCAAGCAGATGTTTTAGTATTCGGAAGTTTGGTGACGAGAGGAGAGACATCGAAGGCATGCTTGGAAGAGTTGCTTCGACGAGCTAAGCTAAGGGTATTTGATGTGAATCTACGGGAACCCTTCTTTAGTTCCTCTTCCATAACTAGATTGTTGGAACAAGCCGACGTGGTAAAAACCAATGATGATGAATTAGAGCTATTGGCTGCATGGTTTGACCAGTCACCGGATATGCCCTCTATGACACAATATTTACTGGATCGATTTGACTTACAAAAAGTAATCGTGACTAGGGGAAGCAAAGGCGCTGCTTGTCGAGATCAAGCTGGATGGCATGAACACCCGGGCTATCCGGTCACCGTAAAAGATACGGTGGGCAGTGGAGACTCCTTTTTAGCAGGATTTCTTACCCAGATGTTGTTTGGAAAATCTACGCTAGATTGTCTTGGCTTCGGATGTGCAGTGGGAGCACTGGTCGCTACCCATTCAGGTGGTACGCCTCAAATCAGCCCGGAAATGGTCGCGGCTTTTCAAAAGGAGCGAAAAAGCTAATCCTATTTGGGCTGGTACAGCTCCAGTAGTGGTACCAGTCAAAGAATAGCTATCGAAAATCATCAAACTGCCCATCCCGCTTCTGCAAACCGGCAAAAATGGCCTCCAGCTGGTTCTTTTCACCAATGATCTTGTCTTGAAGTATAGATTCCTCTAAGAGTCCGGTCTCTACATTCAAGTATGGGGCTTTGTTGAGCAAGTCTTTAGCCATCACTACGGCGCTAGGGCTTTTACTGGCGATTTCTTTGGCCAGTTTGATCGCATCTTCCAATGGTGTGTCCGAAGTGTGGGTTGCAAAACCATAGTTCACCGCTTCTTCTCCAGAAAATACGCGATGCGTATAGGTTAATTCCCGAATAATGTCGTCACGAACGTTGTGGCGCATCAATTGAGTGCCTGCCATGTCGGGAATAATGCCCCATTTCACTTCCAGGATGCACAATTTGGTGTCCGGGGCAACGAATTTGATATCTGCGCCCAGCATAATTTGTAAACCGCCCCCAAAAGAGACACCATGCACCGCCGCAATGACAGGGACTGGCAGTTCCCGCCATATCCAGGCTGCTTTCTGCCACTTGTTGGCAATGCCATGGGTACGGGTTTCGAGGGGATTACTCGATATGCTGTCCGCATTATCTGGGCTGAAGTTGCCTAGATCAAGGCCAGCGCAAAAGGCTCGACCCGCTCCGCATAACACCACGGCTCTGATGCTGGGATTGGCCGCACATTGCTCACCGGCCTCAATTATAGCCTCGAACATGGCGGTGTCCAGGGCATTCATCTTATCGGGGCGATTCAATTTTACAATGGCAATGTGTCCATCTATCTGTATGTCAACTCTATTTTCCATGCTTGTTGCAGATTTACCTTTACTTTTTCTGAAATTTCGCCAGCTGTGCATCGGTATCTGGCAAATAGGTGTCAGCCGCCAATTCTATTAGTAGTCCCTCCCGCAAGGTAGTGTTATACCCTTCGTTGTACAAACGTTTGATGGCTTTAATGGCGGCGAAGCTATTCTCCTGGATTTCCGCTACAATGCGGTCAATTTCATCATCGAATTCCTCGGCTTTGAAGGCTCGATTGACTAGTCCAATTCTTTCGGCTTCAGGTCCTTTGATCCGCATGGCGCGGAAGGTAAGTTCCTTGGCCTTTGCCAATCCCACCCTTCTGGCTAGTCGTTGCGACATGCCCCAGCGTGGCATTACGCTCCATTTGGCGTGCGTATCTCCGAATTGGGTATCCTCGGTACAGAATGCCATGTCAAAAAATAACATCATCTCCAATGCTCCCGTGAAGCAGTAGCCATGTACTTTGGCAATCGTTACTTTGGGGAGATTCACGATCAAATCCCCTAATTCTTTTCCTCCATCCATAAAACTTCCTCCTTTTTGAAATCCTTCGGATGTGGTCGCTTTTATATCTACACCAGCAGAGAAGGCCCGCCCAGCTCCCTGGACGATTACCACTTTGATGGCGTCGTCAGCTTGAATATCGAGGAGAACCGAGCGCAATTCGACCATCATGGCCGGATTCAAAGCATTGAGTGCATCGGGGCGATTGAGGGTAATGTGAGCCACTCCTTCTTTCGCTTCGTAAATGGTGTATTTCATAAGTTCTGGTTCTTTTCTAGAAGCGCCAAAGATCGTTATTATTGTGTCCGCTGCCAAATGGCACTAGTCATTCTTTGCGGATAGCTGCCTACTTTGATCACTTTGAGCATTTTTTGTTGACTGTAGGAAAAGACATAGACTTCATCTGTTTTCCTGGCGCTTACGAAAAAGGTATCTCCATCAAATCCGTCCGTGATCCAGCTCGGTTCTACGCCAGCATCTAATGTTTTCACAAATGTCAGGTCATCTAATTTGACAAAAGCAACATAATTGGAAATGGTTCCGGCTATACTCATCCATTGCGCATCGCTGGAGAGTCCAATGCCGTGATGGGCAGCCTCGAAGGGATAGTCCTTTAACTTTATGTCTTTCACAAAGTCCGGTACAGGTAGGTCCAAAGTTTTTACCACCTGCTTCTTTTCTATATCATATTTGACCAAGCCATGAAAGTAAGAGAGCTGAGCGTAGATATACTTCTGATCGGACGTAATCTTGAAGGGTCGGACCCCGGCAGAAAAAGGCAATTCATCTTTGAGCTCCAAGGTTTCTGTGTCCACCACTACGATATCATTGCCTTTTAGGGACCCATTGTAGACTAAGGATTCATCTTCATTCAGCACGATGCTGTGCGGACGTCTTCCGGTCTTATAAGCACCTACGATTTCTCTTTTCTCAAGGTCTATTTTATACGATTTCTTGTTGATCAAGAGGGAAACGAAGAGATATTTCCCATCTTTTGTCATTACCTGATGATCTGGCCGCTTTTTCAAGGGCAGCGTCCAAAGCAATTCGTGAGAATTTAGATCGAAAGCGGCAATGTCTGCGTAGCAGGGGCGTGAGATGACCATAGTTTTACCGTCAGGTAGGACATCTAGATCATCCACATACTTATACCCCAATTTCCGATTCACATAGCGATTGATCAAGCTCTGTTTGTTTTTCTTTTGTGCTGCTTTATCCGGCGCAATGTCGATGTTGGATAAGACTTCATAGTTATTCGCATCAATAATGGATACGGTACCCCCTTTGTTGTTTCCAACCAGTATTACTTCGACCGCAGTATTTTGCGAAAACCCACCTTTAGACAGAATAATGTAAAAGAGAAATAGAATTAGGTTTTTCATACGTAGGAGATTGAATATTGCTTTCTTTTGATGGAAAATACAAAATCTCTATGTCAAGTCAATTTTCGTAGAAGAACCTGAGCTTTTCTGACTTCCACTAGTTGCGGATCTTAGTAAAAATAAACCTATCTTGCTGTAGGTCGACCTTAGTTACCCTCTCTCTCATCGATAGGAATTTATATTCACCCCTTTAAATCCAAGCGTATCATCGCATTCTGATACGGTTTAGTGGCTATTCGAAAAATAACGTCAATTCAATATACCTGTAGATGAAGTATTTCAAGCCTTTGCTGCCTTTTGTCCTTGGATTCATAGTGTTGGTATTCACCAACTCCTTCGGTGAGCTCTCGTTGATAAATGTAGCTGCTCAGTTGATCCTCTTCGGCTTAGTTGTTTGTTGGCCGATCTGGAAGTTGGGCGTACTGTCTTTTGTGGATATTGGCTGGCCCTGGGGATTGGTTGTGATTGGCCTGCTAAGCCTGATATTTGGCGAAGGGAATACGGTGCGGGTATGGCTAATCGGAGGAGCCTATATTTTTATGGGCATGCGGATGGGCCTTGGGGCGATACAGCTCTGGCGGAAGGGATATTTGCAAAAAGAACTACCTAGATATAGATACCAGCGCCTGCGCTGGGAGCGGATGGGGAAAACTAATACCCAATTGGCTATGCAGACGGATGCGATAATGCAGGGGCTAGCCAATGCTTCCTATCTAGCTTTTCCAGCCTTCATCATTAGCGCTAACCCAAGCCCTACTATATCACCGATTGAAATGATTGGACTAGGCCTGTGGATCGCTTCTTTCCTTTTTGAAAGCACAGCAGACCTTCAAAAGCTGCGGTTTTTACGGCAAATGAAAGCAGAGGGGCAGCAAAATAAAGTATGTGATGTAGGTCTGTGGCAATATACGAGACACCCCAACTATTTCGCAGAATGGATGGTTTGGAATGCCCTGATCATTACGGCCATACCGTCTTGGTTAGCCTTACAGGATCAAGAGCATTGGTTGATCTGGTTACTTCTTGCTTTGGGTTTATTGTTTATTTCTAGAATCATGTACACTACTTTGGTCTATTTTACTGGTGCAAAGCCCGCAGAGTATTATTCACTACAAAAGCGACCTGATTATCGAGCCTATACGGAAAGAGTGAACATGTTCTTCCCTGGCCCGCCCAGGAAGTCAGGATAAACGACCTAGAGCAACTGTCTAGCCAACTTCTTTTCATTCTCCAATAAGGAAAAAAAGTCTTGCAGATACCTTCGCATTGCCCGTTTGTGTTCTTGGCTAAGCGGACTAAAGTCTTCGAAAGAGGCGATGATAAGCTGCTCGGCTTGCTGGAAGGTTTCTGCTGTTTGTACGAGGGCTCCAAGACCTTCGAATTGGCCGATTAAAACCCGCTCGTAAATACCTTGAGCATCAATGTGCTTTGAACCTTTAAGGTAAGAAGGGCTTACAAAAACTGAATAGTCAAAGTCATAAGGAACTAGAATTAGCGGTGAATCTTCGGCTACTTGTACCAAAGTGATATTTCTATTGGCTCCCAGATCCCAGTCTTCGTTACCGATCATATAATTAAATAACATGGTCTGTTGATATGAATTGGGCTCTAGCTCCGTGGGTAGCGTTCCGTATTGATCCACTACGATACCGCCTAATCGATGGGCCAGTTCGTCTTTCCCTTCAATAAAGAAAGCCCAGTGTTCTTTCTGAAATTGTTCTGCTCCTGTATTCACATAGGTTATTCTCACTAAATGGACTTGAAAGCTTGCTGGTGTGATTTCATTGTACAATTTATATCCCCAATATTCCTTTAGCAGTTGCTGCTCACTTTCTGAATCATCGAAACAGGGCGCGACTAATTTGAGCTTGTCATACTCGGCATTCAATCCCACAGCTTCTAATTCTTTTTTGGAGAAATTAAAGCGTAACGGCGGGATTTCACAGTTGTATCGTCTGAATACTCCTCTCGGTTTGATCTTGACCTGTAGGGCTGTTTCTACCATCCCTTTTGATTTCATGATGAGTTGAGCCTGGTGTTCTTCTTCCGATTTCAGCTGCTCAAATAGCTCATCAAAATTCAATTCGAGAGTCATCTCTGAATAATCTTGCTCCACCAGATGCTGAAAAATGGTATTGGATGCTTTTACAGACGTAACAAAGAAAGCTGACGAGCTTATGATTAGGGAGCTAAGAAGAAGACTTCTAATAGGATTCGTTCTCATGATTTTGGACAATTAGCGGTTAGGGAAACATTGAACGGTTTCCAAGAAAAAATAGATCAACCTTTTGCTATTTGTCCTTTAGACAGCGACTCCAATGGATTTTTTCCAGACCAAGTCAAAAAATCAAGAATTGGTATATAGGACGGCTATAATACTGTGGAGAAATCTTGTTGCTTCAGCACTTGATAAGTGTCAATGTACTCGATATACTGTTAGTCTTCGCTCAAAGCAGGTCGCCAGAGTGGCCCTACGGCTAGCAGTAGTACCAGAAGGTTGAAAAACACATTGGACGCATTACCTGAGGTAACGGAGCCTGCACTATCCAGAAAGAACCAGCACAGTACCCCCGTTAAGACAGCCTTGCGTACCCCCTCCGGAGCATGATCATAGACCCAAATTGACAGACACCAGATCATCACGCCCCACCCTAGCAAAAAACCTCCTGTCAAGGCAGAGAGAAACTGAACATCAGCAGAGGCATAGGTAGTAGCCCCATCAATAGGCCAGCTTAGCAGGTCTAAGGTGAAACGGGCAGGCTCTAGGGTAGAGGCCATAGTGCCTAGGAAAAAGATTGGTCCGAAAGAGCCTACGACGAAGGCGGTGATCTTCAGCCAGAATTTGTGGTAAGATTGAGTTCGATAGTTACTAGTTTTCGATGTACGGCTTGCCATGCTTTTAGATTTTTTGTTGATACAAGGTGTAATGCCAAGATTACTGCAATTTCTAGGGAACCTTTAGACGCCGGCGTCTAAGCTCATCTGCCCAAAAGCCACAACCCCGCCGTTCTTTGTTAGTATCCGACTAACAAAAAGAGCCACATCCCCACCAAA
>JABSSL010000162.1 GCA_013214355.1 Saprospiraceae bacterium | reverse complement strand
CATTGTCTGCTACATCGCTATGGCGAGCTGCCTGATATTCCAAAAGGCCACCACCGCCACCACCGCTGTTGATGGCATTAATGATTGCAGTAAGCAGGGTATCCATGGAGGAATTCTGATTGATGGTGTTGCCATCAACCGTATAATTTTGGTTGGTGACCATCCCTCCAGTATCGAAGTTGATCTTGCATACAATGCCATCGGAGGTTTCAATAACTAGATAGGCATTCTGATCAATTGCTACTGCTGGATCAGGATGCTGTGAAGGTTTTCTTCCGGTAACTAAAGGCATGATTATTCGGATTAAAAGTTGGATTAATTGATAAAGCAGACCCATTCCCCTTCATGGTTTTCGATGTACTGGTTCTGATTGTTCATCACTGCATTGGTATAGCCCACAAAGTCCTCGATATTCTCCCAGCCTTTGCAGTCCGTCACATGGAGCGATACCGATATGTTTTCATCGACATTATATCCGATCTGGTAAACCTCAGTGACTGATATGCTTCCCATTACCGTGTTGAGCGCAGAAGCACCATCCACTCCGTTAATGGCCAAAAACACAGTATCACTAATCGCATTGACGGCATTCAAGGTGCCAACCAACGTTGCTGTACCTGTATTACCACTAGCATCTTCCACCGTGAATACAGCCGTGATTTGATCGCCTCCAGAACAATTAGGAGCCTGAATCTTGCAAACCTGTAAACTGATTTGGATCATCTTTTTAGCGCTTATGTTATCGGGACAAATCCGAACTCCGGAGTTGGGATCGTTCCACAATCTTGATCAAATGAGGAAAAACCAGAATAGGAAGCCTGTAGACAGAGTTGATCTCCATTTTGCAGCATAGTGGTATAGCTAATCTGATTGGTGCCGGTATTGGCCTCGCCCGGAGTAGTCTCTTGAATTACCCCAGAACGTACTATCCGAAGGCGCACTTCGTCTCCGGCAGATCCAGTCGAATCCGCTTCTTTGGTAGCCTCATTGTAGCTCAGGATTACGGCTACTGGAACTGGACCGATAAACTGATTAGCAAATACTAAAGAGCAACTTCCCATGGCTGATTTTATGTTCTTTGCTCCAGCTGGTCTCTGGCCACAAAGAGGTTAAAAAAAACCTTGCCCAGCAATGGTGCGTAGACAAGGCTTTTAGTGTTATCGTATCGACTTCAATGAGATTTTACAAGCGTCTGGCAACTGCTGATCCGATCACAATCCCGACGATGATGCAGGCTCCTAGGACAAGCCCCAGGTAGGTGACACTACTTCGATCGATGGAGACGTTAACGGTAAATTTATCAGGGAGCATACTATACTGCTTTGAGTGAGGTCATAGCTTGACCACTTGCGGTCTGACCATTTTCGATGATCGCATCACCATTGGCAACCATCTTCTCTACGAGCTTCTTTTCAATCTTGCGGTTGATGGCCATGGCAGCAACCAAACCACCTACTAAAACCACAAAGCCCACTAGGACGTAGTTCCACTTGATATTTTTCATTGCAATTTTCGTTTGAGATACCAAGCAACCATAGTTCCTACAACGGTTGCCGTCACGGTTATTAAAAAATATTTTAGTTCTTTGTTGGTCATGAGATTACTTTGAGATCTTCCATTCGATCGTAGATCTTTTCATCCCACTGTTTCCCGAAGATGGAGCATCCACTTTGCCAAGTGTCATTCATATCAGACCTAAGTGTTGTTCCAAAGGTCTCATAGTAGGTATTGACCACCGCGATGAATTGATTATCAGTCAAACTCATCAAGCGTTTGTAAGCTCTACAGCGGACAGATCCATCCAGTAACCAGTTTGTTAGAACGTCCCTCAATTCACTCAAGTAGGGTTCAGGATTGAAGCTTTCAATCGCTCCCCCATCTGGTAAATAAGGCGTTGGATTCCATTGAATCTGGACGGTTTCGGGCTTGGAAAAGCCAAAGAGTTTTCGAATTGCCTTAATGGCATATATCACAATTACCAATAGGACAATGCCCATCGCAACATACAGGCCGATCCGAATATGCTCCTTTTTGATGTCCATTAGCCATTGAAGGATAATGCCCGAGCTACTGCCCAGTCATTGTTCTTATTGGTGGAGCTGGTCATCGTCAGCTTAGAAGCGGCATTTTCCGTTACCTCCTTCTCAACGGCTGTTTTCTTTTTTTTTGCGTAACGTGTATAGGCAATAGCGCCAATCACTAGTACAGCCGCACCGAGGATGTAGAATTTATACTTAGACCACATAAGTCTTACATTTTGCGGATTAGAAATATGGTGAGCACTACAAACAACAGGATCGTTAGACCTTGCAGTAAGCCAGTACTCGAAATTCGGATATCGTTAGTCGATGGACTCGACAGGTCTTGTTCACCCATGGTCTCTGCCACCAAAGCCAGCAAAACTGCTCTATTCCCCTCAGTAGCATGATAAGTCGTTAACTGATCAGCAGCTGGTCCCGCATAATCCACAGGAACATCTAGGGCCTGAACCAGTGTCGACGCCCCTCGATCCCCATATGTATTGATGTGATGGATCAAGCTTTTCTTGAGCACATCGGGATCTTGGATCTCCCCTTGAAGAACCCCTAGCTGCATCATGTTGTATGCCACAGCTGAAGGGTTATTCAATAGGACAGCGTTGATATATTCGTTGAGGCGACTCATAAGACCTGTTTAAATCGATGAATGATTTACAACTAAGTCTTAGTCTCGTGCATAAGTTAGCGTGAAGAAGGTCATGGTCAATTTCAAACCATGGTATACGTCAAGCTCCCAAGCCGTTTGTCGATCCACTCGTGCTTTCTGATCCGTCAAAGCGATCATATAGATCGTGCGGTCAAAAGCTTGAGGATCGTTGTACAACTCTACCGGTAGCGTCGAACTAAACGTATCGCGCGTATTCAAGGTATGGGAGATGATCGGCTCCTGGAACTGCAATTCAGGAGTTGCTACAGCACCAGCCACAGCAGACACTTGCAGTTTCACACCGGCAAATACATATACCGACCCGCAAAGACCACTTACCCAACTATTGTAAAGGTTCTGGGAAGCGCTATTGATATAGACTGTACCAGAAGGGAAAGTAGAGGCGATAGAATTCTTAGCGCGATAATACTGACCCTCATCAAAAAGGATAACCTTTTCTTTGGCCAAAGTACTTGGTGTACCTTGAGCGGTCATGTCTATACAAACGGTAACATTCTCCTCAATAGCCATCCCCTTTGGGATATTCAAAGGAATAACTGGGGCACCCGTTGGGATTTTAGCTGGAACGTTCTGGCCAGCCTCCGGATTGATCTGACGAGAGTTGGCACTACGCGCACCAAAGCCATTACCAAATCCTGGCATCAAGCTCTGCGCAATATATCCACTAGCTCCCAATTTATTAGCCCTTCCTAGAAGAGCTTGTTGATAAATAGAATTTTGCATCTTTTGCGATTTACGTTGAAGATGATTTCGAGTTGAATTCTTTAGGTACAAGTTTAGATCAAAGAGGTTTGAATGAAACGAAAGTAGAGCAGAGATGGGTAAAGGAAGGGGAATGTTAGTAGATCAATGAAAAGTTATGAAAGGATTCTGATTGGAGGTCAATCTTTAGAAAGGAGGCTCATTGATTAATTCTTGAAAGAGCCGAATCGGGTCTTAAAGTAAGTGTATTTCTTGAATGTCCATTTGAGTGTAAAAAATTGGTTAACAGGAGTATAGATACTGTTTGGATTGGCGTTGTAGAGATGCTACCAGGTTAGAATCGTTAACTATACTAGTGGATGAAACCTCTATGATGACTGATAGTGAGGGTGCCACAAAGAAAAGAATGATATCATTATTAGAGCTCCCAAATGAGATTGCTGATAATGTCAAGTCAGCTTCGTTGGAGGTTATGATAAAGGAGTTCCTAGTATACATAGTTCAAGCTAAATATCATTAACATTCATAAAATGCCACCTAAGTTCAAGGTGTGACTTTTCAGGGATTTAAATTCTTCATAAGAAGATTTGAGAGCTAGTTCTATTCATGAATACAGCGGACAGAAAATTCATCTGAGCTATGGTCCTCATAACCTATCAAATATTTTCTTTTGCTGTAGAAACGTCCTGGGGTTTCCCATTTTCTGGAACCACTATGCGCACAGAAGGAAACTGAAGAAGAGCTTCCCCAAAAGAATGCATATGTTCCAACGTCACGGTATTTTCCATCTGAACCACGCCAGCCAGCCAGTGCTACTTCAAATCCACTAGTCCCTCCTTCCATTAAGGCTTCATATGCGGTCAGACCCTCTCTCGATTCAGAATCGTATGCCCCCCCGTATTGATCTGTCATTTTTATCCATTCTTCTTCTGTTGGTAGCCGCCAATTTCCTGGTAATAACTCACAGCCTTTCTTAGCTGCCTCCCAGGTATATAGCCGACCAAAATTATCGCAATTGGATTCTTTGTCTTCATGACATGTAGAACCATCAAGCCTAATATTCAAATTCTTTGTCATCCACCTTCTACCGTCATTCAATGTTTTGAAGGTATAGGTGTTGTTATCCCGATCTCTAAAACTTCCCCTTTCTGTTACAAGACTCGTTGTACCCCGATTTGCTGAAGGTCGGCTAAAGCGTCCATTAGAAACAGGAATGTTTGCTTCTTGACCTATGAAATAAAAGTTTCCGCCTGGTTCATTTCCCTCAAACTCTCCTGCCACTGGTTTAGGCTTCACAAATTCCATGCTTCCTGCCAATTGCAAAAAATTCAGTATTCCATTTTTATTCCAGCGAAGCGTATTCAATAACTGGCGGGTAAATGGAGAATGATCCTGTCCATCAGAAACGTATTGTTTACCACCACTAGCCAAATACAAACGACTGTTATATCTCAGGCCATCTTCAACGTGTATATCTACCGCCGCATTACGGTTTAGGACTATTTTGCGGTCAAATGTTCCAGAAAAGCAGGCATCTATAATTACGAAGATGTGTTCACAGGGAATCGAAGCTATGATGTCTCTTAGCCTGGAATGAGGAATCCAACTTTCGCCGTAAGGGTCATTGGATAAGGACTTCCCATCGGAAGGAATAATGAATCCCTCCGTTGTTTCTTCTTCATAATGCCCATGCCCAGAGAAGAAAATAAATAATTGGTCGTCCTTATCATAAACCTTATTCCGGTATTTTTTCAAACTGTCATAAATCTTTCTTTTGTTAGGGTTGCGGTATATTTCTGTTTTATACCCAAAGTTTGTTTGTAATTCATAAGCTACTGCTTCGGCATCTCGGATAGGATTGCGCAAATTTTGCCAACCATCATTAGAATAGTCTTTTGTAGCAAAAAATACGGCGTAGTCCTTTCCAGGGCGAAATGAAGAACTACTATTGAAGGCCTCAGAGGGGTTTCCCAAGAAGCCGAATAGAAAACTGAATAAAACTAGACGGATCATAATCTAGAGTGTATGTAGGAAAATGAGCAGATAATAAATGAGACTTAGACCATCAACCATTAGTGTCAAATTTTCAGAACATAGTTGCTCAATATCGTGAGCTTAATGGCTCTCAATTGGAAATTATCAAAGAATATTTACTCGTCCAAAGAAAAAGTAAAAATAAATTACGAACTATTTTGAATGCTATTTTTTAGATTTTGCGAGCTGGTAGTCAGTGGTGTAATTTAGATAGAAAATGTCAAAAATGGCAATTGGTTTGTAAGTACTTTCGTAAATGGATCTTAGGTCTTACAATGGAGGTAATCAATTGGCATTTTAGTCAATTGGAATACATAGCTTGTAACAAGAAGAAAGAGCTGGCCTTGTTACGTATTGATAGTTAGGATGTTAAAGTGATTTTCCTTTCTTGTGAAGATGCGAATCTTGCTAGTTTCTGAAAAACTTAGTGGGTAATACGACACATGGCCGTAGATACTTTAGATCTTATCGTCGGTACGGTTGTCCACCTATCAAATCACTTCGATGCTCCCAGAGGAATTGAAGTAAATATCCGCTGCGTTTTTCGATCTGATTGACTTAAGAAGATCATGTTGGACCATGTCCATCGTAGTACTGTTGTTGATGATATTTGTGATTACTGCATTAGAGAAGTTGAGATTATCTCTGGAAATAGAAGATCATCGAGTTTCATAGTAATTCCGAAAATATGGTCCTTGAAAGACTCCTTGCTATTAGACCTTCCTTAAGGCGTTTATCAAAGGATTACGAGAAAATGGCAGAATCTTTGGAAGTATGATTCTATTGATGAATTCCTAACGTGATTGATTCTTTCGGGATTCAATCGTACATGAAAGATGACTTCTAAATACTTTCTAAACTCGACCTAGGACTTATTCCTTCAAATAAGATGGAGTCACTTCAATTTTCTTACCCGTCTCCCTTTCAATGACGATCTTAACAATCCTAATAGTTAGAGATAGCTGAACCTATACAGTACTAAGCTGCATAAAATAGTTTCGTTCAGGATATGATACTCTCAAATATCGGTTTATATCTAAATAAAAAGTTTTTGGATTATGGAAACAAGGTTCTGGCACTTCCGTTTTAAAAAAGAACCACTTTTTCAGTAAAGACCTATGGCAATGAAGCCTCCTGTTATCTTTTTGGCATTTGCTAATGACCGTACACCAGAAGGACAGTACCTGCGTAATCTAGTTACTGAGCGTAAAAAGATTCTGAAGGCTTTGGAACCAGCTCAAAAAGCAGGTTTATGTGAGGTTGTTTATGAAGCAAACAGCAACCTCTCTGATATCAAGCGAATATTCCAAGATCCAGTATATCAGGGCCGGATTGCAATATTCCACTATGGTGGTCATGCCTCCGGTCTGGAGCTACAACTTGAAGAAGATTCAGGCAAAATACAAATAGTAGAGGGTAAGAGCCTTGGTGATTTTCTAATTCGTAAGAAAAGCCTAAAGCTAGTATTTCTGAATGGCTGCTCTACTGCTGGCCAGTCAAGGGACTTGTTATCCGGCGGTATACCATTAGTAATCGGTACGGCGAGTGCGATTAATGATTCTGTGGCCACTCAATTAGCCGTGCAGTTCTATGAGGGCATAGGCCGGGGACTAGACGTCGATGAGGCCTGGCTCGATGCCGAAAGCTTATTGCTGTCGCAGCATGGCAGACAAAATTATTTGGCCTTCTATCGTGGTATTGGTAAAAATGCTAATCCTACTAATTTTCCTTGGCAGTTACACCAAAGGGAAGGTTCGAAGGCTATCCTTAATTGGAATCTACCCAACGCCTCAAATAACCCTTTGTTTGGTTTACCGGAGATTCCAGAATACTACTACCTTAAACTGCCACCTGCTCCGTTCATAAGCTTACAGTCTTTTCAGGCTAATCATGCAGGGATTTTCTATGGTCGTGGTCTGGAGATACGGGAATTGTATAATAAGCTCCAGGGACCTTACCCCATCATTCTATATTACGGCGCTACTGGTGTGGGGAAATCTTCTCTTCTGCACGCAGGACTATTTCCTCGTATGCAAGATGAATATCAAATTATTTACCAGCGGCGGCATGCCACAGAAGGGTTGCTGGGCTCGCTCCGGGCAGGTTTAGTGAGAGAAATGGAAGACGAATTGGAGTCTTCAGACCTTTTATCTATCTGGAAGAAGCTAGAAGAAAAGTATCAGCAGCCGTTAATTTTTATTTTGGATCAGGTAGAAGAAGCGTTCACGAAGCCTCAAACAAAGACAGCCGAGAAAATCTCACCAGAACAAGAGATCGGTGAACTACTGGAACAATTAGCAGTCCTATTTGACCATCCTCATAAAAAAGTACAAGGGAAGATAGTTTTGGCCTATCGTGAGGAATTTCACGCCCGGATCCAGGTTAGCTTACAGGAGCGTGAGTTACCCTTTATAGCCACCTTTCTGAAACCACTTAGCCGCAAAGGCGTCATTGAAGCGGTGACGGGTATTTCTCGGGATCCTAAGACACAGGACAAATATCAGCTTCAAATTGCTGAAGAAAAGCAAAACTTGTTGGCTACTATTATCGCCAATGACTTGTTGGAGGACACACAATCCTCTCTGGCACCAGTTCTGCAGGTGCTTCTAGCCAAGATGTGGACAAAAGCCATAGCTGAAAACCGGTCGCCACGTTTTACTCTTGAACTTTACCAAAAACTTAAAAGAGAAGGCTATCTATTACATGATTTCTTACATCAACAGATGGCTATCCTCCGAGATTGGCAAGAAGAGGTGGTAGATTCAGGTCTCGTTCTGGATCTACTGCACTTTCTAACTACCACTTTGGGCACAACGGACACCAAAACAGAATCAGAGATCCTGGAAAGATACATCCATCAAAAGGATATAATACCAGACCTCCTGCAACGATGCCAGGATCTCTATATCATACACCGGACAAGTACAGGCAATTTTCGTTTGAATCATGATACCCTAGCACCATTGATCCGAAAAGACTATGAATTATCTACCCGTCCCGGACAGCTAGTTAACCGGCTCTTGAATAGCAAGATACAGCAAGGCACGACTTCGATGGTTTTGGATGAGAGTGATCTAGTAGTAGTGGAAAGTGGGCTAGTGGGGAGAAGAAAATGTTTACCAGAAGAGATTGACTTGATCCGACGGAGCCAAGCAAAAAGAGATAAGCGACAACGACAGAGTTCGATACGACGAATTACGGCTATGATAGCAGTGACCACAATTATGATTATGGCGTTGATCGCGGTGTGGCTTTGGAGAAATGCGGAGGGACGAAGAGTTACAGCGGAAGCACTATTTTTAACTGCTAAGGCACGGGAAATATATCCAACTGACTACGTTCATGGCATCGGGCTTTTAAAAAAAGCATATGCACGAAATGAGCAGGATCCTCATATTGAGATTAAGCGACTTCTTTATCGCTATATCTTCGAGATGGATAAGAAAAAGCAATTATTACCGAACCTAGAACTCGTTCAGGATGGACCAATTACTGGTGCCACACTCGCTAAAGATGACCAGGCTATACTTACATGGTCAGGTGATATAGAAGGTAGAGCAGCCCAACTATGGAACCGCAATGGTGAGCTGCTGGCTGAAATGAAACATGGAAGCGCGGTCTTAGGTGCAGCCTTTACTAACGACGAGCAAACTATTTTGACATGGTCTGAAGATGGCACTGCTCGACTTTGGAAGCGCGATGTCCAGCTGCTTACTGAAATGAGCCATACTAGAGCTACTTTGGGGGCGGTAGTCTCTAAAGATGAACAATTCATCCTTACATGGTCAGGATGGGTGCTACGGGAACCGGAGGCAGACATTGGTGAAGCGAGACTCTGGCAACACGATGGCGAATTACTCGCAGATATGCCGCAACCATGGCGTGTTATGGGTGCAATCTTTACAAATGACGAGCAGGCTATTCTGACCTGGTCTGATGTAGATAATACGGCCCGACTATGGAACCGCGATGGTGAGATACTGGCTACAATGGAACATTTGGGAGATATTAATGGTGCAACCTTCATGAAGGATGATCAGGTTGTTATGACCTGGTCAGAGGTACCATCCTATATGTCAAAGGACTACGGGGGAGCAGTCCAACTCTGGCAGCTTGACGGTAAATTGCTAGCCGAGATTAGACACGAAGGTAATGTTCACGGTGCGACATTCACCAAAGATGAGCAGGCCATATTAACTTGGGCTGGAGACGGCGCCGCTCGACTTTGGCGCCGCGACGGCCAACTGTTACTTGAAATAAAACATGAAGATGATGTATTGGGGGCGACTTTTACTAGCGATGAGCAGACCTTATTGACATGGTCTAGTGATGGTGCAGCCCGACTTTCGCAGCTCAATGGCAAGCTACTGACTGAAATGCAACACGAAAATGCTATCACTGGCGCGTCGTTCTCCAAAGATGAGCAGACTATACTAACATGGTCGAAGGATGGCGCAACTCGACTCTGGAGACGTGATGGCAAACTACTTGCGGAAATGCGACACGCAAGTGCTGTCATTGGCGCTACTTTCACCAACGATGGGCAAGCTGTTCTAACCTGGTCGAAGGATGGCACAGCTCGACTTTGGAATCTTCGCACAACAATATCAGTTGAGATAGGAAATGACAAGACAGGAAATGCAATATTTACAAAAGGGGGACAGGCCATTCTGACCATTTCGAAGGAATCCTTGCCTGGCACAAACGATTACGGATTGACTATTCAGCTATGGCAGCGCAATGGCATGTTATTAGATGAGATTAAAACTAAACAAAATTTCGAGCGGGTTGCTCTGAGCCATGATGCAGAGACCCTCTTACTCTGGTCGACAGACAGTACCGCTCAATTTTGGAGCTGGGAAGAGGGCTTGGTAGCTGAGGTGAACCATAAAGTGGAATTAGTGCGCGCACGATTCGCCAGGAATGGGCAAACCATTCTGACCCTAGGGGAGG
The DNA here is from genome assembly GCA_013214355.1 of Saprospiraceae bacterium. Lineage (GTDB taxonomy): Bacteria > Bacteroidota > Bacteroidia > Chitinophagales > Saprospiraceae > DT-111. Next base: position 1,882 of record JABSSL010000162.1, on the reverse strand, counting down.
ATGGCCTTGTTCGACTATGGGGTCTAAATGGAAAGCTACTGAGCGAAATGCAACACAAGGCAATTGGCATTGCGGGTTTTACCTTCGCTAATAATGGGCAAACCATTTTGACTTGGTCGAAGGATGGCCTTGCTCGACTTTGGGACCTGAATGGAAAGCTACTGAACGAGAAACAACACGAAGTAGGTGATATTAGGACAATAGCCTTCACTGAAGAAGAGGAAGTTATCCTGACTAGGTCGGAGGAGGATGGCACTCAGCATATTTGGGACTGGAATGGAAAGGAAATAGTGGAGATTAATAAGAACATAGCAATAGATGGTGCAACATTTTCCAAAGATAAGCAAACCATCCTGACCTGGGGGGGTTATGGTATGTCCCGACTTTGGGACCTGGATGGTAACATATTGACAGAGATCTATCAAGGACGCTGGTTAAGAGGGGCAGCTTTGAGCAAAGATGATCAGTTTATCCTTACCTGGTGGGACGATTTCGGGTCTTTAGAATATGGTATGTGGCGAATCTGGGAGCGAAATGGCGAACTATTGACTGAAATCAGATATGAACGTGAAGGTGGAAATGCGATCTTCAGCGAGGATGGAGAATCAATTCTCCTAAGAGCATTTGACATGTCTAAATTATACCCCACTCCCAAAGGACTATACCGGAGGTTAGAAGACGAAAATTTAGCAGAAATTCCTCTTCCACTTCTGCGGAATTACACTAGTTCCATGAATCAGTAGACCGATTGACTTAATTTAACTCACTATTTGACCAATTTATCAAAATTTGAGATCATAATCAGAACAAGTAAATCAATTTTGGCCCAAGAGCCTCTCTCTTCTATCCGAAAATCTTTGTCCACTTCCTCTCATTCACTGCCAAATGGTAAATTCTTTCAGGAGCAAATTCATTCTTGAGAGTCCTAAGTCCTTAAATAAGACGGCGTCACTTCAATTCTCTTACCTGTTTCTCGTTCAATTATGATCTTCACAATCCTAATGGCTAGAGATAGCTGTACCTTCACAAGATCCGACTTGGAATGGTACTCCTCAGCAAACCCATCAATTTCCTTGCATAGAAGACGAATTTCTTGAATATAGTGGCTGTGTTTGTCTATTCCGAGAACCGCTCTTAGGTCTGCTTTGTAGACAAAAGAACCATTGGCCGGGATGGTAATAAGAATAATGTCCTGTTTCATACCTTAATCACTTCATAGGGCTGAATAATATAATCCGTGGGCTGCTGTTTCTTTATTGTTAGGTAGGCTTCCCAAAGCTCATCGGCGCAGCTGTATTTACTGGCGATCTGCTTGTACGTGATGTTCTTTTCTCCGGTTTTGAATAGCACAATCTCTGACATCATATCCCCTCGGACAAAGAAGGGAGGGACCTTGAGGAGTTGGTGGCAGACTAAGAAAAGCTCGATGCCGTAGTTGCGATGGTTGTTGACAATTTCAACTTGCCAGTCTGGCGGATTAGCTCGTACGTAAACCGTCCATTCGTCGCAGATCAACATGCCGTTGCGGTAGTGGTTGGCTAGCATTAGGTACATGTGTTGGATATCTGGCAGTCTACGGCACACGTAGCGAATCTTACCCTTTTTCCAGACCGGTTGCCCTTTCTTGTCTTTAGCAGCTAGTAGATCTAAGGGATGTTCAAACTTTAGTCCTCCTTTAGCGATGACCTCCTGGACCGTAGGTATATCCTGAAAGGCACGAGATTCTGAAAAGTCGTGGATGAATACCCGAGGATGGATGCCAGCTTTTGCATAGGCTTTTCCAAACTTGTCCAGATACTCATCTGACACCGCATTGAGGTAGCTTGATTTGCCCTGGCCCTTACCACCAATGATCAAGCGGGCTAGATAATCCCATTTCCCT
>JABSSL010000161.1 GCA_013214355.1 Saprospiraceae bacterium | reverse complement strand
ATCAACTTGCTCTCTTGCATCTCAATGCTTTTTACCCTAAGTTAACACCTAAGCCAATTTTGGAGAAATATTATTTACTCATTCCTCTAAATATCGACCAATCCACTTCCGAAGTTTTCCAGGACAAGTCTGATGGAAACTGCGGAATTGGATGGTCCATATTTTGGCCATTCGAAAGTTTCGTATTCTCCAAAAGGTGGTTCATATATCGTACATAAATGCGCGAAAATCCCACCTGTATATCTGGCTATGCATATGTTGTCACGCTGTGACAGGCGCTTGCACTGACTGCTTGGGGTTGAACAAGCTTGAGACAAAACCCGCTAGGGGTTAAATATCCCTAGCCATGAATCCCGGTAAATCTGTGCCCTTGGGTACAGTATATATGTCCCATCCCTCGAAATAATATCCAAAAATGGTAAAGTTGAAAAAGCTAGAGTCACATGATTTCGACCCACCCACTTCCGAAGTATTCATGCGGACTAACTGCCCTTCTGTTGCGTGAAATACTCCTTTGGGGTAGTCCCCATTAGCTTCTTGAAAGACTTGTTAAAAGTGGTTTTCGAGTTAAAGCCAGCTTCTTGGGCTAAGCCAAAGAAGGTGAGTTGTTGGGCTTCTTCCTTTTGCGCCAGCTCCACAAATTCCATAATGCGATAATAGTTGACATACTCAAAGAAATTCATCCCAATCCGCTCATTGAGCAAGCGAGCGATTTCTGGATTACTTACCCCCAACATCGCAGCTAATTCGGCTTTCATCAATTTCCGATTGAGAAAGGGTTTCTTTTCCCGCATGATAGACTCCAATTTATCCTTCAAAATATCTAGATCAGCAGCATCTAATTTTGACTTCGCATATTTGGGAGTTGCTTTGGCGGAACTAGCGGTTAAAGAATCTGCTGGGCTGATGGCGGGGCTGAAGCGATAGAGCTCGGGAGTCGTCATGCCATAGTAAGCAATGAAGAGAATGATAAAAGCTAAGCTCAACCAAATGAACTGCCTAGCAGAACGTTCGATCATCTCATTCCCCGTAAAACTCAAGAGATAAAAAGTTACCCAAGCGAATAAACAGCCTCCTATCGCCAACAAAAAATTATGGAAAAACTGCGTTTTTAGGGTAAAGCTCAATTCCTCCTGAAGCTTCTTCTTGAAATCTAAAAACAGCCGATAACTTCTCCACCAATACACGAAGTTGAAGGCAATAGCAAGTCCGATGAATAGGCTGATCGTTCTAAATAATTCGCCAGTAGGTATTCGCCGTCCCAGCTCTGCATCTGAAGGCAAGACAAACACGAATAGAATGGCCACATTGTACACTACTGCGGGTAGATAATGAAGCAAGATTTTGGTTTGAAATTGCTGCCCGTACAGCGTGGAACGTGTAAAGAGGAAAACTGTCGGACCAAAGAGTAAAGTTGCCATCTCCGATAGGGAAATCAGTCTTAGGTTTCGCCCAAATATCTCGGACAGAAACAATACGCGCCCCAACAACCCAATCATCAGAATCACCACCAAAAAGGCAATGAATCCATTGATGTTTCTTCTATTCTTAGACGAGAACAGGAAAATCAACAGTAGAAAGATACTTTGAAAAAAGCCAAAATAGACGACCTGTGTGATCAGTGATTCCATACTTAAAGGAGCCTTGCGCCCGGCCTTTTCTACGCTGATAGAGCAACCGAGCATCAAGCTTATTTTGTGATTCTCCAATAATTTTGTGTGGCGCCTACTGCACATGGAATTCATTTACCCGTTGTGCTACTTTATGCCCCATCTCAAGATTTCGTTCATTGAAGGCTTCAAATGCCTCCTGGTCATCCCAGGCGGTAATGGCCAGAAAATCAGGATTGTGGTAATAGAGATACGGAGATTCGCCATTCGTCAGTACTAACTGCGTTTGTCCTCCTGCTTCCTTACACCCCTTAAGCCAATTCTTTTGAAACTGCCGAAAGGCACTTTTATCCTCTCCCCAATAGGCGCTCACGACATAATACTTATCCTCATCGATTTCGAAAGATACATCTTCCTGCAATTCAAAGTAGATGATATTAAAAGAAGTCCAGATGGCCTTCCGGCGATCATGAAAATCAGGCACCTCCTTTTCTATCGTAGACATAGCACTGGACCTTGCTTCTACATCATCCCAATAAGCCAAGGCCAAAAATTCGGGATGGTAGTTGCCTTGAAGTGGGACAGTAGAGATGGAAAATCCGGGGAGTCGATGGTATCCTAATTTGGAAGCCAATGGGAAGACGGTTTGGAAATATTCCTTTTGTAAGGACTCTACCCCAACACGAGTATTAAGGAAAAGCATATCCAACACTTGCCCCTTTCGCAAAGAGAATTGCTTCTTCTCCGACTGCGCTTGCGCATGCATTGAGCCCAAACCTAGTATCACGCTTAGCACAGAAACTTTAAACATTTTCATAGACATTTTGATTTTGATTGATGACTGATGGTAACAAATGTAGTCGGCCCGGAGATAGGAAGCCAGTGCGTGAAAGTACCGATACGGTATGCGTACACGTATGTTGCTTTTAAAGGCAGATTTCAGGTAAATCTATCGGCGATCTCCAGCTTCATGAGTACAGGTGCAGCGGAACATCTTGCGGATTTTGTCGGGGCACTATAATTATTTAAGGATAATGATTATCATCAGGGACTACATAAAAGGATAAGGCTTAGCTAGTATTCAGAACCTGTTACAAAGCACTTATTATGAAAAAACAATTCTTCTTCCTCTACTTCTTTATTTTCCTATGTTTCATGGCACAAGGACAAGACCGATTAACGGGCCAGACCTTTGCGACCCGCTCAGAAGTTCTAGCACAAAATGGCATGGCGGCGACCAGTCAACCCCTGGCAACCCAAGTAGCGCTTGATATTCTAAAGAAAGGCGGTTCAGCAATGGATGCTGCCATTGCTGCCAATGCTGTACTTGGACTTGTGGAACCAGCTAGCTGTGGAATTGGTGGTGACATCTTTGCCATTGTGTGGGATGCAAAAACCGAAAAACTGTATGGGTTTAATGGTAGTGGGCGCTCTCCTAAGTCGCTAGATCGAGACTATTTCGTCGAGCGCAATATGGACTATATTCCCTTTACCGGACCACTTCCTGTCTCCGTGCCCGGCTGTGTGGATGGGTGGTTTGAAATGCACAAGAAATTCGGGAAACTGGAGATGAAAGACATCCTCCATCCAGCGATTGAATATGCGAGGAACGGCTTTCCTGTTTCAGAGGTAATTGCTTATGAGATGTCAACTAGCACGGCCAGAAGACGAAACTTGCCAGGCTTCGCAGAAACCTATATGCCAGGCGGTAGTGCGCCCCGCAAAGGCCAAGTCTTTAAGAACCCAGACCTTGGTAACACCTACGAAAAGATCGCCAATGGAGGTCGCGATGCCTTTTACAAAGGCGACATTGCCAAAACCATTGATCAATACATGAAAAAGCATGGTGGAATGCTCCGTTACGAAGATATGGCTAGCCATACCTCAAACTGGGTCGAGCCCATCAGCACCAATTACCGTGGATATGATGTGTGGGAACTTCCACCCAACGGCCAAGGTACCGCAGCCTTGCAAATGTTAAACATCCTAGAACCTTATGATATTCGCTCAATGGGCTTTGGTTCTGCTGAATACCTCCACGTGCTGACGGAGGCCAAGAAGCTGGCCTATGAAGATCGAGCCAAATTCTATGCTGACCCTGAGTTTAACCAGCTCCCCACCGAGGAACTGATCTCTAAGGAATATGCTGCCGAGCGCAGAAAACTGATTTCAATGGACGAAGCGGCAGATGCCTATCCTGCTGGCGAAATTGAATCTGGCAACACAACCTACTTAACCGTAGCGGATAAGGACGGGAATATGGTTTCTTTGATCCAAAGTATCTATGCCGTGTTTGCTTCCGGGATGGTTCCAGACGGTCTTGGTTTTGTGCTACAAAATCGTGGGCAGATGTTCAATGTGAAAGACGCAGATCATTTCAATGTCCTGGAACCCGGCAAACGCCCTTTCCATACCATCATTCCAGCTTTCATCACCAAAGATGGCAAGCCTTGGGTTAGTTTTGGCTTAATGGGCGGAGCGGTACAACCCCAAGGTCACGCACAGATCGTGGTGAACTTAATTGATTTTGATATGGGATTGCAAGAGGCAGGAGATGCGCCTAGAATGCGACATGCTGGCTCTTCCCAACCAACAGGAACGGTAATGACTGGGGGTGGGACACTCAACCTGGAATCTGGTTTCGATTACAAAGCCATTCGGGAATTACGGAAAAAAGGGCATACCATTTCATTTGCGGTGGGAATTTATGGCGGATACCAAGCCATTAAATTTGATGCCAAGAATAAAGTATATTACGGTGCCTCAGAATCGCGTAAGGATGGACAAGCTGCGGGTTATTAAACGCCAACCCAAGCTTGAACTAGCGGAAACCCAAATCGTATGAAAAAGAACTGGAATACCGATCGCATACTTGGCTTATCGGCCATGACGATCAGCTTGCTAACACTGATCATTTTCATCTATCAGACAAACATCATGCGTAAGCAAAGTCGCTTGTCGGTAACTCCACGTCTGAGTTTCCTCCAGCAGGAAATAACTAATGACTCCTCCTATATCTACAGAAATAATATGGTTAACAAAGGCTTGGGGCCTGCCATAATTGAATCTGTGACCATCATTTATGAAGGAGAAAGGATAAATCTACGCTTCTCCGACTTTTTTGAAAAGTACTTTCCTCGTTATAAAGAGTTCGCCTCTATGGAGTCTGACACCAAACTTTCAAGAGGAAGTACCTTGACGGCGGGAGAAACTGTGAACTTCTTTACTATCGCTGCTCCCATTAAGACGGTAAAGGCCTTCCAAGAATACATGCAAGTAAAAGATGATAACTTGCCGTTTGATATAGAAGTCATCTACAGGTCAATCTATAAGGAAAGATGGGAGGTGTATATGCTGAGTGAGGAGCCAATAGAATTATAAATGCGTGATAAGAGAAAGCCTTCCGAGACGTCTCGGAAGGCTTTCTCTTTTAATCGTTGATATCTATGAGCGAACTTAATTTTCTTCGCTTGGACTATCTGTATCTGTGGGATCCTCCTGCGGATTTTCATTCGGGATTTCGAGCTCTCCTTCCTTGTTCATCCTAAAGCTCATGTAGCAAACCACTCCGAACTGGTCATCAGCGACCTCTTCAAAATCGAATTGTAGAGCATCAAAACGGAACTTCCCTGCTTGATCAGCTACCAGCCTTGTTCCTTCCAGCACGATTATCTCCTGCATCCTGGCTTGTACATCTACGGCACTCCCTGCAGCCGCAGGTTGAATTACAAATCGAGCTTCGGTGAACAGTGAACCATGACCAAAATCAAACCGTATCTGTACATAGGCATTGGTACTATCCCGACGAATGGGATCTATCTGTGTAATGTAAATCTCGGCACTAGCCACCTTACGATCTGGCTGAATCGGTTCAAATAAATTGATACTTTGGGTAAATCCAATCAGGTTTTCGGCGGGATTGATCAAGTCCTCGTCAAAAAATGTCAATTCGGCATTTCCTTGTAGGCTAATCGTATCTTGTGTCACGTCAAACAAAAAATCTGTTTGAATCGATGGTGCATGGTCTTGATCATCATTGCCTTCCAATTCAGGATCATCATAAACGAAGGCGGCGGTATTGTTCGTTTCAAATTGGCCAAAATCGTCTTTTTGGCAAGCTTGTAGACTGGCTAGGGCAAGCACCCCTAGCATAAACAATCGGATGGTTTTCATTTTAGAATTTGGAGTTATAAAGTGAAAGAATGCTATGATTTCTTTTTGAAAGCTTTCACCCTATAAGTGTGAGTTTTGGACTCACATTGTGAGTTTCTCCTTTTCTAAGGAATATTGTACATAAAATTAGACTATTCGATATCCGCCAGCCGCCGCTTGGCATAATGATCCAGTACCGCCTTTAATTCTGTAAATACTTGAGTCTGGTCAGCATCTAGACTATCTACAGCCAGTGGTTTTTCCTCCAGGTAGTCAGTAGGAACTTCATAGAACTCTCCGGTATCGTATAGCTTATAGCGCTGATTGCGAGCGAACACACGCGCCTTTTCCAATTCTCCATTCCGGGAATACCAACTATAGATCCAAGAACGAGGTTCCGTGTCTTCACCTTGCATTAGAGGCAAGAAACTGCGACCATCCAGATCCAAATCATCGGGGAGGGCTATCCCTGTAGCTTCACAAATGGTTGGCAGCATATCTGTGAAATCAACCAGTTCCGTACTGAGCTGCCCTTCCTGAATTTGAGCTGGCCATTTCACAAATAGGGGCACCCGAGTTCCTGCATCCGTTGACTCTCCCTTAGCACCCGCTACTGCTCGATCTTTCATCTCAGATACTACGGGTACATCGGTACCATTGTCTCCGGTAAAGATCACTAGTGTGTTGTCCGCGATGCCTAGTTCTTCCAATTTTGCGTTTATATCCCCTATAATTCGATCGGTGTAAGCCATCATATCTTCGAAGTAGTGTGCATGCCCTTTATACTCCATTACAGTCGTATCATCTACCGCCCATTCCGGAGAGTCTGGCGTAGGACTAAAAGGACAATGAGTGAGAATCATAGGATAATATAGGAGAAACGGGTCCTCCTGCTTGGCAGCACGTTCGATGAAATCCAAGCCATAATCTGCCACTACTCTTGGACCAAATTGCCCCTTTTCATACGTCTTCAGCGTACCATTGGTTTCTAACACGGGTTCGGAAAAGCGAGTGTCTCTCCCAGTAGAATCTACCCTACCCTTGCGCACCTGCCATAGACAATGTTCCTGGAAGCCAGCCCAGCGTGGACTCATTGGATCTTTACCTAGCTGCCACTTCCCAACAATGCAAGTTTGGTAGCCTGCTTCCTGAAAGAGATGCCCGAAGGTGGTTTGGCTAGTATCAAGGATCCCAAATTTGATGTAGTTCCGTACGTTGTAGATCCCCGTCATGATCTGTACTCGACTGGGCGTGCATAGGGGCTGGGCATAACAATGTTCAAATCGAATACCCTCCTGAGCCATTCGGTCAAGATTAGGGGTTTGATAAGCAATGCCCCCATTGGCCTGTACCGTCTCATAGCCAAGGTCATCAGCCATGATCAAGATGACGTTAGGTCGAGAAAGTTCTCCGTTCTCTGCAGTCTTGCATTGGGTAAAGAGGCTTACAATAGCAAGGGCGAGCAGCAAAATCGTATTATTTTTTTTCATTACTTGTTGGTTTTTCCGTTGATCTTATGCTGTAATTGTTGTATTTCCCCTAATGTAAGTTAAGTTACAGATACCACCTCAATTACTGTATCTATTTAAAGTCTTCCTTTAAAACTTATATCCGCAGGTTTCCTTCCTCCAATTTTTCCTGCTTACCGCTAAAACTCCCATTTCAATTAGGTACGGTGCCGTATCGTCTACCGGTCTTGTGGTTATTAAGAGATTTCTCCAATTAGCCCGCTGATCCTTCCAACGATTGGCACTTGTACCTTTCTTATCGTTTTGCCTGCCTTGTGCATTCCCTTTGCGCAAGTGGTTATTTCTGAGTGGAAACCTTACTTTCTTAGCGCAAATACCTATTTTAACCAAAGGGATTTAATCCTACCTCTTATTATTCAGTTTTGACGCTAAATTGTATGCCAACTCTTCAAACAAGTCTACTTACGATAATGGTATGGCTAAGCCTCTCCGCCTGTACAAATCAGCAAGCCTCTAAAGAAGCCGGTAATGATCCGCCCAACATTGTACTCATCTTTACCGATGATCAAGGCTATGGAGACATTGGCAGCTATGGCGCCGCCGGTTTCACTACCCCCTATCTCGATCAACTAGCTAGTCAAGGTATGCGCTTCACGCATCATTATTCGGCCCAACCCGTATGCAGCGCCTCGCGCGCAGGCCTCCTCACTGGCTGCTACCCGAATCGAATTGGCATCTCCGGTGCTCTTTTCCCTCACCATGAGATCGGAATCAACGCTGATGAAGTCACCCTCGCAGAATTGTTAAAGGAAAAAGGTTACGCCACTGGAATCTTTGGCAAATGGCATCTAGGCCACCACAAGGCGTTTCTACCCTTACAGCATGGGTTTGATGAATACGTGGGTGTCCCCTATTCAAATGATATGTGGCCCATCAAACTGGATGGAACCCAGGCCAAAGAGGGCGAAGGACGAGGGCATTTCCCACATCTTCCTTTGATTGAAGGCAATGAAACCATTGAGGAAATCAAATCCTTTGCTGGACAAGATAAACTTAGCCAACTCTATACAGATAAAGCCGTTGACTTTATTAAACGCAATGCTGACCAACCTTTCTTCCTATATCTTCCGCATACCATGCCTCACGTTCCACTGGGTGTATCAGCTGATTTTCGTGGAAAAAGTGAGCAGGGCTTGTATGGAGATGTCATGATGGAGCTAGATTGGTCGGTAGGACAGGTCATGCAAACGCTAGAAGAAGAAGGTCTTACAGACAATACAATCTTCATTTTTACAACTGATAATGGTCCCTGGCTTAACTACGGCAACCACGCCGGATCCTCGGGTGGTCTACGAGAAGGTAAGACGACTAGCTGGGAAGGAGGACAGAGAGTGCCTATGATTATCCGTTGGCCAGGAAAGGTCCCAGCTGGCCGGGTTAGTAATAAATTGTCCTGTAATATTGATATCTTCCCTACGATTGCTGAGATCGTTAATATTCCGCTTCCAGGGCATCCCATCGATGGGGTGAGTATGCAAGCGGTATGGCGTGGGGACCTGGAGCAAACGCCTCGTAGGGAGCTGTACTATTACTTTCGCAAGAACCACCTGAATGCGGTGCGCAAAGGTCAGTGGAAACTGGTATTCCCGCATACCTATGGCTCCTACAACGCGCCTCCAGGAAATGATGGCAGAGGTGGTAAACGGGTATCGACGAAGATAGACTCAATTGAGCTGTACAACTTGGTTCGGGACCCCGGGGAGGCCTATAATGTGGCCACCCTTTATCCGGAAGTTATAGAAGAATTGCAGGCAGTGGCTCAACGTGCACGTGAAGAACTTGGAGACCTTAATCAAGGCATGGAAAAAGGCAGCGGAAATCGTCCCATTGGAAAACTTGAGAACGAACAACAATAGAATAACCATTTTAACTTTAAACAAGTACCTTACTGCTAGAGATAAGAAGTTAGACTACTTCGCTGTAAGATACAAGAATCCTAGGCCTTAGCACGAACTTAGCGGTCTGACGTTTGACATCTGATATCTAATCTCTGACTTCTGAATGTCGAAAAAGTAGGAACAGGTACGGACAATTTTATCCAACATGCTAATTGTTAGAACACTTTTGGTCTGCCTGATCATCAGCTGCCTCACGGCTTGTGAATCTTCTGAAAAGCTTCCCAACTTTATTATAATCTTTTGCGATGACCTCGGGTATGGAGATATCGGCCCCTATGGCAATACTGTCCATCGCACCCCAGCCTTGGATCGCATGGCTGCGGAAGGGGTTGTACTTACGGATTTCTATGTATCCAGTGGCTTATGTACCCCATCTAGAGCCAGCCTCATGACGGGCAGCTATGGGCAGCGAGTAGATATGCACCTCAATACGCGCCCCTGGGGGAGCGTAGGTCGTCAAGTACTTTTCCCGAGGGCGTACAAGGGATTAAATCCTGACGAAACCACTATCGCCGAACTCCTGAAGGGGAAAGGGTACCGGACGGCCATCATAGGGAAATGGCACCTTGGGGATCAACCCCATTTCTTACCCACCAAAAATGGTTTTGACTACTACTACGGTATCCCTTACAGTAATGATATGAACCGGGATTTTTGTCCCCTACCCTTAATGCGCAACGATACTGTGATCGAAGCACCAGTTGATCAAGCGACGCTAACCCAACGTTACACACAGGAGGCCTTAGAATTTATAGCACAGGATAAATCACGTCCCTTCTTCCTCTACTTACCCCATGCCATGACCCACAATCCTCTCTATGCCAGTGATGATTTTAAGGGGAAGTCAAAGAATGGGATTTATGGCGATGCGGTCGAGGAGATAGACTGGTCAACGGGCCAGATTCTCGACTATCTACGACGTGAGGGGCTATCCGAAAACACCATGGTCCTTTTCACCTCCGATAATGGCGCAGCCAAACCCTTTGGCGGAACGAATAAGCCTTTATCCGGGTGGAAAGGTAGTACAATGGAAGGAGGCATGCGGGTTCCAGGCATCTTCTGGTGGCCATCGAAGCTATCCGCTCGGACCATCGAGAACGAAATGGCTACTACCATGGATTTGTTTCCGACCATAGCCAAGATCGTAGATGTCCCCTTACCAGATGTAAAGCTTGACGGTCATGATATCCTTCCCCTCTTACAGGGCGAAAAGGCGACTTCGCCTTACGAATACTTCTACTATTATCAGTTGGAACATCTCCAAGCTATTCGCAAGGGCCAGTGGAAAATCCATTTACCTTTAGATAGCATGTATCAGCACTTCCATAGAGCGATCATGAGAGAAGGAAGGCCAGTAGCCCTTTATGACTTGTCCAAAGATGATGCGGAAACCCAAAATATAGCCGATCAGCACCCCGAACTTGTGGAAGAATTACTAGAAAAAGCTAAGCAGGTCAGGCAAGAACTAGGCGATTTCGGGATGAAAGGAAACCAAGTCAGACCTGCCGCGCTGGTTGAAAACCCTACGGTAAGGCTTAAAGAATAAAAAAGGAGAATAAAGTTCTAGATAATTAAAAATACCCAGATAAATGAATATAGGCTTTGGCATTCTCTTAGATATCCCGGCACATAATTTTATTCGTCAATTGCAATGGGAACTGCAGCAAGTGATCGGAATTGGCATGGCTCGACAACCTCCGCATGTGACCTTTAAATCGCCCTTTGAGGCAAGTGAGATCGAGCCATATACTGAGTATTTAACAAAATTGGCTGCAGATACCCCTGCCTTTGAACTAAACTTGGACGGCTTCGGCTATTTCGGAGAGCAGGTCTTGTTTCTGGATGTCCAAGAAAATGCTATCCTTACCGATTTTCATGAGCGAGTCTTACAAGATATGAAGACCATGTTTGGCATTTCTCCTGATCCCTACGAAGGGAGTAATGTCAAATTTCACGCCAGCATTGCTGGTTTTCAGCAAGCCGAGCAATTTCAAGCGGCCCAGCGATACATTCAGCGTTACCAACCCAACTTTTCCTTCCGGATCTCCGAACTAGGACTCTTCTACTACCTTGGGCCGGGGCAGGGTTGGATTATTTCGCAACGAACAGAAATGGCACCATAGATGTAGAGGCTCTAAATTGTGCTTGGAAAGTCGTATTTTTAACTTCGATTCTTGCCACTACCTAGAAAAACTGAAGGCAAGAAGCCCACCCACTGTGTCTTGAGATACAACAATCAGCGATATGCTTTGTTAATTCATGCATGCCCTTGCGATGGTAAGGCATTGCCATGACAGTATCCATTTCTGCAAACCTTTAGACATGCAAACTTCAAAATTTAACATCCATTCAGGTCTTCTCATCCTGTTTAGTTTCCTACTCCTGATTAGTTGCAACAAAAGAGAAGATGATAACCCATCTGATGAATTAGAAATAACGATTTCAACCGTAACCATAAGTGGCCTAAGCTTAGAGGATGGCGCTACAGGTATATCCATTGAGCCTGCCTTCACCATTCAGTTTTCTAGGCCAGTTGACAATACCAAATCTGCAGCTGCGGTAAAGCTTACTAGTGGCAATCAAGAGTTAGGTAAAGCTGTAGGGGTCACGGATGGAGGCTTGAAGTTGGTGGTAGTCCCAGCAGAAGAATTGGCCTATGCAACGCCTTATACCTTGACCATTGAAGCCGGAGAACTGGGGCCTGGAAGCGAGCAACTGCTATCCACTCTCGAAATTAGCTTCACGACAGAATTAGAACCTGTCCCTGCTTTTTCAGCAGGTAACGGAAATCTTACCAGTCCTTACATCATCAACACCGCTCAGGAGCTAGATCTAGTAAGACACTTCCCCAATAATCACTACAGCTTAAGTCGAGATATCAATGTGCAAGATGTGATAGCTGGCGATCCCTCTGGGTGGTTGCCCATTGGCACCATGGCAAGACCCTTCACCGGAACCTTTGAAGGAAATGGCTTCACCATTACCGGATTGATGGTGCAAAGAACCTTGCGCACCAACCAGGGCCTATTCGGTGTACTAGCAGGCAATGGAGCTATCCGAAACCTACATTTAGTGAATGCTGACGTCACCGGAGGTTCACCGATTGGCGCGCTGGTGGGTCGTGTCGTCGAAGGGCAGATTGAGTCCTGTTCTAGCACCGGTACGGTTTCGGCCGTAGGTGACAGAGCAGGCGGACTGGTAGGTTCCTTGGAGAAGGGCGCAATCACACGGTCTTTTTCCACTTCCAAGGTTGTAGGAGAGGGGGGTATGATAGGCGGATTGGTTGGGGAAGTAGGCTTAGGACCCGTAGCAT
>JABSSL010000160.1 GCA_013214355.1 Saprospiraceae bacterium | reverse complement strand
CACGAGTTTGGTCAATCCATTGTAGCACAGAGACAAAAGTTACTACGCAACGAGATAAAACGAATATCCAAAAACGGGGAAGTCATATTGGCAAAATCTGCCTAATTTCGACCAACCCACTTCGGATATCTTGCCGCGCTGCCTGTCTGCTTATTTTTTGCACAGTGTATATCAAATTTACCATTGGATCAAAAAGTAAATAATCGCAGCATGGAAAGAGCCGGAACTCCTTCTAGTCCTTTAGATGATTTATTTCAGATAGACCCTCAGCTTCCGGCCTATAACCAGAAGAACGATATCTTCAATCGGGCGATGTGGGATGATAGTATTGATCCAAAGGATTTCTTCGTTAGCTATGACATCACCAATTACAAGCCCAAAAAGGCTAAAGGTTTCAATCACTGGGACTATGCTTTACGCAATGCCAGTTGGCACCTAACTGATGTAGTGGGAGAAATGAAACTGGAATCAGAGGGGCGGGTGGAAGGCTTTACGGATTACTATTCTATTCAAACACCTGGCCCCCCTAAGCCCGCCAATCTGCCGGATCAACAACTGACTACCCAACGAATTAAGCAAGTGGCCCGATTCCTTGGTGCGGGATCGGTGGGTATTTGTGCAATCGATCATCGCTGGGTGTATAGTCATCACTTTAATAGAAAATCAGGGAAAGCACAGGAACTAGATTTTCCCGCAGCCTTGAAGTATGCCATCGTGCTGATCCTTCCCATGGATTATCAACTGGGTAAGACCTTCCCTTCTGCGCTGAGCGGTACGACTACCGGATTGGGCTACGCCAACAGCTTAAACTGTGCCAATATGCTCGCCCAATTCATCACTAATCTGGGCTATGAGGCTGTCGCTTCCCTAAATGATACCGCACTCAGCATTCCAATGGCTATAGAGGCTGGACTGGGCGAATATGGTCGACATGGCTTGCTCATCACCCCAGAGTTTGGCCCCAATGTACGAATCGCAAAAGTTTTTACTGATCTTCCCCTAGAAGTAGATCAGGTCAAAGAATTCGGGGTGAAAGCCTTCTGCGAAATCTGTCAGAAATGTGCCAACGCTTGCCCTCCTAGAGCTATTTCAAAGGAAGCCCCTTCCTCCGAAGCACCAAACTTTTCCAGCTTTTCTGGGATCAAAAAATGGACCGTCAATGCCGAAAAATGCTTCCAATTTTGGGTAAAGATGAATACCGATTGTGCGATCTGCATTCGGGTTTGCCCCTACAATAAGGATTACAGCAAATGGTGGAATCGAGTGGGAATCAAACTGGCTAATTCTCCACTTCGACGATTCATGCTATGGCTAGACAATACATTGGGCTTCGGCAAGCGAATGAAGCCCCAGGATTGGTGGGTAAAGTCAGGTTCAGCCTAGAAGCTAAACTGAACCTGACCAGTACATTAGCTACTCTTTCTGTATAACTCATTGTCCTTCAAAGGTAAGCTGCGAATTCTTTCACCCGTTGCCGCAAATATGGCGTTGCACAAAGCGGCACTGATTAAAGGCAAGGTCATTTCTCCAAGTCCTTCCGGACGCTCTGTGCTCTTTAGAATCTGAATATCAATTCTCGGCGCCTCCTGATAGCGCAACAAAGGATAGGTGTCAAAATTATCCTGCTTGGTCCTTCCTTCTCGAATCTTCACTCCCCCATACAAAGCAGCACTAAGGCCATCGATAATCCCCCCTTCCAGCTGAGCCAGGGCTCCAGATTTATTGATTAGAATCCCACAATCCACCACGGCATATACATGTTTTACAATGGGCCAGTTCTTCTCATCAAGCTGGATCTCTACCACTTGTGCCACATAAGCGCCAAACATGAAGTGTGCGGCAAAGCCTCGATGTCTGAAACGAGTCGGTGGAGCCCACCAGCCCCCCCAATCCGCAGCCTCTTCGATTACTCTCCGCAAGCGTTTAGTGGAATAGTTAGGACCACCGTGGTCCGCGTAGGGCATGGTTTTATCCTCATTGCCCAATAATTCCAAGCGGAACTTAACCGGATCCTTATCGGCGGCATGAGCCAATTCATCTAAGAAACTCTGATCAATAAAGCAGGTAGCATTATGCCCTGGTGCTCTCCAGGCTCCTGTAGGAACAGTAGTGGCGACTGGACTATATTCCATCTTGAAGTTGGGAACAAAGCCCGCGGGGAAGCCATCTGGGAATACTTCGGTAGTATGTGGCGACTCTGTGCTGCCTCTGTATAGATATCGAGAAGTAGTAGCAGATCGAAGATGCCAGGCTCTTAATTTCCCATTTTCATCTAAAGCACCTTTGAATTTATACATCCCAGCAGGGCGATAAAAGTCGTGATGGATATCATCTTCTCGGGTCCAAACAACCTGAACCGGCTGTTTCAACTGTTGAGATAAAACGATAGCCTCTACCGCATAATCGGCGGTTAGACGACGACCAAAGCCGCCTCCGTTCCTATTTTGGTCTAAGGTGATCTTATCCACAGGTATGCCGGTAATCCTTGAAGCCAGGCCTGGTATTCCTCCAGGAACCTGGGTGGAACCACTCAAGTAGATACTGTCTTCCTTCACATCTGCAAAATAATTTTGGGGTTCTAGGGTAGCATGATACAGGAAGGGAACCTCATAGGTAGCCTCCAAGACCGTTGGTGCATTAGCGAAGGCTTCTTCTACATTTCCATCATTCCTCAACTCAATCTCCCCCTTTTGGTTAGTTAACTTATCCAATTCTGACCGGATGCGTCGGTTGCTTTCCTCCTGTCCTTCCTCGACCTTCCATTTAACCTGAAGTAGAGAACGACCTTTCATGGCGGACCAAGTATTCTTTGCTAGCACCGCAACACTCGACCGATTTTGCATCTTGCTAGCGGAAGCCTTCACCTCTACCACCTCTACCACACCCGGGACTTGCAAAGCAGCCGTGGCATCAAAACTTTCCACTACCCCACCAAAAACTGGGCTACGCTGCAACACGGCAATTAAGGCTCCGGAAGGGCGAGCATCCAAGCCAAAGAGTGGTTTCCCGGTCACCAAGGCTAGGTTATCTACACCAGGAATCGACTTGCCTAAGATTTTATAATCTGCAGGGGCCTTTAAGGGCACATCCTTAGGAACTTCCAGTTTCGCTGCGGCTACCACTAAGTCTCCATACGGCTTTCCTTTCTTTTTGCCCTTTCGATAAACCACACCTGCACTAGCATAGCAATCCGCATTCGATACTTTCCATTCATTTGCCGCCGCTTGAATCAACATCGCTTTAGCCGTAGCTCCTGCATTTCGCAAGGCGTCCCAATTTGTTTTCACTGACATACTCCCACCGGCGAATTGGGCACCAAGACGTGAATCAGCGCCAGCTTGTACCACCTCAATTTGATCCCAATCTACCTCTAACTCTTCCGCAATAATCATGGGCAGTGAGGTTTTCACCCCTTGCCCAATCTCGGGATTCTTAGCCACAATCTGAATGTGGCCATCCGTACTAATTTTGAGATAGGCATTTAACTCGACCTCTTCGGCAACTGACTCTTGAGTATTCTTGCCGGGGAGATGAAAGGCTAGTAACAAACCTGCGCTGGAGAGTCCACTAACTCGGATAAATTTTCTCCTATTTATATGCGTAGTCATAAGTTTTTACTTTTTAAGGATAACAAGAAATGGGTGAGCCTACCTGGACAATTCAATGGCTCGATCAATGGCTTTCTTAATCCGGGGATAGGTCCCACATCGGCATAAATTCCCAGACATGACCGCTGCTACTTCTTCCTCGTTTGGTTTGGGGTTGTTCGCTAAAAGTGCAGAAGCTGTCATAATTTGTCCTGCTTGGCAATAGCCACACTGGGGAACATCCACTTCCATCCAGGCTTGCTGTACAGGATGTGAGCCATCCTCAGAAAGTCCTTCTATCGTTGTAATTTGAGCGCCCACAGTCGCTGACACCGGCAAAACACAAGAACGGATCGCCGCACCATTCAAGTGAACCGTACAGGCTCCACATAGCGCTTTACCGCAACCAAATTTGGTGCCTTTCATATCAAGTTCATCCCGTAATACCCAAAGCAAGGGCATTTCTGGATCAACGTCCACTTGTCGCTGTTTCCCATTAATATTCAAAGTAAATCTAGCCATGGTGATGATTTAAGTGAAATAAAAAGACAGAGGCAAATTGGAGTTTGCCTGGATAGTACGTTGTAAAAGAGGAGAGGTGAGGGTATTCCTAATCCTTTTGGAGGAATGTTCCTTCACGAGCTTACGAAAGATAAGGGATAATTGCGTGCCAAACCTTCCTAATTCGCAAATTAGGAATACTACTTTGGAATAAGGAAGGAGATTTTAGGCTATCGAGTACTGTTTTCTGTATTGAGCAGGTGTCATCTGATTACTCTTCTTAAAACTGGCATAAAAGGCAGATATCGATTGAAAACCACATTCGTAGGCTACCGCTTCGATACTTAAATGTTGGAAGTCGGGATTCTCTAACATTTGTGAGGCCGCTTTGATTCGATAAGCATTTAGAAGCTCGGGAAAGGTCTTCTGAAAATAAGCGTTCACCGCTTTGGAAACTTGATGACTTGGCGTGTTGAGGTGTTTGGCTAATTTACTAATGCTAAGTTGAGGGTCCTGAAATCTTTTCTGCACTTCCATCTCTTCCAAGATTCGTGCCCCTAAATGCTCAAAAGCTTCATCTATCCTGTTTCCGTTATCGATATCAAATTGATGATCCAATATCTTACTGCGTCGCATCATCCAAAAGGACAAACTATACAACACCAAGGTTGCAATGGCAGTCACCCCAATATAGCTTAAGGGATTAGCGAAATAGAGTTGGAAGGTAAAAGCCCCCCAGATCGCAGTCACCCCACCAATTAGTAAATAAATCCAGGTCCGCCAATTTTCGGCCTGCTCTAGTCTATGTTGATGTTCGTACACCAAGTAGCCGACAGCAATGAGGTAGATTAGAATTTGATAGACAGCAATTTCATACAATCCCCGAAGATCCTCCACAAAAAAGACTGCACCTGACATATAGGCAGATAAGGTAAAATGGAGGTAGTGTAGCGCCCGAATCTTAAAATTTTGCTGAAAAAGGGAGCATAAATAGAGCCATAGAAATGGACCAATAGCGGCCATCCCAATCAAACCTAAAGAAGGCCAGAAGTCAGAGGCATCCGGAAAGGCCACAATAATGATAGATTTACAGATTCGAATAGCCAAGGCTAACAGGAGCAGCGCCAATAGGCGGTTAGAAAGCGGTTTCTTAGAATTTGCTGTCCAGAAATATACTGCTAAGAAAATACTGTGTCCCATTACCAGGGCACTTAGGGCAGAAAGGATTACAGCAAATTTCATAAGCAACAGTCCGTATGTATACTAATGGATACCGCAACAACAATATCTTACCCATTCCGGCTGGCGAGTTGGAAGATCTGTTGTTACACTATTTAACCTAAAGATTATATAAAACAAAGTTATATAAAATGTGTTGCGCGCAGGGGGCAAATATTGCCAAATTCCAGATTCACTTTCTCCCTTTCGTTCCCTTCCAATTCTACCCTTAGCAAAAGAAAGTCACGTATCTTTATGGCATGCTTCACACCATGATTGCTACCGCTGACAAGGAAGTTTCTCAAGTGCGAGAATTACTCTGGGAATATGCTCGAATGCGAAATTTTGACCCCGCTATGGGCAACTATGAAAAAGAGTTTGCAGAATTACCGGGGAGATATGGTCCGCCTGGTGGTTGTCTGATCTTAGCGCAATGGGAAGGCCTAGCTGCTGGGTGCGTAGCTTTTAAATCCCTAGATAGTAACTATTGTGAGATGAAGCGCCTGTATGTATCTCCAAAGTTTCGGGGAAAACAGATTGGTCGAGCGCTAGTAGAACACCTCCTGAAAGAAGCTATAGGACAATCCTACCAATACATACGCCTTGATTCACACCCTTGGATGACTAGCGCGCAAGGGATTTACCACCATTTTGGGTTTCAACCTATCCCAGCGTACAATGATAACCCCACCCCAGGTATTCGCTTTTTCGAGAAGAAATTATAAAAGTAGGCTCAATCAAAAGGCAAGAGGTCTGGTTTGAGATAGGTCTTTTTAGCAGCAGCATCGTTAAAGATGTCCCAACTATAGTGTAGAGAGATCAGGTCCTTTAGGTTAGTCTTAAGCTGAGGGGCTTGTGTGATAAAGGTGGAGAAATCTGTCGCTTCAAACTTGGACATGAAATGAGCTACCGCCTCTACCGCCACTACTGTCACCGTCCGATTGAACATGGTTCCATCACCATGCGTCTGATCAAAGATCTTAATCTGATTACATACATTATTAATAGCTTGTTCTTTACCATACTTCCGGATGTGGATCCAAGCTAAGCGAAGATGTGCTTCGTGGGAAAACAACTGAGGGGGAAGTGTCGTGTCCGCAAATTGGATTTCAAAATCCTCGTCTGACAGAGAAAGGTGTGACATAGCTTCTTGATGTTCAATGATTTTTTTGAATAAAATTACCGCCCCGAAACCTTCCCAACAATTCCAGAAGACTTATAACCTCAAGTCTACCCATAAAAGTTCCAGAAGCTCGGCACATCTTCTCCGAAATATCTGTACTTTCCCGCATAAAGCAGATTTCCAGCTCAAATTATGGCAGGTATCTATATCCATATTCCTTTTTGCAAACAAGCTTGTCACTATTGCAACTTTCATTTTTCTACTTCACTGAAGCAGAAAGAGCCACTCTTGCAAGCCCTGCTCACGGAGATTGAGCAGCAAAAAGGATACTTAGAAGGAGAAGAACTCGAAAGTATCTATCTAGGTGGGGGAACCCCTTCTCTATTGTCTGCGAAGGAGTTGGATCTCCTTTTTCAGCAGATTCAGCGTTTTCACAAAGTAGTTGACGGGGCTGAAATAACTTTGGAAGCCAACCCTGATGACCTGAGTCGAGAAAAGCTACAAGCACTTCGAAAAACGCCCATCAATCGCTTAAGTATTGGTATTCAATCCTTCCTGGAGGAAGATCTGCGATTTATGAATCGAGCCCATTCAGCCATGGAAGCCGAAGCTTGTATCGACCTGGCTCTGGAAGAGGGGTTCACCGCTTTAACCGTAGATCTTATCTACGGAACGCCAACACTCAGCCATGCGCAATGGGAACAAAACCTGCAAAAGGTATTCGAAAAGCCCATTCAACACCTTTCCTGCTACTGCTTAACAGTGGAACCTCAAACAGCTCTTGATCATTTTGTAAAAACCGGCAAGGCCCAACCAGTAGATGAAGAACAAGCAGCCCATCAGTTTGAGCGCTTGATTGAGGCCAGTAAAGCAGCAGGCTTTGAGCAATACGAGATTTCAAATTTTGCTAGAGATGGATACTATGCGGTCCACAATTCTAATTATTGGAAAGGTAAAAAATACCTGGGCATCGGCCCCTCAGCTCACTCCTTCAATGGTAAAAGTCGCCAGTGGAATATCGCTAATAACAGCAAGTATATTCAAGCGCTGAGTGCCGGAGAATTATCCTTCGAACTAGAGCAACTAACGGTAGATCAGCGATACAATGAATATGTAATGACTGGTCTGAGAACCATTTGGGGATGTGAAATCAGTAAAATCTACGAGCTCTCTCCAAAACATGCTTTACATTTTAAGCACAAGGTCCAAACGTTCATGCAAGCAAAAAACATGGAGGAAATTGACGGCAATTATCGGTTAACAGAAGCCGGCCGACTCCTTGCCGATCATATTGCAATGGAATTGTTTGTGTAGTCCTTCAATACTTTGTAACATCAGTTTATTGGAAGAAAACCCAGGCAAAACATCCGAAGTTTCCCAAAGACATGACGGGGCAAAAAATCGGATATTTACCGCGCTGCTTTTTAGCTTATTTTTGTCCAACGGTATTCAACTTCTTCTTTCCCATACCTTTATTTATTAACTTCATTCCGCAAAACAAAACGAGCTACCATTATGGATACCAGCAAGCGCTATCTATCCTTCCTCACCCCTTTAGGGCGCCACCGGAAACTCCTCTTATTTTCCGGACTCCTCCTATTAGTTATTTTGCTATTGGGGAATTGGAGTCGCTTTTTTGCCCCCAAAATAGATTACAATACCCAAGTCAAGCCAATCCTGAATAAACGATGCATTCATTGTCATGGAGGAGTGAAAAAAAGTGGTGGTTTTAGTTTGATGACTCGCGCTCAGGCCTTAGCGCCTACCGAATCTGGTCAACCCGCCATCATACCTGGCCACCCTGACAGAAGTGAGTTCATCCGACGCATACTATCAGATGATCCTGAACTACGGATGCCCTTCGAAGCAGATCCTCTCCCAGCTGAGGAAGCCAATATCCTACGAAAATGGATAAAGCAGGGTGCCGAATGGGGTATTCATTGGGCCTATCAAGCTGTTGAAGAGATCGATGTCCCTACCAGTACACAAACGGCCTTAGGTAGCCTAGACGGTGCCGCTGGACCTTGGGAAAAGAATGAAATTGATCATTTCATTAGTGAACAACTGAGTATTCAAGGGCTAATTCCTTCTCCTAAAGCAGATAAAAACACGCTATTACGTCGGGTAAGCTTAGATTTAATCGGCGTACCCGCTCCCCAAGAAGTGGCAGCTCGGTTCCTTGCCGACGATTCTGTGGAAGCCTACGAACGTTTGGTTGATGATCTCTTAGCAAGTCCACAATTTGGAGAGCGCTGGACTGCCGTTTGGCTTGATCTAGCGCGATATGCAGATTCCAAAGGGTACGAACGAGATGCCAATCGAATTATCTGGCCTTACCGCGATTGGCTTATCCGTGCCTTCAACGAAGACCTGCCTTACGATCAATTCCTAACCGAACAGCTGGCCGGCGACCTTCTACCCAACCCCACCGATGCCCAATACATTGCTACTGGTTTCCATCGCAACACCAAAACCAATGACGAAGGAGGAACAGACAATGAAGAATTCAGAGTAGCAGCAGTACTTGATCGAGTGAATACCACCTGGGAAGCCTTAATGGGTACTACTTTTGCCTGTACCCAATGTCATGGCCATCCTTATGACCCTATTGAACACGAAGAATACTATGAATTCTATGCCTTCTTCAATAATACCCGCGATGAAGACACTTACGACGACTACCCTTGGATCAAGCAATTCTCAGGAGAAGATAGTTTGTCTTTAGCAGAATTGAGTAATTGGGTAAGAAAAGTCGACGGCCCGGCAAGAGCTACAGAAATCTCCACCCTCCTCCGCACTGGCCAACCCGCTCATAACTCCCTTAAAACAGATAGCCTGGTTAATGCTGCGCTATACGACACCAAGTTTCTAGGGCTCCGACATCAAGGTTCTGCCCGCCTCGCACAAGTTGATTTAACCGGTAAAGAGCAGATCATCTATCGCTATAGCACCGGCCGGGAAACAGGAACGGCACAAATCCACCTAGATTCCCCCGATGGTCCCTTATTGGCAGAGCTTTCTATTGCCAAAACTAAGGGTAAGCAAATTACCAGTGTCGAGTTAAAACCAACAACAGGTGTTCACGACCTTTACTTCACCTACGAAAACCCCGAATTAGAGAATAGCGATGCTCGTGGCATAAGTTTTGACTGGTTTCATTTCGGTAAATTCTTCCCGGGGCCAACTGACGAAGCATACGAAAAGTACAAAGCTACATTCTGGGAGTTATTGAACACCTATCCGCCCTATTCGCTTATCCTCGTGGAAAACCCAAGGGATATGCAGCGTAAATCCCATGTATTCGACCGTGGAAATTGGATGGTACATAAGCAAGAAGTCCAGCCAGATGTCCCCGACATACTCCCACCCTTCCCAGATAATGAACCCAAGAATCGCCTGGGCTTGTCTAAATGGCTAACTAGCAAGCAACATCCACTAACCTCAAGAACCATGGTCAACCGACTCTGGGAGCAGGTTTTTGGCAGAGGCTTGGTGCTTACCTTGGAAGACCTCGGCACCCAGGGCGAGCCACCAACTCACCCCGCTCTGCTAGATTGGCTAGCACACCAATTTATGCACGAATACCAATGGAGTATTAAAACCCTGCTAAAGGTTATGGTGTCCTCAGCCACTTATCAACAGTCTTCGGTGATCACTTCTCCAAGAGAAGAAAAAGATCCAAACAACCTATACTATGCAAGAGCCTCAAGAGTGCGCTTGTCCGCGGAACAGGTCCGAGATCAATCCTTAGCTGTAAGTGGCTTACTCAGTAGCAAAATGTTTGGCCCTCCGGTGAAGCCACCTCAACCAGACGGTATTTGGAATATCCCGTACAACAACGAAAAGTGGATTTTGAGCCAAGGGGAAGATCGTTACCGCCGAGCCCTTTACACGCATTGGAAGCGCTCCGCCCTCTATCCCTCTATGGTCACCTTCGACCTAGGCAACAGAGACCAATGCTCTGCTCGACGAATACGGACGAATACTCCGCTGCAGGCTTTGGTCACCTTAAACGATCCGGTCTTTATCGAAATCGCACAACATTTTGCCAAAAGAATGCAGGACCAAGGAGAAGGGATAGAAAACCAGATCGCCTGGGCCTATCAGGAAGCTATCTTACAAGAAATAGCCCCCGAAAAGCAGAAAATTCTAGAACAGTTATACGACCAAGCCTTGCAAGATTTCCAGCAAGATGAGGAGGCTGCGCAAGAACTCCTGGGAGAGCTAAGTGAAGCACCGGAAAGAACAGAGCTGGCCGCCCTAGTGATCGTGGCCAACGCTATTCTGAATCTTGATGAGTTCATTACCAAAAGCTAGATCATGGCAAAAAAGCAATCAACGATTATACAGGAAGCTCTGCTAAGACAAGGGCAATTAGAAACACGCCGACTTTTCTTGAAACAACTAGGGTTAGGCTTGGGAGCCATGTCCTTAGGTGGCCTCCTGGGTTGCCAAGGCGGGCAATCTGCGGCTGGTACCGAATCGAATCTAGCAAGCCACTATTTGGATGCCCTAAGGCAACCGCACTTTGCCCCTCGGGCTAAGTCGGTGATCTACATTCATCTGGCCGGCGCCCCCTCACAATTAGAACTATTTGACTATAAACCAGAACTGGCAAAGTTGGATGGTCAAGCCTGTCCTCCTAGTTTACTGGAGGGAAAGCGCTTTGCCTTTATCCGCGGCGTGCCTAAGATGCTTGGACCTCAAGCTACCTTTAAGCAGCATGGGGAGTCTGGAGCCTGGATTTCCAACCGTGTGCCACAATTGGCCACTCTAGCAGATGACCTCACCTTTTTCAAGGCTGTTTATACGGATCAATTTAATCACGCCCCCGCCCAACTCCTCATGCATACCGGCAGCCCGCGACTGGGAAGACCTAGCATGGGTTCCTGGGTGACCTATGGCCTGGGATCAGAGAATGAGAATCTTCCTGGCTTTGTGGTTTTGACTTCCGGGGGAAGTAACCCAGATGCCGGAAAGTCCGTTTGGGGAAGTGGTTTTTTACCCTCATTATACCAGGGCGTACAATGTCGATCCAAAGGTGAGCCCGTGCTTTACCTGAGCGACCCCAAAGGAATGAATAGAGACCTAAGAAAGGCATCGATCGAAGCAATCAATAAAGTCAACGAATTAACCCATCAGGAATTCCAAGATCCCGAGATCCTCTCTAGGATGGCACAATACGAGATGGCCTTCCGTATGCAAGTGGCAGCTCCTGAAGTAATGAGCATTAATGATGAGCCCGCATACATCCACCAGATGTACGGTACTGAACCAGGAAAAGCTTCCTTTGCCAATAATGTCCTACTAGCTAGAAAATTAGTCGAAAAGGGCGTACGATTCGTACAGCTCTACGATTGGGGTTGGGACTCACACGGTACGGGAGAAGGAGGCGCCTTAAACCTTGGCTTCGTACGAAAGTGTGATCAGATGGACAAGCCCGTGGCAGCATTGCTTAGAGATCTAAAGCAAAGAGGATTGCTAGAGCAAACCCTGGTTGTTTGGGGCGGGGAATTCGGCCGGACTCCTATGCAAGAAAACCGAAACGGAGTAGATCTGCCTTTCAAAGGTAGAGACCATCATCCTGATGCTTTCACCATGTGGATGGCAGGGGGAGGCATGAAGGGGGGCTTTACATATGGCGAGACGGATGAGATTGGCTATAGCCCGATCAGCGGTCGGACGTCGGTATTCGACTTACAAGCTACCATTCTGCATCAGTTGGGCTTCGATCACGAAAAATTCACCTATCAATTCCAAGGACGCCCCTTCCGTTTGACAGATGTAGAAGGGCATGTCATCAAGGACGCTTTAGCTTAACAATAGCCAAGATAGCCGAAGTTTTTCCTGAACGTCCCTTAGAAAACGTCGGATATCTGTGTCTAGGAGAAACTTCCGATGTGGGTTGGTCGATATCATTTGATTATAGGTTTTTGAACTTTACCATTTTGGGATATTATTTCGAGGGCCGGGACATATATACCGTACCTAAAAGGCACGGATTTACCGGGATTCATGGCTAGGTATATTTAACCCCTAGCGGGGTTGTTCCCTTCAAGCTTGCTAGACCAAAAGCAATCCGTGCAAGCGCCTGTCACAGCGTGACAAATATGCATAGCCAGATACACAGATGGGATTTTCGTGCATTTATGTCTATGGTTTATACACATCTAAATAAGTTGATATGTAATTATTAAATTGTGGAGATGGTCACGAGCATATTTCATCCAAAGAGTAGTGCAGATTATATGAATTCGA